>PMVV01000468.1 GCA_003166475.1 Bryobacterales bacterium | reverse complement strand
GTTCATGGAAGCCCTTTTTGCAAACAAGCCGGAAGAGTTGCGTATTCAGATTTGGACGATCGCCGATAAGACCTTCCGGTGGTTCTGCGACCTTGAATCGGCGATTCGCTATGCCGAGTCGGCAAGCGGCCAAGACGTGTACATCGGCGTCGGACTTTCGGGGAAGGACTACGGCCCGAATCATCGGTGCCCATTCAATCGGTATTCTTGCGGCCACCGTTCGCAAAGCAATAAAGCGCCCCGCGGGTGCGCACGTAGATCCGGCCATCGAGGATCGCGGGAGTCGCGAAGACATCTTCGTCAAGATTATTGATGGCGAGAATATCCCAATCCGGAGCGGCCCGCATCACGACAACCTTTCCATCCTCGCTCACGATGAAGAGTTTTCCATCGGCGGCGACGGGCGAAGACCAGTAGCGGCCGAGTGCCCCGGTAAGACGCCCCTGCTTGAAGATTTCTCCGTTATCGGGATTCAGGCTTGTAAAAATGCCATCGCGAACCAGATAGATCACGCCCTGGTAAAGCAGCGGCGACGAGGTATTCGGAAGTGCCTTGCGATACCTCCACAGCACGTGGCTCTTCGTAACATCGCCGCGCCCGCCGCCCCGAATTGCGATCAGACAGTTGTCCGCGGTGTTGAGCGCTTGATAGAACCCCCATTCCCGCTCGTCGATGTATCCGTCATGGTTCAGATCATTGTCGGCGAACCATTCGGCGTTCCGGCTGGCAGCCATTTCACTGCGCGACAATTTTCCATCTTGATCTTTGTCATACACAGCCAGGGCCTCTGCAAAAGCGACCGCTTTGCCGCCTCCTCCGATTTCCCAACCGTTGACAACGATTCGGTCGTGGTCGACTATCGGCACGGTCTTTGGTTGCCACGCCAGCCCGCTCACCCACCACAATTTCTGGCCGGTCTCGACGGCATACGACGCCAATTCGAACGAGCCGGGAACGATCAGTTCCGCCGGCCCGCTCTTTGGCCGGTACACCGCGGGCGTGGCATAGCCACGGGTGCACTCGGGCCGCATCGTCTTCCAGATCGCGCGGCCACTGGCCGGATCGACGGCCAGAAGGTAGGACCCGGTGTCCTGATCGCAGATCAACACAAGTTTCCCATCGGCCAGAATCGGCGAGGAGCCGTGGCCGTTGGGGTTGTTGAACGGTCCCATTGGCAGGCGCCATCGTTCTTTACCGTCCGGACTGTAGGAGAGTAGCCCGAAATCGCCAAAGAAAACGTAGACGTTGACCCCATCTGTTACGGGCGAAGGAGATGCCGGTCCATTGGTCTCCTGGAAAGCTTCCTGCCTGTCGCGCGGGGCCTGCCTGCGCCAGAGTATCCTGCCGCTCTCGCGGTCCAGACATAGGGTTTGCAGCACCTTGCCCTCAAAGGCCGTAACAAAGATATGCTCAGCGGTGAACACCGGTGAGGAATGCCCTGCTGGCAAGGCGGTTCGCCAGACAAGATTCTTTCGCGCGTCGAAGCGCTCAGGAAGGCCTTTTGAACGAGATACGCCCGAGCCGTTCGGCCCGCGAAATTGCGGCCAATCGGCGGCGGCAAGTGCGATTGGAACTAGGAGCCAGGCAAGCCAACGCACAGAAGTCCTCAGTGTACATCGCTGCACGGCCTGCCGACATGTTCGTCTCGGGTTACGGTCGCGGGAAGCGCCAGCCATGCTCTAGGGCTGCCGGGCTGCACCGTCCGAAGCCGCGGCGATCACTCTTGAGGTGGTGAAGTACACATTCACACCTGCAGATTGCGTAAATAAGGGACGCTGGCCCTCATCAAATCCAGGTTCATTTCGACGAAGTAGTTCTTTAGCCCACCGGTCTTCGCCGCGGTGAAGATTTTCGTCCAGTCCAGGGTGCCCTGTCCCACTGCCATCTGCTTTCGGGCGGCCGGCGACCAGTCTTGCACGTGCATCGAAACGAAGCGGCCGGGGTACTTTATGAAATACTCGGCGGCATCGTAACCGCGGCTGATGGTCGAGCACTGAAACTGGAACATGACCAGTTTCGGATCGAGCAGTTCCAGCAACAGGTCGTAGGTCCGCTTGCCATCGACCATCGAGAGCTCGAATCCTTCATTGTGAAGGCCCTGTTGGATGCCCGCTTGGGCCGCCTTTTCGCCTATTTTGTTGTATTCGCCAGCCGCCCGCTTCACGTCGTCCATAGTCGGGTTTCGCGGGCCATCGAGGCTGGGCACCAACATCTGGGTCAGGCCGAGGTCTTTCGCCCAGGCGATTCTACCGGCCTGATTCTCCCGTAGCTCCTTGATGTCGAAATGCGAGCTTTCGCATTTGAGGCCCGCATCGCCGATGATTCTCCGCAGTTCGGCGCCTTTATATTTGGCGAGACCGCCGAAACCGGAATCGGCGTAACCCACCGGCGAGCACAACTCGATGGTCTGAAATCCGGCGTCGGCAAGCTGCTTGAGGGTTCCTGGAAAGTCCTTGGCGATCATCGCCCGGACCGGGTACGTCTGGCATCCGATCGGCATGCCCAGCGGATTGGCGCAAAGCTCGCGGGCGCTTGCGGACAGCAACCCGGCTGCGACCGTGTCCGCCGCGACAGTTTTGAAAAATGCTCTTCTGGAAAGGGTAAGCATACCGCGGCATTGTCTCATAATTCGCGGCGCTTGGGGCTTGAGGGGTTCAGGCGAGCGCGCTCAACGCGACAAGGTGTAAATGCGATGGGCCCCTAAGAAACGGCCCTGGCCCGGAATCGGGACGTTGCGCGGTGTGGCCTGGGCGTCGAAATTGGTCTGTTTTGTCCCTGTTTTTCGAAATCTCAAAATGCCACGCAAACAGCTACGAGATCGGCCGGGGGCGGCATGGGTGTTGTATACCGCGCGGGTAAGCATCGACTCCGTCACCGCCGGCAAGCTCTCCGTCGTTACCATACCGCCGCCAGGGATCGGCGCGCGCATCTATAATGATCCTCGTGGCATTTGGCCACATTGGAGGTTGTTATGTATCTTTCCGGGGATGGTCAGCTTTCGCGCCGCGCGTTTGCGGGGGCCGTAGCCAGTTTCACGATCGTGCCGCGTCATGTGCTGGGCGCGCCGTTTGTGCCGCCGAGCGACAGGCTTACGCTGGCTAGCGTAGGCTTGGGCCGACAGGGCCAGGCGGTGACCGTGGAACTGTTGGCGCGGCCGGACGTACAGGTGGTGGCGGTTTGCGATTGCAACCGGTTCAGCAAAGACTACGCGGAATATGGTGAGAACGACTTGTTGCAGTCGGCGCGCCGCCTGCTGGGCGCGGGCTACGAAAGTTGGGGCGAGGACCTGGCGTCGCCCGGCTTCGCTCAACTGACGCACGAGTTCCGGACCAGCCTTGGCATGGGCGGCCGCGAGCCGGCCAAGCGCCTGGTGGAAGCTTATTACGGCTCGCGCAATGGCTCCGGCTCCTATAAAGGCTGCGCGGCTTACAACGATTACCGCGAGTTGCTGGAGAAGGAAAAGGACGTGGACGCGGTCTACGTAGCGACGCCCGACCACTGGCACGCGCCGATCTCACTGGCGGCCATGGAGCGGCGCAAGCATGTTCTGTGTCAGAAGCCCATGACCCACACCATCGGCGATGCGCGGCGCATGGCGCAAGTAGCGCGCGATATGAAGGTGGCGACTTCGCTGCCGGTCAACAACCCTTCGAGCGAATCCACGCGGCTGATCGCGGATTGGATCGCGGATGGCGCCATCGGGCACGTACGCGAAGTGCACAACTGGTCGAGCCGGCCGTTTTGGCCGCAGGGAATCGACCGGCCCGCGGAGGCGCAACCGGTGCCCCAGGGTCTCGACTGGAATCTCTGGCTAGGCCCCGCGCCCGAGCGTCCCTTCAACCATGCCTATCTGCCGTTTGTATGGCGCGGGTGGCACGATTTCGGCTGCGGGTCGTTCGGCGACATGGGCTGCTACAGCTTCGCGGGTGTGTTCAAGATTCTGGGGCTTACGCCGCCGGTGGGCGTGGAAGCGTGCTCCAGCGAGTCTTGGGCAGAGACCTTCCCGAAGGCGTCCATCGTGCACCTGGATTATCCGGCCGTGGGCGACCGGCCCGCCGTACGGATGTCGTGGTACGACGGAGGTCTGCGACCCAAGCGGCCGGCGGGATTGCGCGCGGAGGATCGGCACTATTTCCAGGCCGGCGAGGACAATGAAGGCATCCTGTACGTGGGCGATAAAGGGATCATCCTGGCCGGATTCAATGGAAACAATCCACGCGTTTATCCGGAAGCGAAAAAGTACCAGCCGCTGGCGCGGCCACCGCGTGGCGAGCGGCCGCGCAATGTCGCCATCGACCAGTGGGTGGCGGCTGCGCGAGGTGGATCGCAGGCACCGCTGGCGAACTTCGAGATACAGAGTCCGGTGACCGAGGCGTTTCTGCTGGGGTGCATCGCGCAGCGGTTTCCCGGTGAGCGGATCGAGTGGGACACGGCGGGTATGCGGATCACCAACTCGGAAAAGCTGAACGGATATGTGGACCCGCCGGCGCGCGCTTTGCCCCCCGTGGCTGGTGGCTAGCTATTTTAGCTTGCTGCGGATTCTAGCCTAGCGAGTACAGGCCGCCAACTTGAGTTCTCGCGACGCATCGAAACGCCAGACCGTCAAGGCGCACGGGCAGTCTTGAAGTTTGAATGGTATCGCGGGGGCGGGAGTTTTACAATAATCTTTTGACAATGGGTTGGGACTATCCGCATGCGCTGTAGAATAATCACGGCGTGGCTGTGTTTCACCTCCCTCACCATGACGGCGGGCACCGCCGCCGGTCAAGCGCCCGATGAAAGCCAGTTGGCGCGCTTCAAGGAAAAAGTTCGGCAGGACATGACCAGCATTCCCAACTATACCTGCCTGGAGAGTATCGAGCGCGCGCATCGCGAACCGCATGCAAGCTCGTTCAAGCCGGTGGATAGGGTTCACCTGGAGGTTTCCAGCGTGGCCGGCAAAGAACTGTTCGCCTGGCCCGGATCCCGCCAATTCGAAGATCGGGGCGTGGCGTCTTTAGTGACCAGCGGCATGATCGGCGCCGGCATGTTCGCCACCTTTGCGCAGGATCTGTTCGTCTCTGGCAAAGGCACTCTCCAATACCGGGGCGCAGAGAAGCTGGACGGGCGTGCGGCGGTCCGCTATGATTTTCATCTCACCCAGCAAGAGAGCCGCGGGGAAATACGGGTGAACGGCGCTGCGGAGCTAGTGGCCGCTAACGGCTCCTTCTGGTTTGATCCCCTGTCGCTGGATCTGATTCGGCTGGACACGTATGGCGACGCTCTACCCTCTAACTTGCGCCTAGCGGAAGCCGTCTTCCGGACCTTTTATGCCCGCACGCACATCGGCGATTCCGACGCACTGCTACCCAAACGCTCTGAGCTGACCATGGCGTACTTCTCCGGTGAGGCAGACCGTGCAGTGATCGAGTTTTCCCAGTGCCGCGAGTACGGGAGCACATCCATAATCCGTTTCGACACGCCGCCCACTCTTCCGGAGGCGCCCAAGCCGCAGGTGCGCCAGGTGGATCTGCCGGCCGGCCTGCTGGTTCCTGTGGAATTGGATGCCGCCATCGATTCAAAGACCGCTTCGGTGGGCGATACACTGCATGCGCGCGTCGTCGAGCGAATCGGCTACAAGGGGGACCTGCTCGTGCCGCGCGGCGCCGCGATCACCGGGCATATCCGCCGGTTGGACCGCCGCACTTCGTACGGGGCCTTCGCCGTGGGCATCGAATTCTCCGAAGTCGAGTGGGAGGGCGCCCGGGCAAGCTTTTTCGCGGAGCTCGTGGACCTCAACCGCAAATCCGCCGGCGCGCACTGGCCGCTCAAAGACTACGAAAGCCATGCGCACAAGGCCCTGATCGAGAAGGGCGTCTTCTTTATCGACGGCACGCGGTTTCGCATCGCACCCCGCTTCCATATGCTCTGGCGCACACTCGCACCTACTGGGAGCGCCGCTGCGCAAGCGCCCTGAAGTTCGGGTAGAATCGAGCGGGCCTTCCCTCGAGGTTGCGGCGCCGCAACGGAATCCGAGGCGACAAAGGTCGTTATTTTATCGGCAAATGCGCGACAGAGGATTCGAGGCGCGCCTGTTCGGGATCTACCTCGCTGCGCCTTCCGCCGCCGCGCATCCCCATCCGCCCGCCGGCGGTCGCGGCGACCGGGATTGCTCGCTTTCAGAGGGGTAACTGGGATGCCTGCATCGCTGTCAGGCAAAGAGCATGACCCGCCGTGGGCGCCACAACCTCTACTTCGAATGCGGCGATGGGCTCGCATAGCCGGCGCGCATCTCGCCGAAGAATGGCGTGTCCTGCCGCTCGACACAGTCAGCGGCGTAGAGGTACATCGCAGCCGACCAGGTCTGCCAATCGCGCCCGCTAGGCTGACCGGTCTGCGCCTTGATCCACTCGTTGAAACCCCACTCCGCCTCGTTTTCGTGCCAGGGCTTCACCAGTTCGGTCAGAGCCGAGAGCTTCCGCTTTGCGAGTTCCATCCGCCCCGCCGCGACGCATGCCGCCACATAGAAGCCGCAGACAAACGGCCACACGCCTCCGTTGTGATACTCGCCGGGCCGGTTGTATTGCTCGTACCGTGGCCGCCAGTCGGGGTCGTGGCGCAGAATATAGGGAAACAAACAAGGCGGCAAATCCACGGCTAACTCGCCGCGGTCCCGCATAGCCTCGCACTCGGCCTCAATCCATACCACCAGGTTTCGCGCCCGATCTGGCGAGACGATCCCTGTCAGAATCGCCAGGCTATTGCCCAGCAGGTCGAAACGGTCGCTGTTAAAGAGTTTGTAAGAGTAGAGAGCGTAGTAAGGCTTGGATGGCACCACAAGACCCTCGTGCTCATGGGGGTTCTTCACATTGCCAAGGACCTCCAGACGGTTCATTAACTCGCGCAGTTGACCGGCTGACTCGTGCTCGCCGTAAAGACGCAGATACGCATATACCAGCGTATTCACGTACAACCCGAAACCCATTACCCACTGCTCGTCACGCCAGTCGCTGGTCGGTAACTGACCCACCATCACCAGGTCGTCGGGACTCTGATACTGCATCCAAATCAGGGCCTTCCGCGCTGCCTCGTCGAGAAACTCCGGCTGTTTGACCGATTTCCTGTACAATGCCAGGCCAAAGAGGAAAAGCGGTGTCGTATCGCTGGAACCGCGGTCGGCCGGATCGTGCGCCAGCGATGGGATGTGACCGCGCTTGGTTTGATTGGTTGCCAGCGCCACCAAGGTGCACCGTAGCGCGTCGGCAAGCTCTTCGTTGCCCGTGGCTAGAAAACCCAGGGCTGAAATCATGAGGTCGCGCGTGTAGGGTTCCGGATATCCCCATCCGGCGGTCCGCGGCAGTCCTTCGCACGGCCCCCGCGCGTTATGCAGCAGGATGCGGAGGGCCGCCTCTTTGCCCCGATCGACGGAGGCCAGCGACTTGTCGTCCATGAGCATGACCATGTTATTGAATTCCCAATCGGTCGGACACTATTTTCACAAACCGCCGGGCAACCTGGCGATAGTCGAACAACCGGGCCACGTGGGTTCGGCCCGCTTCGCCCATCCGCCGCCGCAGACCGCTGTCCTCAATGAGTGTCAGAAGATACTTAGCGAGGTCGGGTACACTGGCACGGAACTCCGCTGTTCGCGGGTTTGGAAACACGATGCGGTGGCTATCGTCGATCCCGTGGCCTTCCCCGAAGACCGCCTCTGTGATCTTACGCTCCTCGGCAACCTCCGCCAGGAATGCCGTCTCACCGTGGACCATCGTGTCCAGAAATGCCATCGCATTAATCGCGATCACCGGCTTTGCGCAGGCGTTAGCCTCCACCTGAATCATTCCGAAACCCTCCAGCCGCGACGGTGCAGCGTAGATGTCGCAGGCGGCCAATAAGTAAGGCATGAAGTTGTGCGAGACCACGTTGGTGGAGTAAGTGACCTTCTTGTCGATGCCCAGATGCGCCGCTAATTCGAGGTCGATCAGGTTCTGTTCTACCGTTCGGGGTTGGGGCCAAACCTTGCAGACATATCTCCAGCCGGGCGCCTCGGCATCGATCAGCGCCAGCGCCTGCATGACTTCCTGGGCGCCCTTGGACGCCGCGTCGCCACCGACGGTCAGGATCATGATCTGGTCATCGGACACGCCCAAAGCCTCACGGATCGATCGCACCTTGAGGTCATCGCGGCTGCGCGGCGCGAAGCTATCCGTGTCGCAACCTACAGGCAATACCTCGATATTGTCTCCCCGGAGGCCATCCCTGATATATGTCTCCTTCACCCAGTTGGAGGTGACCAGGATCAGCGGTAGGGCGTTCAGGACTTGTTGGTGTGCTGCGATATACCCGTCGGCCACGAGCCATGGCACCGCCCTCATCCCAAACTGTTGCGGGTGCAGGACCAGGTGCGGAATATGGCCCCAGAAACCCACGCCGACCACCACGTCCGGACGGAACCAGCGGTAATACCACTCCTTTTCCAAGGGCGATTCGAAGTGTACCGGGTGGACATCCACGCCAATCTCTCGCAGACCCCTGCAAAAGAGATCGCCTTGCGTCGCCAAGCCGGCTGCCGACGGCGGGTATTCGGTCAGCACCAACACCTTCACGCTTGCGGCTCGCCGGGCGTGGCGCGTTTTACGGCTGCCTGCGCCGAGTCAAAGCACCAGAACCCTTCTTCGCGCGGAGTGGTCTGTGCTTCCCAAGTTTCAGGACCAAACCCGTAAAGATCCATAATCATGCGCCGCTTTTCGAGCCAAACGCCGTCGGTCAGCACGTCCCGCCGGTCAGCATCTTCGCGCACGCGGGGCAAGTACGCCCGGTTCCCATCTTCATAAGCAAATAGCCACAATCGCCGCGTGTCGAGGCGGCCCGCACTCCAAAGCTCAACCGCAGCCTGGCAGCACTCCGCATGCCGGCGATGCCGCGTGTACTCGCCCATCGGACCGTGGGTCAAGAGCAGGTTGTAGGTGGTTCCAGCCAGTAGCCGGGCGATGGTCTCCTGCACTTGTCCGACGGGTAGTGGCGCCTGGTCCGGTCCGTCATCGAGATCCGCCATCTCACCTTCCGCCCCCAGTCGCTGTAAAACGCCGCGAAACCGTGGCGCGCGGTCCGGATCTGCCGCTCTGCATAAAGTCGCGATGCGCCAAAGGTATTCCGGATGGGTCAATATGTAGCCACCGCACCAGAGCGTCTCGTCATCCGGATGGGCGACGACAACCGCGGCTCGAGGCCGGGGATCTGACGCCAATTGAGGCGGCGCGATGGGTGTCATGGTATCCGTGAGCCGTCACAGCGTTGGCTCAGGGCACTTTTGCAGGCGTTCTCGATACGTAAGCACTGAGCACGCAGTTGGCCACCTGACGGTTCGGCTCCGGAAAAGACGCGGCGGCACAGGCGGCGCCGTTCCAAGTGCAGATACTGCGTCGGAAAGTGCAGTGTTCGCTGTTTCGGCACGCCGCGCCCGGCGACTCTGCTTGCGTGCCTCCCGATCGCAATGGGGGCCAACGTGCTCTGCATTGTCTGTCGGAGCCGTGGCAGGAAACCGGCTGCGGACTTTGGAGGAATATTATGGCTACATTACAGACAGTAACGGAAACAGCGTCGGAGTTTGGCAAACAGACGCGAGAATCATTCGAGGAGTTGGGCCGGTCAGCCGGCCGGAAATTGGATGAAGCGCGAGACGAGACAGGGGCTGCGCTCCATTCGGCCGCCTCCTCCGTGCGCAGTACGGGACGCGAAAGTTCCGCGGCGATCGACAACTGCTCAACCCACACGGCGGACCGGCTGGATGCTACGGGGTCGTACATCGAAAATCACGACCTGGGGGACGCAGTCACCGGCTTGCAGCGGTTTGCTCGCCGGCATCTGACAGGCTCCCTGGTCGCTGCAGGCACAATTGGCGTTCTAGCCGGAGCATTCCTGAGCCGCGCGACACACACGTGCGGGAGATCCGCCGAAAACGCACAACGGTAGCTCTGTCGTAAGGCCCCGCGGCAAATGGAACCCGAAGGTATCCCCCGGCGCAACCGCGCCACGGGCTTGCAGGCTGCGCGACGGCGTCCCGGTGAAGGGGCCGCTCGCCGACGTTCGAGGATGCGGCGCGCCTCGGAAATCGTACGCCGTCCGCCTGCATGTTCATACCGCGCGTGCGTGGCGCCAGTACCAAACTGGGCCGTTGGGCCGGGGGGGGCCACGGTATCCGGATCACTGCTAGCTCAGAGTGGGGATTGGACCATAGTGTCCCTTCAGGCAAGACGACCGCTTTGTGACAACCCTGGGGCCACAACAGCATCAGCGCCACCAGTCAGAGCGAATTTCTTGGCCGGGCACAACTTCGGACGGAATGCCCGGAGTCGGAGACCAGAGCTTTAGGTCATCGACTGCGAAGAGACTCTCGATTGGCTGCGTCCAATGGTGGAGCGCTAGATCGAATAGCCCCCAGTGGATGGGCATGAGCAAGCCGTGGCCACCCAGAGCACCGAAAGCTGCGGACAGCACCTTCCGGGCCCATGTGGATGTCGGGCCAGAGAGGGTTCGAGGCTCCAATCTCGAGCATGGTGAGATCAAACGGACCGAACTCCTCGCCAATATTGCGAAAGCCCGGCCATTCTCCTGAGTCGGCACCATAGTAGATACGGTGCCTGGGGCCGGTAACAGCAAACGATGCCCACAAGGTCTCAAACCGGTTGAAGAGGCTGCGACCAGAGAAGTGACGGGCTGGCAAGGCCGTTATGGTCACCGAACCGATTGTTGCTTTCCCGGTCCAGTTGAGAGCAGTGCACCGCGTAGGATCGACGCCAAGCGCCCGCAGAATATCCTCAACGCCAAGCGTGGCGATCCAGCGAGCCTTCCGAAGCTTCTCCATATGCGCAAGCCGCCGAATAGTACCGGCGCCCAGGTGATCGTAGTGATCGTGCGAAATCAGAACGGCATCGATGGGCGGTAGATCTTCCAATGCAAGCGGCGCTGGAAAGAAGCGCTTCGGGCCTGTCCACTGCATGGGGGCCGCACGTTCATCCCAGACAGGATCTATGAGCAGCCGTATCCCGTCGACTTCGACTAGTGAGGTGGAGTGACCGATCCAGGTAACTCGCAGACCGGAATCGGGGCTCTTCGCAAATACACTGGCGTCAGTATGAAACGGCCCCAGCGCATATTTCGGCAATCGGGCTGCACGTCCGAAAAGGATGCGTGGACCCGCTTTGAACAAGATTGATATCCCAGCGACGGTTGTCGGCACCGGATTCAAGAAACGTTTTCCCTCCCGCTCGGACGGTAACAAGGGCACGTCTATTGGATGGCATACCTTTCGTGCGGATTCCTGGAAACGTAGACAGCCATTTTCACAGTGCGCAATCGTCGCTGACGGGGCTCTGTCCGGACGCACTCGGCAAACGGTACGCCATCCGCCGGCCGGCCCCGCGCAACCCATGGGAGCTGGCGCCCTCCGCCCGCCGCGCATCCCCACCCGCGCGCCGGCGGTCGCGGCGACGGACAACGGGCGGCGGGCGCCGGAACGGGCCGCCGGCGTCGGACTGGCGAAGCGCGGGTTATGGCAACCCGAGCCCGCGGACTTCGCGCATCCGGAAGCGAATCGCCCGGCATAATCGCCCGCGACGGGCGGGCAGCACACATGGCTGCGCGTCGGCGTCCCGGTGCAGTGGCCGCACACCGACCCGCCCTGCCAGACAATCATGGACGCAGCCGCACTCCGCACGTCGCGCATCCCCATCCGCACGCCGGCGCTCGCGGCGAGGGACACGGGCTGCTTGTGCCCGGAACGGGGCGCCGGCAAGAGGATGCGCGACGCTCAGCGCAGGATGAGCTGACGGAGCGGGCACGGCATGCAGAGGCGAGCAAGACGACCTTGAAGCCGCTGGCAGTCCCCGACGACCGGCGCTTCAAGCGCATTGGCGCGTGAGTAAAAGGCTGCGGACTGGCCCCGAATGCCTGGACGGATGATGAAATCTCTACTGGAGCCGTGGCCGCACGCTTCCCATTCAGCAATCGGATCGCCTATGCGAGATAATAAGACCATCGGAACCTATTTGCCCTTATCGGTGGAACGCATATGAGAGTTGTTGCATTCAACGGCAGCGCCCGAAGAGGCGGGAACACTGCCATTCTGCTCGGCCACGTGCTCGGCGAGTTGGAAAAAGAAGGTATTGGGACCGAACTGGTGGAACTCGGCGGCGCCCACATCCATGGCTGCTTGGCATGCCGCAAGTGCTCAGCGAGGAAGGATGGCCGCTGCTCGCAGGAAGACGACATGGGGAACGTGTATATCGAGAAGATGGCGGCAGCCGACGGTATTCTCCTGGGCTCGCCGACTTACGTTGCCGACATCTCGCCGGAAATCAAGGCCCTCATCGACCGGGCTTGCCTGGTTTCCGGAGCCAACGGCGGCATGTTCCGGCGTAAGGCCGGCGCCGCCGTGGTGGCCGTGCGCCGAGGCGGAGCCGTGCATGCCTTCGACAGCCTAAATCACTTCTTCCTGATCACCGAAATGATCATACCGGGCTCCCGTTATTGGAACATTGGCATAGGCCACGAGCCTGGCGACGTGGCCCACGACGAGGAAGGCATCCAGACCATGAAAGTGCTCGGACGAAACATGGCGTGGCTGCTCAAGAAGTTGCATGGATGAGGCCGGCGGGCAACAGCCCCGCGCCCACATTCCAGGAGATTTGGGTGCACATCATTGATGCAGCGCCTCCGGCCGCCGGAAACGGCGGCCGGGCATCGGGCGGCGCGAAGCGGGTTATGCCACCCAACCCAGGCGGCTGGAGTATCGTGTGGCGCAACCGCGCCACGGACGTTATCTCCGGCTACCCCAAAAGTGTGTCTCATAGTGTCTCGTTTTGCTCCGGGAAGGTGGGAAAATGTTGACAACGGATTAAAATTAGGGCGTAACCAGATGCTCAAGAACGTCGGCGAGGCACGCAATGCCGATTTGCGAGGCCATTCGCTGAGGAATTTCAACGGGAGATTACATGCACAAGCTAAGCCAGGACCCAACTGGACCGAGCCCGCTCGGCAGCACCGCGGTGCTCGTACTGTTTTCCATGCGGCTGCTAACCCCTGCCGCCTCGTTTGCCCAGCCGCCATCCGCACCCACGCCGAGCGACCCTCAGGTCGCTGAGCGAGTCGAGTCGCTGCTCCGGCAAATGACCCTGGATGAAAAGATCGGTCAGATCACGCAAATCGGTCCTAGCCCTATCGGGCCGAACGGCCCCAGGCCTGAAGACCTGATTCGCCAGGGCCGCGCCGGATCGGTGCTGTGGACGATCGATTCCGCGCAAATTCGGAAGATGCAGGAAATCGCTGTCCGGGAGAGCCATCTGAAGATCCCACTCCTGTTCGGTTTCGACGTGATTCATGGCTACAAGAACGTCTTCCCCGTGCCGCTCGCGATGGCATCCAGTTGGGACCCGGGCATGGTGGAAGGCGCCCAGGCCATGGCGGCTCACGAAGCGTCCGTCTCCGGCATCAACTGGACATTCGGTCCGATGGTCGATATTGCGCGCGACGCGCGCTGGGGGCGCATCGTGGAGGGTGCGGGTGAGGACCCCTACCTGGGCGCGGCGATGGCGCGCGCGCAGGTGCTGGGTTTTCAGGGTTCGCGGCTGGGGACTCCGAACCGCGTGGTCGGTAGCGTGAAGCACTTTGCCGGATATGGCGCGGCCGAGGGCGGCCGCGATTACGACGGCTGTTACATCCCCGAGGAGCTGTTCCGCAACGTCTACCTGCGTCCCTTCCAGGCCGCCATTGACGCTGGCGTCGCCACCGTGATGAGCGCATACATGGATCTCAACGACGTTCCGGCCAGTGGGAACAAGTGGCTGCTGCAGGACATCCTGCGCCGCGACCTGGGCTTCCGCGGGTTCGTGATCAGCGATGCCTGGGCTGTCGCCAGCCTGGTGGTTCACGGCTACGCGCGCAGCCCGGAAGACGCCGCTTATCGCGGCCTCACCGCCGGCGTGAATATGGACATGGGCAGCGAGACCTACCTCACACACGCCGCAAAGCTCGTCGAGAGCGGCAAGCTGCCGGTGAGTGTGCTCGACCAGGCGGTGCGCGAAATTCTCGCCGTCAAGATCCGACTCGGGCTTTTCGGGCACCCCTACGGCGACCTGGCCGAGAAGGACAAAGTACTGAACGATCCGGTGCACCGCACGGCCACCCGCACCGCGGCGCAGCGCTCCATGGTTCTGCTGCGCAATGATAATAAGGCCCTGCCGCTCAAGAAGACGCTCGCGTCGCTCGCCGTCATCGGGCCCGTCGCCGATTCGGCGGAAGAGATCAAGGGTTCGTGGACGGTAGAAGCAGGCCCGGCGGTATCCGTGCTGGAAGGCTTACGGAACAAGCTGCCCGGCGCCAGCATCGAATTCGTTCGCGGCGGAGACATGCAGCGACTCTTCCCGATGCCTTGGGACGCGGCGGAAGGCAAGAAGCCGACTCCCCCGATGCCCGAGGCCGAAATGCGGAAGGAAATCGAAAAGGCGGTGGCCGCTGCCAAGCGCGCCGAAACCGTGGTGCTGGTACTCGGCGAGCGCGCCGGCATGAGCGGCGAAGCAGCTTCGCGCGTTTCGCTTTCACTTCCTGGCAATCAACAGCGGTTACTGGAAGCGGTGGTCGCCACCGGCAAGCCCGTTGTGCTGGTGCTACTGAACGGACGGCCGCTAGACATCGCGTGGGCGGCCGAGCACGTGCCCGCCATTCTCGAAGCCTGGTATCCCGGCACGGAGGGCGGCAACGCGATCGCCGACGTTCTGTTCGGCGATGTCAATCCCGGCGGCAAACTCCCGGTTACCTGGCCGCGCACCACGGGTCAGGTGCCGGCATATTACAATCACAACCGGACGCACGCTCCCGAAGACGATCCGGGCTTCACCTCGCGCTATGCCGACTTTGTGACCGCTCCGCTGTACCCCTTCGGCTACGGGCTCAGCTACACGACTTTCGGCTTCTCCACCCTGCAACTGGATCGGAAATCGATGCCCGTTTCCGGCACGTTGCACGTCTCGGTCGACGTCGAAAACCAGGGCGCGGTGGCCGGGGACGAGGTCGTGCAGCTCTATATCCACCAGCGGGCCGGCAGCGCATCGCGCCCCGTACGCGAATTGAAGGGCTTCGAGCGCGTCGCGCTCGCCGCCGGAGAGAAGAAGACGATCCGGTTCTCGCTCGGCCCGGAAGAGCTGAAATTCTGGAGTCCCCAAGCCAAGGCATGGGTAGTCGAGCCCGAGGAATTCGACGTCTGGGTCGGCGGAGACTCGAGGGCGTCGTTACACTCGGAGTTCCGAGTCACCCCATAAGACCGGCGGCCTGCTAACAGGCTCAGATCAGGGGATCTCCGCGATACGAACTTTCACGTATGCAAATGTGTCCAGCGGACCGGGTGTACATCGGGCCCGGGACCGTTCTATTAATCGACGCCGTTCACCTCCGCGGACCGCGAAGCGACCAGGGCCACGAGTCCGGTGTACAAATCTCTGTACGCAGCGCCAAGAATAATTTGTAATATATTGATTCAATTGATATTGGCTCCCCGGCATGGATTCGAACCACGATTCACGGCTCCAAAGGCCGCTGTCCTACCGTTAGACGACCGGGGATTGCTGCAACAGTGCGGTACCTTTAGTTTATCCTCTCGCCCACGGACCTGCAACGCCGTTTTACGCCTGCCGTTCCCCGCTCCCCGCCGTTTCCGCCGTTTTAGCCCGCTTTACACCGCCGCCCGCATAGCCTAATATAAGGAAACAGCACACAGTGGAGGTGCGGATGTCTGCTCGATCGTACTTGCTGGGTATGGTTGCGCCTGCTCTCGCAGTCGCGGCCACGATTCCCTCTCAGCCGACTTTTTACAAAGACGTCCTGCCGGTGATGCAGAATCGCTGCCAGGAATGCCACCGGCAGGGCGAAGCTGCGCCCATGTCGCTGCTCACCTATAAAGAAGTGCGGCCTTGGGCGAAGGCCATTCGCGAGGCCGTCATCACCCGCAAGATGCCGCCATGGCCCGCCGATCCCCACTTCGGCAAGTTCAGCAACGACCGGTCGCTCACCCGCGAAGAGATCGATACGCTGGTGGCTTGGGCCGACGACGGCGCCCGTGAAGGCGAGGCCTCCGAAGCCCCCAAGCCCGCGCAATTCGTGGACGGCTGGGGCATCCACAAACCCGACGCCGTCTTCGAGATGCCCAACGCATTCGCCGTGCCCGCCTCCGGAACGATCGACTATCAGTACATCGTGATCCCTTCCGGCTTCACCGAGGACCGATGGGTGCAGGAAGTCGAAGCGCGCCCGGGCAACCGGCGGCTCGTCCATCACATCATCGCCTTCATCCGCCCGCCCGGATCGAAATGGATGAAAGATGCCCAACCCGGCATACCGTTCGTTCCGGTCAAAGAAGAGAACCGCGAAAAGCGGAAGCATAAGAGGGACGACGACAACAGCGGGCCGCCCGAATTGCTGGTCGGTTTCGCCCCAGGATTGCCCCCCGGCATCCTGCGCCCCGGCCAAGCCAAGCTGGTCAAGGCCGGATCGGATTTCGTCTTCCAGATGCACTACACGGCCAACGGCAAACCAGGCGTGGACCGCAGCCGCATCGGCCTGGTCTTCGCCAAAGAGCCGCCCCTGGAGCGCGTCTACACCGTGGCCGCCTCCAACGACAAGTTCGAGATTCCGGCGGGCGACGCCAACTACGAGGTGGAATCCGATGTCACATTACAGGAGCCGGCCAAGCTGGTCGACATGATGCCTCACATGCACCTGCGCGGCAAAGATTTCGTGTACACGGCCTTCTATCCGACTGGCGAATCCGAGGTCCTGCTGCGCGTGCCGAAGTACGATTTCAGTTGGCAGCTTTTTTACTACCTGACCGACCAGAAGGCGCTGCCCGCCGGCACTCGTCTTCACTGCGTGGCGCATTTCGATAATTCTCCCAATAACCCGGCCAATCCCGATGCCACCAAGATCGTGCGCTGGGGGGATCAAAGCTGGGAGGAGATGATGATCGGCTGGTTCGATGTCGCCATGGCTCCGGGCAAGGACCCCATAGACCTGTTCAAAGAGAAGAAGCCCAACAAGAGCGGCGACTAACAATTCTCCCGACGCTCGCCTATGCGATTGCCAGGAATGCAGGAAGCGGCCGCTGCTGAAACCGCATCGGCAGTATGTGATCGCCAAGGCAAGTTACCGCGGCGCGCCTGCAGTCTGCAACCACGCGCCCAGCAACCGTAGCGCCTCTCCACTTCCGGTATTTTGAATGCCTTGGGCCTGGGTGGCGAGCCCCAGTGCCCGTTGGATGTCTCCGGCGTCCAGTGCTTGCCGGGCCGCCTGACGCAACTGCCAAGCCTGCATGGCCAGCATCATCAGCGGCTCCAGATCGGCGCCGCAACGCGAGCAGATACGCGCGCCGCGAAAACGCGCCTGGCAGACCGGGCACCGGTTCTCGACGCCGGGGCTGCGCAATTCCGGGGGAAAAGAGGCGCGTGGCGCAACCGCTCCCTCACGGTCGCGGCTCGGCAACGTGCGGCTCGGCAACGTGCGGGGCGGCAGCCTGCGGCTGGGCTGCGTGCGCCGCGCCAGTACCGATAAGAATGCCGATGCGGCGCGCACGAGTGCGCGCGCCGTTCGAAGGGATCGGGTCAAATACGGCCCTCGACGAAGAACAGCAATTCCTTCAGCGCGCCGGCGGCTTCCTTCAACGCCGCCGCGTCGCGGGATGCCATGGCCTTATCGATTTTCTCGTGCAAGTCGATGGCCTCTTCGCGGTCTTCCGCGTGCATTTTGGCGAGCAACCGGCGCGAACGCTCCAGCAGTCCCTCTATTTCCGCATTGCCGTCCGCATGCACAGGAGCCGGCATTTCGATCGCGTTAGAGCCGGCGGCCTCGTCATCTTCGAGCACGTCGCCCTCTAGCACGTCTTCCTCGAGATCTTCGGTCGTCTCCCACTCTTCATCGGCCATCTCGCCGCGCGTCTCGTACAACTCCTGAATGCGCTTGCGCCCCGCCGCGATCTCCTCGGCGCTCTTCGCGCGCAACGCATTTTCGATGCGGATGTGTTTGGTTTTGCCGGTCAGCTTCTCCACCGCCGCGACCTCCAGAATGCCGTCCAGATCGAGGCGCATGCGGCAGAGAATCTCATTGGCGTCCTCAATCGCGGTGAGGCCTTCGATGCTAAAATCGCCGACCAGGATGTTTTTCAGGGCGTCCTCATCGTCGCCCTGATATACCTGGACATCCACCTGGGTTTGGTAGGGATGGCTGGTCAGATACCGTTCGGTGCGGGTCAAAGGCAGCGGCGTATTGCGCCGGATGATGGGCTTGTAACAGTGCGGATAGGGATACCCGCCGCGTTCGCCGAGATAGGAGACGCCGAAGGAGTACGGCGAAACGTCCACCAGCACGCGCTCCACGGCGCGCCCGGCGAGGCGCGAGGCCATCACCCCCGCGCCCAGCGCCACGGCGAGATCCGGGTGCACGTCCTGGCGCGGCTCCAAACCGATTTTTTCGATGAGCAGGCTGGAGACCAGCGGCGTGCGCGTGGAGCCGCCGACGAGCAGAATGGCATCCATGTCGCCGGGCTTCTTGCCGGAATCCTGCAGCGCCTTGGACACGCTGTCGAGCGTGGATTCCACCAGCGGACGGATCATGGCTTCATATTCGTCGCGCGAGATTTCGACCTCGAGATGCAAGGGCCTGAAGAGCCGGGTGACCAGGGCCTCCTCGCGGATCTTGACATAAGGTTCGAAGCTCAGTTTCTTCTTGGCTTCTTCGGCTGCCCACCAGAGCCGGGCCTTGGCCGCCGGGTTTCCCTTGCGGACATCGATGCCGTGCTGCTTTTCGAACTCGGCCGCCAGGCGCTCGGCCAGCAGATCGTCGAAGTCGTCGCCGCCGAGGTGGTTGTTGCCGTGGCTGGCCAGCACTTCGGTGATGTCGCCTTCCACCGTCACCACGGAGACATCGAAGGTGCCGCCGCCGAGGTCGTAGATGAGCACGGTATGGCGCGATCCGTCGCCGTAGCCGTAGGCCAGGCTGGCCGCCGTGGGCTCGTTGAGAATGCGCACCACTTCGAGTCCGGCCAGAGCGCCGGCCTCGCGGGTGGCGTTCCTTTGGGCATCGGAAAAGTAGGCGGGCACGGTGATCACGGCCCTCTGCGGGCGCTCGCCCAGCGCGCGGTGGGCCCACTCGGCGAGCTCGCGCAGGATGAGCGCGGAAATCTCCTGGGGCAGGAAATCCTTGCCGCCCACGCGCACTTTTTCCTGGCTGCCCATCTGGCGCTTGATGCTGCGCACCGTGCGCTCGGGATAAAGCGCCTGCTGGTTGCGCGCCGCCTCTCCCACCAGCAGTTCTCCGGCCGCCGAAAAGCCGACGCAGGAGGGCAGCATGCGCGTATCTCCGGGCCCTAGCACCCGCACCTGGCCGCCGGTAAAGGCGGCGATCTCCGAATTGGTGGTCCCTAAATCGATACCGACAATTAAATCGCTCATGTTCCTTTTCCCGCCGGCGCACACGAAACCTTGACCTGCGCCGGTCGAAACACTTCTCCATTCCATTCGTAGCCGCTACGATAGACCTCGATCACCGTGCCTTCGGGGACGGCGATGGATTCCTGGCGATCGATGGCGTTCATGCGCCGCGGATCGAAGGCCTGCCCTTCACAGGAAATCTCGCGCGCGTTGAATTCCTCCAGGGTTTGATCCAGGCGCTCGAGTCCCAGTTCGTACCCTTTCTTCAAGGCTGCCAGCGTTGCGCCGGCGGCGTCGTCGTCTGGCCGGCCTGCCTGCGAGAAAAGGCGCGAGAAGATGCGCGCGCGCCAACCTCGCCGGACGGCCTTGGAAATCTCATCTTCGCTGGCCCGCACCGATTCCAGACCGCGCCCCAGCCGGTCGCGCAGATCGATCAAAACGCCCAGGGCTTCCTTGCGGCAGCGGCGCTCGGTTTCACGCATCGAGTCGCGCTCGCGTTCGGCCATGCGGCCGGTCTGCGAGCCAAGCGTGTCGTTCAATTCCTTGAAGGATCTGCTCTGCAGCTTGACTTCCTGGGTGAGCGCCGTCATGGCTGCCCACAACGAGTAAGCAGCGGCAGGCGCGGGGCTTGCCCGGCCGTCGCCGGCGCCTGCCATGGCCGTCAGAATTTCCGCGTCGACCCCGCGCGGCGGCTCCTCGGCGGCGAGCGCGCCGGCCAGCCATTCCTCAAAGCGCCGCAGGATCTCTACCCGGCTCATCCCACCGATCACTTTCCTTTCGGGACCTCCAGCACCTTCAGCCAGGGCTGCGGCCCGGCAAACCGGCGCGGCCGCGGCGGGAGTTCGATGACGGAAGGCAACGGCGCAAAGGGATCGACGGAAACCAGCCTGTCCCGCATGCGCCGGCGCGGATCGCGCAGGCTGGCATAGGCATCGCGAATGCGTTCGAACTCCTCCGGCGAACGGTCCGGCGGATGCTCCTTCACCTTGCGCACATAAGCGGTGCGGATCTCTTCCTCGCCGGCATCCTGGCTGACGCCGAGAACTTCGGTGGGGTCCATTATCTCCGCCTTCCTTTCTTACGCCTCCCGCCGAATCCCATGTCCGGTCCAAACACCCGGTTCAGCAGGGAATCGAGGGACTCGCCGCGCTGGACGGCCTTCTTGGTTTCCTCGAGCACCATTTCCACGATCTCCGGCGGCATGTCCGGAGGGATCTCCATTCCGCCGAGCATGGCGTCAAGGTCGAGATCGTCGTCTTCGAAATCTTCGAGATCCTCGAATGGACCGACGGCCTCTCCGCGCGCGCGGCGGCACTTGGGACACGGGCAGGCGACCGCACCTAAGAGACCGCTATAGTCGGGGCCGCTCCGGTACGCCGTAGGGAACGCCCGTGCCGCCTTCTCCTCTCCAGCCACCGCGGATGCCTGTTCGGGGGTAAAGGAGAGAGTCTCGAAAGGGGAATCGGCAATCAGTTCCACGGCCTTCTCCACCACGTCCATCTGGCGTTGCTGGCGCGCGAGCTGGGCTGCCGCCACCGCGCACACGGCCCTGCGCTCTTCCAGGTAATCCGGCAGGGCCAGCGCACGCACCAGCAGAAAGCTCGCTTGGGTCGCGCCGCCGCGCTCCAGGCCGGCCGCGGAAACCGCGTAAGCCAGGTCGAAACGTTGCGCGGACAGCCCCGCCTCCGCCAGGGTCTGAAGCTGGCCCACATTGAGCGACTGGCTGCTTCGCGGAAATTGCTTCGCCGTTTCCGCCAGCCATTCGCCGGGAATTCCCTGGTCCATTTGCATGTCCTTGGCCAGTTCGGCAACGCGAATCACGGCCTCGGGCAGCGCGGCGCGTTCCGATTTGTCGAGCGTCTCGATGGGCGGCGGCTTTTCGAGTGCGCCCCGCTTCGAAGCACTGGCCACATCGGAGATCAGCAGTGCCGCGGCCGCTTTGCTTCCGAGCACGCGCTCCACTTCCGCGCGATGCGCGGCGGCCGCATCGCCGGCGCCGCGAACCGCCGCAACCATGTAGCGCAAGGCCGCCAGGAAAGCCGGCCGGTCGCCCTGCTGGGACTGGGGCAGCGTCTCCATCTCGGCCAGCTTCTCCTGGGCCAGATTGGTTTTTTTCTGCTGGAGGTGCCGCAGGGCGCTGGCCGCCAGCAGGCGCAGCCGCGCCCGGCGCACGGCGGGATGCACGCTGTCGATGCGCTCCGCCTTGGCCAGATATTGCAGCGAGGTATGGAAAGCGTTGCGCTTCTCCTTCTCATCCATCAGCAGGAGAATCGGCTCGATATCCATCGGGCGGATTTTGTGCCACGCTTCAGCCACTCTCTCGACGGTCCTCGGCCGGTCCCGCTTGGCCCAGTCCATCCATTGCGAGAACGATTCGAAATGCGGATCGAGGGCGCAGGCGCGTTCATACAGCTTTTCGGGGTAAAGAAAATACAGTTCCTCGGGGGACTGTTTATTTTGCCGGCAGGCGGTCCTTTGCAGATCCGCCAGCAATTCGTAAGACAGCCTTCGCAGCACGCCCGCGATATGGAGATAGAGCGTCGCGGCTTCCGGGCCGTTCGGGGTGAACCATCCTTCGCGCACCGCCTCTAGCCGGAACAGATCCCACGTGGCGCAGGCCATGGCGATGTTGTCGGGGTCCGCGAGTTCCTCCATACCGCGCGCGAATAGCCTCAAATAGTAGGCATCGTGCCGGGGAGCCCCGCCCATGGCCGTGTGGACTTTTTCCATTTTCACATCGGCCAGCGTGCAGCGCACCGAAATGTGCTGTTTCAGTCTCTCGACCTGGCCGGGCGCACTCTCGCGGCACGCCTGCACGGCTTCGCGGATGCCTTTAAGAACAATTCCGTCTTTGTGCGAGTCGAAAGCCTTGTCCAGTGCCTCGAGGGCCTTCGGCAGCACCGCGGGATCGGAAGTTGTGGACGATACCAGGGCGGCAGCGGCGGCGGTCAGCCCCGCCGGCTTGCCGCCGAGCATCGCCAGCATCGCGGGAACCAGGCGGGCCGGCGCGGATTCCGGCGGGATGGCTGCAAGGTATCGCCGGCTGGCTTCGTCTTCGCCCCGATAGAAACAGGCGATGGCGCGCACCAGCAGTTTCCAAGGCGCCAAGGGGCTGCGGCGCGAGACCTCCGGCAGTTCGGCCGCGTCCTCGCCAACGGGCCCTTCAGTCACGGCGAGGAACGCGCGCTGCAATGCGGACGCGGCGGTGCGCAGAGGATGTTCCACGGGCAATGCGGCGCACTCCGCGAGCGCCCGGAGGTCAACGGCCTCGCGCGCGATGGCTGCTTCGATGGCGGCGCGGCGTTCCGCGCTCAGCTCCGGATCGTTCAGCGGCCGCACCAGCTCTTCGAACCGGCCGGCGTCCATTCCGCCGGAGCCGTTGCAGCCGTTCAGCCGCTCCCGGGCGGACGGGAAACGCTCCCACACCAACTCCCGCAGAGCTTGGGCCTCGACCGCCAGGTTCTGATCGATGAGCGATTGAATCCGGGCGGCGTAGGCATCCAACAGCAGCGCTTCGGAGGCGGCCGTGGACTGCGCCTTGTGAATCTCCTTGGCGGTTTCGACTGCCACCTTATATTTGCCGTTGGCGATCAGTTGCCGGACGCTGGCCTCGGCTCCAGCACTGAGAGCGGCGCCGGAAGATGGCCGGTTCTTCTCCAACCTGTGCGACACGTAGTTCCAGTCTCTTTCTTCTCGGGGGGGGTATCTAATGATGTTAACCGATTATTGTAGATCGGCGAAGGCCGATTAACAACCGGGGGCTTAACCGGTTTGGGGATTACTGACTGGCAAAGACCGCTCCCTGACGGTCGCGGCTCGGTAAGCCCTGCGAAATCAATGCGCCTGTTGCCGAGCCGCGACCGTCAGGGAGCGGTTTCCCCAAAACCGTTAAGCACCCTTAACAATCGGTCTGCAGGTTGGCAACTTGTCCCACGGGGGCTGAACGCGATTTGCGGATCGGATTGCCCAGCGCTTCCGGCTCCAGCGCGCGCGGGCCGTGCGGCTATCCGCGGCGATTCTGCCACCACGCGTTCAGCACGGTGGCGGACAGAATCAGCACACCGCCCGAGATGGAGCTTGCCGCGGGGCGCTCGCCCTGGACCAGCCACACCCAGACGGGGTTCAGCGCGGGCTCCAGAAGCAGGACGGTGGTGGCCTCGAAGGCCGGCACATGACGGATGGCGCGGGTCACGAACAGGTAAGCCAGCCCGATCTGGAATACGCCCAGATAGAGCAGCACACTAAGATTCAGCAAGCCCGCGTGGGGAGGGGGGAGAGCCTTGGGCAAGGTTACCAAGAACGCCAGCAGGTTCCCGAGGACCACGGTCGCGGTTGCGGCATTGCCCGCGCCTTCGCGCCGTCCGAGCCAGCGCAGACCCGAAACCGTGAGCGCCCAACTCAAGCCGGAAACCGCGCCCATCAGGTTGCCGGTGCGCGGGTCGGGAGCGGTCGCCACGGCCGGTTGCGCGGAGCCGAAGCACAACAGCATGCCCGCGGCCACGGCCGTCAAAAACAGCAGATCGGAGCGGCCGAGTGGCTCTTTGAGCAGCAGCGGACCGATCAGCAGCAGGTATAGCGGCGCGGTGGATTGCAGAAAGATCGCGTTGGCCGAGGTGGTCAGCTTGGTGGCCAGGGTGAAAGAGACCAACGTGGCGGCATAGGCGGCGGCCACGGGCAGCAGCGCCCAGCGCCAGTGCCGGCGGCCGTCCGGGACGAAGACGGCCAGGGCGAGCGCGGCGATCCCCGAACGGAAACTGGCGATCTGCCAGGGGGTCATGGAGATGGCCTTGATGGCCGCGCCACCGGTGGAAAACAGGAAGGCGGCGGCCAGCAGCAGCAGCCAATTGGTGGCGCGTGAGCGTGGCACGTGAGCTACCAGGGTAACAGGCCAGGGTAACAGGCCTATACAAAGGCACTCTGTCTGACGTATGCTAACAGTATCGAGGATCGTCATTGCGCACTATCTCCAAGAAGACGAAGTACGCGCTGGAGGCTCTTTATTCGCTGAGCCGGCACTACGGCGAGGGTCCGATTCTGGTCCACCTGGTGGCCACCGAAGAATCCATCCCGCTGAAGTTTCTGCAGGCCATCCTGTTGGAGTTGCGGAACAGGGGCGTGGTTATGAGCAAGAAAGGCCGCGCGGGCGGATATGAGCTGAGCCGGCCGCCGGAGGAGATCACGGTGGGCACCGTGATCCGCATGATCGAAGGCCCGCTGGCGCCGCTGCCTTGCGCGCGCGAGACCAACTACCGGCGTTGCGACGAGTGCAAGGACGAGAATACCTGCGGCACGCGCATCGTGATGCGCCGGGTGCGCGACGCGGTGGCGCATATTCTGGACAGCACCACGCTGGCGGACGTGATCCAGGAAGTGAATAAAGCCAAGGAGATTGAGGCGCACGTTCCGGCGGTGAGCTTCCACATTTGACCAAGCGGGGCCCAGGCAGCTAAGAAGGAAAGGCCGATTGCCAATCGGCCTGCAGGTTGCCAAGTGTTGACAACCTGCCCCACAGAGCAGCGCAGCCGCAACCAA
>PMVV01000446.1 GCA_003166475.1 Bryobacterales bacterium | reverse complement strand
TCCCGCCGCCGTCACGCGCACCGAAGCGCCCTACAGTTTCACCAAGCGCGACGGGCATTACGAGGTGCAATTGCAATTGCCCTTCGCCATGAAGGGAGAAGTGGGGCTGTTCAAGAAAGGCGACGAGTTGGTCGTCCAGATCGGGACCCTGCGCCGCCACATCGGCCTGCCCACCTCCATGGCGGCCCTGACGCCGGCGCACGCAAAGTTGGAGAATAAAGTGTTGACCGTGGAGATGAGGGAGAATTGATTATGTCAGACGAAAAGACGAACGTTGACGCTCCGGGCTGCTTCTACTGTCTGAATGTGAAGCCGTTCTTCCGGAAGGCTTGGTCCGACGCTACCAGGGACCATTTCCGCAACGCGCGCGTGGAACTTCTGAAGGGCGTGCGCAGCGTGATTGACGACCGCATCGGGGATCTCTCGCGGCACGAGACCAAGGGCACGCACGTCACCGTCGAGTAATGGAGGGCGGGCTTAAGCCCCGCTCTGGTGCGTGACGAATGCCGACCTTTGCCCAATACCTCCACGATGTCGCGGATCGGGGAGAAGCCGTTAATCTCGTGTTCGAACAAAGCCTCTTCGACTTGGCCGGCATTCTGCACAAAATCACCGGCCCATTGATGGCCGAGCACGTCCAGCACGAACTGATCGGCGGATTGGCGGTTCTGGTTCATGTGGAGGCAGCCGATCCGGAGCATACCACGCTGACCCGCGACGTGGACCTGATGATTCGTCGCTCCGACCTCGAGAGAGCCAGCGAGATCGCTGCCCGGCACGGGTTTCGCTTCCGCCACACCGCCGGTCCGGACATGTTGCTCTACGGCGACACAACCAGCGCCAGGAACGCCGTTCATCTGCTCTTCAGCGGAGAGAAGGTCCGCCCCAATCAGGCCACGCCGAACCCGCCCATTCAGCCGGAGAAGAAGAGCCTTCTAGGCACGGAGGTGTTTGTCATTCCGGTCCCCGATCTGGTACGTATGAAACTGAGTGCTTTTCGGGACAGGGACCGCGTCCATATCCGAAGCATGGACGCCGCGGGCCTAATTACCGCTGAAGTGGAAAAAGCGCTGCCCGTGGAATTGCAGGAGCGGTTGCAACATGTTCGGGAGACGGAGTAGCAAGTGACAAACCAGCCTCTGAAGATTCTCGTCCTCGACGTCGGCGGCACCCACGTCAAGATCCTGGCCACCGGCCACAAGACGTTCATCGAGATTCCCTCCGGCCCCAAGATGACGCCCCGGAAAATGGTGGCCGATGTGCGCAAGGCCACCGCCGGCTGGGAGTATTCGGTGGCCGCGATCGGATATCCGGGGCCAGTCCTGCACGGTAAGCCGCTCGGCGATCCGCATAACCTGGGGCGCGGCTGGGTCGGCTTCGATTTCGCCAAGGCGCTCGGCTGCCCGGTCAAGATCATCAACGATGCCGCCATGCAGGCCCTCGGCCACTACGAGGGAGGGCGCATGCTGTTCCTCGGCTTGGGCACGGGTCTCGGCTCGGCGCTGATCGTCGAATGGCGTCCTGGAACCCATGGAGTTGGCGCACCTGCCCTACAAGCATGGCCGCACCTATGAGGATTACGTCGGCCTGCGCGGCCTGAAGCGGCTGGGCAAGAAGAAGTGGCGGCAGAACGTGTTCGATGTGGTGAAGCGCCTGAAGGCGGCGCTGGAAGCCGACTACGTCATTTTGGGCGGCGGCAACGCCAAGGTGCTGAAGAAGATTCCGCCGGGCGCGCGCCTGGGCAACAACGCTCACGCCTTCCGCGGCGGCTACCGCCTGTGGCTCGACCCTGCCGAACGCCACAAACGGATATGATACGGAGGAGGTCCATAACCATGTTGCGCGCGCTTTCGCTCTCCGTTCTGTTTTTGTTGGCCGTGGTCATCGCCCTGGCTGCCGGCGTCACCGGCAAGTGGACAGGGCCGATGGAAGGAACCGGAGCCGACGTTGTGCTCGATCTGAAATCCGACGGCACCGTCGTCACCGGGACCATGTCGGATTCCGAGGGCAAGCCCCGGCCCGTCACCAAGGGATCGCTTGACGGCGGCAAGATCTCGCTCACGGTAGCGTCGGAATATCAGGGCAACCCGATTACGCTGCTGGTGACCGGAACGGTTTCCGGCGACACCATGAACCTGAAGATCCAGACCGAGGATGGCGCCTGGGGTACCGACGCCGTCGTCAAGCGCGCCCCTTAATCAAAGTGGGGCAGGCTCTCAGCCTGCGCGGGACTCTCAGTCCCGCCTCTTTCTTTTCAGTCCCGCCTCAGCGCTTGCGTCCGACCACTTCCATCGGATCGAGCAGGTGCTTCGGCTCGTAGATCTGGCGCGACCACTTCTTCCCGGCATCGAACCGGATTCCCACAAAATACCCGATTTCATTGTGCGTGCAATGAGTCACCCGCCCGCGGAATCTGTGCCGGCCGAGCATCAGGCACAGCCGCGCCCCCGCCGGCACCGCCCGCTCGAACAACACGCACGCAGCCGATGGCGAGATATCTTCCAGATTCGCCATCGTCTCCGCCGGTTCTCCGCCCTCCAGCCGCACCTTGATCAGGTCCGAACATAAGAGCCGGGGTTCCGCGCGTCGTTCCATCATTCCCCTACCACCGTCACCAGCACCTGCCGGTCCCGCGCGCGATTGTCGAAATCGCACAGCACGATCTGCTGCCAGGTGCCGGTCATGATGCGTCCAGCGGTCACCGGAAAGCTGCGCGTTGTGCCCACCAGTGCGCTGCGCAGGTGCGCGTATCCGTTGCCGTCGCCCCAGCGGGCGTTATGCGCGTAGTCGGCGGCGGCGGGAGCGATCTGGTCCAGCGCGCGCCGCAGGTCCGCCACGCATCCCGGCTCGAACTCCAGCGTGGTGATGCCCAGGGTGGATCCCACACCGGCGATGTTCACGATGCCCTGTTGGACGCCGCTCTCGGCCACGATGCGAGCTACCTGCGGCGTGATATCCAGCACCTCGGAATGGCCCCGCGTCGACACGCGAAAGCTCTTCTGCAAAACGCTCATGCGGAAAGGCCTACCGCCCGAACTCCTTTTCGAATTCGGCGATCTTCCCCAGCCGGCGCTTGTGCCGCTCCAACCCCGAGAAACTCGCCCCCATGTACCGCCGCACCAGTTCCACGGCCAACTCCGGACCGACCACGCGCGCGCCCAGGCACATCACGTTGACGTCATCGTCCTCCACGGATTGATGCGCCGAAAACGGATCGTGGCACGTAGCCGCCCGCACGCCTTTGAACTTGTTGGCGGCCACGCAGGCGCCCGCGCCGCTGCCGCACAGCAGGATGGCCCGCTCGGCGCGCCCGTCAATCACCGCCTCGGCCACCGCGCGCGAGTAGTCCGGATAGTCCACCGGGTCGGTCGAATCCGTGCCCAGGTCCACCGTTTCGTGCCCCAATTTGCCCAATTCTTCGATAATCCGCGTCTTCAGCGGGAAACCGCCGTGATCGCTTGCCACTGCCACCCTCATGGATTCCCATCATAGCGCTATACTGCCAGTGTGGCGCCGTGAGAATTTGGGGCTGTGGCGGCGTCTATTTGCATATGCATACTTCGAGATTCCTCATCGCGTTTGGCGCGCTCGCGATTTCGGGCTGGGCGCAGCCCTCGGCCGGTGTGGCCGGACCGGTCACCGGCTTCATCTTCGATGCGCAGTCGGGCGCGGTGCGGCCCATGCTCGGCATCCCCGGCGCCGCTTATCTTGGCAACGGCGTCGCCATCGGACTGGACGCCGCTTCCGTGGCGCCGGACGGCTCCGCGGCGCTGGCCGTCGAGCGAGGCGGCAAGCTGATGCTGTATACCGGCCTCCGCAATGCGCATCCCGCGGCTTTGGCTGTGGCCGGGGCCATCCCCAGCCCGGATCGATTCGTGTGGGCGGCCGATGGCAGCGCCGCCGCGGTCTACTCGTCGCGCGCCGGCCAAGCCCAGATCCTCACCGGTCTCGCGCAATCGCCGGTGGCCGCCGCGCCGATCAACCTGTCCAGCCTTCCCGGACAGGTGACCGCGCTGGCTTTCGACGGGCTGCGGCTGATTGTAGCAGTGGCATCCCCCGACGCCGGTGGCATCTACCTGGCCAGTGCCTCCGCGGGCATCCAGCGCATCGCGCCCGCCGTCAGCCCGTCCGCGATCGCCCTGGCGGGCAGCAGTTTGTTCTTCTCCGACAGCCAATCGCAGCAGATCTTCCAGGTGCAAGACTACGCCGGCACGCCAGGCGCGGTGGTGTTCGCAAACGACAGCGGCATCAGCTCGCCGGCCGGGCTGCAGGTTTCCGCCGACGGGCAGCGCTTGTTCGTGGCCAACGCGGGCAGCCGCAAGCTGGCGGTATACGACATCCCGTCGCGCGCGCCTGTCGAGAGCCTCGACCTTAACTTTACGCCGACGCGCCTCGACCGGTTCGGCGACTCATCCGTCTTCCTGCTGAACGTCAGCGGTCAGGGACCTCTCTATGTGGTGCGGGATGGCGGGCCGGGGAAGGCCGCCGCTGTCTACTTCGTCCCGTCGCCCCCGCACCGCCGTCCTCTGAGGAGCCCGATCCGGCCCAGTTAGACCGAGCGTCCTGGAGGGCGGGATTTATCCCGCGCGGGGCTTCAGCCCCGCAAGGGCCGGAGCGGCTTCGGGAAGCGCCGCGCGTGGTTCTAGCTGACGGCTGATAGCTGACCGCTGATAGCTCCATCACAGCGCAGCCACCCGCCGCTGCACCAGCAGAAAATAGCCCCCCACCACCACCAACAGCAAACCATTCACCGCCAGCACGTGCGGCGCGGAGTAGGTCCGTATCAGCCACCCGGTCGCCAGGATTCCCACCGGCATTCCGCCGCGGAAGGCCAGGTTATACACGCTCATCACGCGGCCGCGCATTTCGTTGGGAGTGATGAGTTGCACCAGCGAGCTGACCGTCGAGAACACGCCCATCATCGCCGCGCCCAAAACGATCAGCAACGCGCCGCTCAACACGATCGACTTGGAAAGGGCGAATCCGGCAATGGCGCTGCCGAGCAGCAGCATGGTCAGCAGCGCCACCCGCCCTTTGTTCTTGAGGTCGCCGAAGCCCGCCACGATCAGCGCTCCCGCTACCGAGCCGACCCCCGAGCACGAGAGCAGGATCGTGAAGGTCGTGGGTCCGCGGTGGAATACGTCCTTGGCGAAGACCGGCAGGAAGGTGAGCGTAGGGATGGCCAGCGCGGTCATGCAAAACGCCAGCGCGATCAGTCCCACCATGGCGCCTTGCCCGCGAACGAACAAGATGCCCTGCTTCACGCCGGTCAAGATGGATTCTCCGGTCCTTTGCGGCTCGAACGTGACGGTCAGCAGGAGCAGCGAGATAATCACCGCCACGAACGACAGGCCGTTCAGCCCGAAGCACCAGGCCGCGCCCAACCCGGTGAGCGCCAGACCGCCCAGCACGGGGCCGATCACGCGCGCCAGATTGAACTGGATGGAATTGAGCGCGATGGCGTTCTGCAGGTCTTCTTTTTCCACCAGCATGGGCACCAGCGCCGAATACGCCGGGCCGCCGAAGGCCTGCGCGCAGCCCACCACGAAAGACACGGTCAGGATGTGCGGAACCTTGATCCACTGCAGCGCGATCAGCGCAGTCAACACGAACGCGCAGGTCATCTGCACGTATTGCGACCCCAGCAGCACCCGCCGGCGGTCGATGCGGTCGGCGATCACACCCCCAATCAGCGAAAACAGAAGAATGGGGATCTGGCCCAGGAACCCGTCAAGACCCAGCAGGAACGCCGATCCCGAGATCTGAAACACCAGCCAGCTCTGCGCAACGACCTGCATCCAGGTGCCGATCGACGAGGTGCAGGCGCCAAACCAGAGCAGACGGAATTCGCGGTAATGGAAAGCCTTGAAGACCCGGCTCAGCACAGGTTTACGGCAGCGGCCTTTCCCTCTGAATCAGATGCAGGATGTTGCCGTCGCCATCGGCAAAAAACAAAAGCCGGTTACCTTGTTTGTTCATCGGCTCGCCCAGGAAGCGCACGCCAGCGGCCTTGAGACGCTCGTGCGCAGCGTCGAAATCGTCCACGTCGATCGCCAGGTGGCGGATGCCTGGGTCGTCGAGCTGCGGCGGCGTTAGCAATCCTTTGCCGGGAATGATTTCCAGCATCGTGCCATTCGCCGCCCGCACGAAGTAGTTGCCGGCGTATTCGTAGTTGATGACGAAGTCGAGATGCGCGGCGTACCACTCAGCCAGCGCGCGCGGGTCGGGTGAGGCGATGGCCGTGTGCTCCAATCCTCTAAACATAGGGCGATTGTAACAGGATTGGACTTAGCCCTTGGCTTTAGCCTTCTTCACATCGTTCTGCAATTGCCGGACTTCTTCCGGCATATCGCCGGCGTTCTTCGCGTGATTCAGCTCCCGCCGGCAGGTGATGTTATCGCCAGTCAGAAACGCGATCTTGGCCAGGAAGTAACACCTGTAACTATTTCCGTTCGGCGCCTCGTGCGCCTTCTTGGCTTCATCCAGCGCGCCGGTCAGGTTGCCGAGCTGAAGCTGCGCATAGGCCATCAGAATGCGGAGCGACGAATTCTCGGGATTCGAGTGCGTCAACGTGGAAAGCCGTGCCAGCGCGCCCGCGTGTTCACCCTCGCGGATCAGTTGGGCCGCTTCATCCACGATCTTGCGGTCGGTGTCGCCCAGTAGCGTCAAGGCGCTCGCCAGGCGGTCGAACCGCAGGTCCATGCTGGGCGCGGGCGGCGGCGCCGCCAAGGCCAAAGTTGCGGCGCAAACGAGGATCAGGCAAAGATTCCGAACACAACCCATATGCAATAGATGCCAGCGTGTCGTCCGGAGATCCAAAGCAAGCTGAAAGCTGATTGCTGAATGCTGAAAGCTCTTTACCGCATCAGCCAGACGGCGCCATACGCCAGGCCGGAGCCAATCAGCGCGCCCGCAATCACGTCGCTCAAGAAATGCATCCCCAACAGGATGCGCGAGAGCGCGATACTGGCGGCGCAGAACAGCAATCCCGGCAGCAGTGCCGGATAGAAGGCGGCCAGCGAGAGCGCCACCGCAAAGGCGGTGATCGTATGGCCGGAGGGGAAAGAGAAGCGGTCCGGGGGCAACAGTTTGGCCCAACAGTGCGGCTCGATAGCGCAGGGGCGCCTGCGGTTGATGCGCTGCTTCAGGAACAGGAAGAGTGCGATTCCCAGGGCGGCCGCCAGAGCCGCGACGGCGACGGCCGCGAAGCGCGTGGGACCGCCGAACAGCAGGATGACGATGCCCATGGCGTACCACAGCCATCCATCCCCGCCGCGCGTGGCGCAGATCATCCACACGCGAATCCATCGCGGCGCCGGCCACCGATGCACACGATGCATCAGGTTATAATCCCTCGCTGTGATGAACTCTAACACCATCCCACCCTAATTTATAGTCCCATAATCCTACAAGATCATGACATTTGCTTGAAAGCTTGGTGAAATCAAAGGTATGAAGAAGATCGATTTCATCTACTTCGATGCGGGAGGCGGGCATCGCAGCGCGGCTATGGCGTTGCAGCAGGTGATTGCGCAACAAGGGCGGCCGTGGGCGATCCGCATGGTGAACCTGCAGGAACAGCTCGATAACCTGGATATCTTTCGCCGCATCACCGGCATCCGGCTCCAGGATTATTACAACCTCCTGCTTAAAAAGGGTTGGACGATTGGCTCTGGAGAGTTATTAAAGGGTCTGCACGTGCTGATCCGCTTGTTCCAACCCGCGCTGGTTCGGATGCTAACCGATTTCTGGCGCGCGGGCCAGCCGGACATGGTGGTCTCGTTGATTCCCAATTTCAACCGCGCCTTGAAGCTGAGCCTGGAAGCCGCGCTGCCCGGCACGCCGCTGGTGACCATCCTTACGGATATCGCCGACTATCCGCCGCGCTTTTGGATCGAGCGCCAGCAGCAGTATCTGATCTGCGGCTCGGACCGCGCAGTCGCGCAGGCGCGGGAATTGGGACATCCGGATCGCTTCGTCTTTCGCGCGTCGGGTATGATCCTGAACCCGCGCTTCTATGCGCCGATCGAGGCCGACCGCAGTGCGGAGAGGCAACGCCTCGGGCTCGACCCGCAATGGCCCACGGGCTTGGTGCTGTTCGGTGGCGAAGGCTCGGCGGCGATGCTCGAAATCGCGCGCCGCCTGGAACGGGCAGCCCAACCATTGCAACTGATCCTGATCTGCGGCCGCAATCAGAAGCTGGCGGCCACGTTGCGGGCGATGCCGCGCGCCATGCCGTCGCGCATGCCTATGTTTGTGGAAGGCTTCACCCGCGAGGTGCCTTATTACATGCATCTATCGGACTTCTTCATCGGCAAGCCGGGGCCAGGCAGCATCAGCGAGGCCATCGCCATGAAGCTGCCGGTGATCGTGGAGCGCAACGCCTGGAACCTGCCGCAGGAGCGCTACAACTGCGAGTGGGTCCGGGAGCAGGACGTGGGTCTGGTGCTGCGCAATTTTCGCGGGATCGCCGCCGCCGTCAAGGAACTGCTGGAGCCGGCCACCTACGCCCGCATGCGCGCCAACGCCGCCGCGCAATCGAATCGCGCGGTGTTCGAGATTCCGGACATGTTGGAATCAATCCTGTCACGGACCTACGGGCCGGGTCTGAGCGGGGTATCATAGTTTCGGTGTCCTTATGATTACGCGAGTGCACGCGCGGAATTTCAAGAGCTTGAGAGACGTTGACTTTTCTCTGGGCCCCTTGAACGTCCTGGTCGGGCCCAATATGGGGGGGAAAAGCAATATCCTCGACTTGTTCCGCTTCCTGTACGAATGTTGGTCGCCGCAGTTCGGGCCAGGAAACGCCTTGACACGTCGGCAAGGGATAGACGAGGTCCTGTGGAAAGGAAGCCAGGATCGCGTGCTTTCGATAGCCATTCAGTTCCTTGAGGCCGCCCGCCTCGGTCGAGAGTTTAAGTATGAACTCGAAATCGCAGCAGGTGCCGGCGGCTATTTTACCATCCAAAAAGAGACACTGACACTCCGTGAGGGGGGGAAGGACAACGAGCTTATTGTCAGAGAGAGCGATGGCCGCTGGCTCGAAAACGCCGACTCGGCGAAGCTAGCCTTCATCCCGGCGGAGAGATCGGGGATGGAATCAGCGCCCCCCAATTGGGACGGCTACCCTTTGAAATTCTTCGCCCAGAACTGGCGATATCACCAGTTCATGCCTGGTGTGATGAAGCAGGCAAACCTGATGACGGCTGGCAATGTCCTCGACATACACGGCTCAAACCTCTCCGCTTGGCTGATGTGGCTGCAAACCCGATCGCCTCAAGCCTTCGCCCGCATTGCAGAGGTTGCGCGAGATGTCTTTCCAGAAATCCGAGATCTTCTGACGTGGCCGACGCAGCAGGGGATGGTCTATTTGGCTTCTAATGAGCAAGGATTGCTCCGCCCCACGCCGCTCTTTCAGATGTCGGATGGCGAACTGGCATTCATCGCCTATCTTTCTCTCATCTTTGCTCCTGACGATCTGGGGGGCACCCTCTTCTCCATCGAGGAGCCCGAGAATCATTTGCATCCCAAGCTCTTCGAGACACTGGTTGCGTTGTTGCGTCAGGTCCAGCTGGAAACCTCCGACCGGGGCGTACCGCCTTCTCAGATCATTTGCACCACGCATTCCCCACTGGTGCTCGATCAAATGAAGCTCGACGAGATCCTGTGGATCGAAAAGAAACACGGCGAGACGAAAGTGATAAGGCCCAATGATAAGCCACATCTCAGGAAACTGGTCGAGGACGAAGGACTGGGTCTGGGCGACCTGATGTTTGCCGGAGCGCTTGGCCAGGGATGAGCATTTTCGGAATCGTCGTCGAGGGCCCGCGCGACGCCGCGGTCTATCCGGCTATAATCCGAAAGCTTCGGCCCGACGTAGAGCATGTCGTGGCGTGGCCGTGTGGCGGCGTGCCAGCGCTCCGTAAGAAATTCGTGGGAGTGCTGAGAGGATTTGAGTACAGTCGCATCGACAAGGCGTTGGTCATCCGTGACTCTGGCGGGAAGGACCCGCGGACCAGCGAGGCAGACCTAAGTGACCTCCTGGATAAATCGGGTTTTAAGCCGACATTTCCCGTCCACTTCTATGCGACCCGATGCATGGTGGAGACATGGCTGCTTGGCGACGATCGGGCCGTAAGCAAGGTCGCTCTCTCGCGGGGCCGGATCCGGTCAATCAAGGCGATCAATAAGGCCCTGGAGGAGATCATGGATCCAAAGCCTTTATTCCTGACAATGCTCTCTGAAGCTGGTCTTTCGGCTGACGACAAAGTGTATGAAGAGATAGCGGCCGCCGCCGACCTCGACAGAATCGCGGAGCGATCTCCACGGTTCGCCGAATTCCGTAAACACGTCCACGCCTGTTAGCTCTCGTCCCCACCCAGGACAATGCAATCTGTCACTATCCTCCTTCCTATGCACACGAGGGTCTTTTCCCGCCTGCGCCACGCCGCGCTGGCGAGGCCATCGCCATGAAGCTGCCGGTGATCGTGGAGCGCAACGCCTGGAACCTGCCGCAGGAGCGCTACAACTGCGCGTGGGTCCGGGAACAGGACGTGGGTCTGGTGCTGCGCAATTTTCGCGGGATCGACGCCGCCGTCAAGGAACTGCTGGAGCCGGCCACCTACGCCCGCATGCGCGCCAACGCCGCCGCGCAATCGAATCGCGCGGTGTTCGAGATCCCGGATATGCTGCAGCGGATTCTGTCACAACCGGCTGGGTAATCTTACAGGGGCACAACGGTAATCCCAGTCGCCGCGAAATCATTGCCAACCGCCAGAATCGGTTCGTTCCGCTCCGCAGCCAGAGCGTAAACGGCGCAGTCTCCGAAATTCAGTTGCGCGCGATGGCCCATGCCCTTCCCAAATCGACCGAATACGGCGATGGCCTTCTTTGCCTGCGGCTGATCGAACACGGCAACCTCGCAAGCCAGTCCGTCGATCAATTCATACAGGAGTGGCAGCGCCGCCTCTCCGGAACGCGCCCGAAGCACCATTCCAGTCTCCAGCAAGGAAACTGCCGATACGATTCGCCGCGAGGCTGCCCCGGCTGCACGAAGGAGCGACTCGCGAGGTGGCTCGCCAATTAAAATCGCCACCAGCGCCGATGTGTCAATGACCATTTATCGTGGAATGCCAAAATCGTCGTAGCCCAGGATCTCGTCCGGAGTGCGAGGGTCGAGTACCGGCAACGCCTGCGCTCTGGCGCAAAGCGCGTCGATCTTCTCGCGGTCGATTGGCTGTCGGGCCCTCCGTACCTGCTCTTCCAGCGCGTGGATCACCGCGTCCGTAAGCGTTACCCCCATGCGCTTGCTGAGTTGCTCCGCTAAGCGGTGCGCAGTGGGATTCTTGATGTAAAGCGTACGGCGCTTCCGCATCTCTTCATTATAAGGCAATCCCTGAGGATATACCGAACAGATGCCGGCAGCCGCCAGCGGACAATGCCATCTGTTACTATTCTCCTTCCTATGCATACCAGCACATCTCTCCGCCTGCGCCACGCCGCGCTCGCCGCCATCCTCTCGACCGCCCTTGTCGGTCCCGCCGGGGCCCAGTTCGGTCCGCCGCGTCCCAAGCCTACCGGTCCATGGATGAACAAAAGCCTGCCGGCCGATCAGCGCGCCGACCTGATCGTCGCGCAGATGACTCTCGACGAAAAGATCTCGCTGCTGCACGGCGGAGGGTGGGGGTTGATCTTCGCAGGCCCGGAAGCACCACCTTCGAAATCCGTGGGGGGCGCCGGTTTTATTCCCGGCATCCCGCGCCTTGGCATCCCCGACCTGCAAATGGCGGATGCCGCCGTGGGCGTCACGCGTAGCGCGCTGTTCGGGCGCTACTCCACCGCGCTGCCCTCCTGCGTGGCGGAAGCCGCAAGCTGGAACCTCGACCTGGCGCGCGAATACGGCGCGCTGATCGGTAGGGAACTCCGCGATCAGGGCTACAACATGACCCTTGGCGGCGGCGTCAACCTGGCGCGCGAGCCGCGCAATGGCCGCATCTTCGAATACAAGGGCGAAGATCCGGTCCTGGCCGGCAGGCTGGTGGGCGCCGAAATGAAGGCGCTCCAGGAACAGGGCATCGTTGGCGATATCAAGCACTACGCGCTCAACGACCAGGAAAGCGGACGTTCCTACGTCAACGTGAAGGTCGACAAGCGCGCCATTCGCGAGAGCGATTTACTGGCGTTCGAGATCGGCGTCAAGGAGTCCGGCGCCGGCGCCGTGATGTGTTCCTACAACCTGCTGAACGGCGATTACGCCTGCGAGAACAGCTATCTGCTCACCGACGTCCTGAAAAAGGATTTCGGATTCCAGGGATTCGTATTGTCGGATTGGGGCGGCACGCACTCGACCGTTAAAGCCGCGCTGGCGGGCCTGGATATGGAGATGCCCGGCAACACTTACCTGGCGGATGCGTTCAAGAAAGCAGTGGAGGGAGGGCAGGTGCCCATGGCGCGCCTCGACAACATGGTCCACCGCATTCTGCGCAGTGAATTCGCGGTGGGCCTGTTCGATAATTCGCCGGAACGCCAGGTGCCCGATGTTTTCCACGGCCTCGAAGTGGCCGAGCGCGTCGCCGAGCAGTCCATCGTCCTGCTAAAGAATGCGAACGCGCAGTTGCCCCTGGCAGTGGCGCGCGTGAAGACCATTGCGGTCATCGGATCGCATGCCGATGTGGGCGTCCTGTCGGGCGGCGGATCGGCCCAGGTCGATCCGATGGGCGGGAATCCCGTGCTGCAGCCTGCCGACACGCCGTTCTTCGATCGTGTGATCTGGCACCGCTCCTCGCCGCTGAAGGCCATTCGCGCCAAGGCGCCGCATGCGGACGTGCAGTATGACGGCGGAACCGATCCGGCAGCAGCGGCGCGCCTGGCAAAGGCTTCCGACGTCGCCATCGTATTCGTCAGCCAGCATTCCAGCGAAGGCGGCGACCACCCGAACCTGTCGTTGCCGCACAATCAGGATGCCCTCGTAAGCGCGGTGGCCGCGGCCAATCCGCATACTATCGTGGTGCTCGAAACGGGCGGCGCGGTAACCATGCCGTGGATCGGCCAGGTAAGCGCCGCGATGGAGGCATGGTATCCGGGCATTCGCGGCGGAGAAGCCATCGCCAACATCCTGTTCGGCGACGTGAATCCTTCCGCCAAGCTGCCGCTGACCTTCGCCAAATCGGAAGCCGACCTGCCGCACCCGAAGCTCACCGAGCAGCCGCCTCCGGCGAGCGACAAGGACATGGTCGAGATGTTTCCGGGTTTCAAGGACAATACCAGAAAGTTCGACGTCGCGTACGACGAAGGATTGCTGGTCGGATATAAGTGGTACGACGCCAAGAGTAAGACGCCCCTGTTCCCATTCGGCTTTGGGCTCTCCTATACCACTTACGAGTATTCGAACCTGAAGGCGTCCAAAGACAGCGTGACTTTCCAGGTGAAGAACACCGGCGCGCGCGCCGGCGCGGAAATCGCCGAGGTCTACGCCACTCTTCCGGCAGCCTCGGGCGAGCAGTTCAATCGTCTGGTGGCGTGGGAAAAAGTTCGGCTTGCGCCCGGCGAATCGAAGTCTGTAACGCTGCGCCTCGATCCGTTTTATCTCTCGATTTTCAACGCGGAAAAGGACGCATGGGAACTGGTTCCGGGCGAGTATATCATCCAAGCCGGCGCCTCATCGCGCGACCTGTCCCTGCGCGGCTCTGTACACATGAACTGACACATATATGATCCGAATTCACAGTATCATTCTATTTGCGGCCGTCGCTGCCATTGCCGCCGCGGCAACCGTCGACCAGGTGCGCATCGAAAGCGGCGCGCTGAAAGGCGCGATCGCCGGTGGCGTGGTCGCATTCAAGGGCGTTCCCTATGCCGCGTCTCCCACCGGCCAGAATCGCTGGCGCGCGCCGCAGCCTGTCGCGGCGTGGAAGGGCGTACGATCCGCCGCCACGTATGCGTCCGATTGTATGCAGCTTCCGTTCCCCAGCGATGCCGCGCCGCTCGGCACCAAGCCCGCCGAGGACTGCCTGTATCTCAACGTGTGGGCGCCCGTCCAGCGGGCATCCGGCAAGCTGCCCGTCATGGTCTGGATCTACGGCGGCGGTTTCGTCAATGGCGGAAGCTCGCCCGCCGTTTACGACGGAACGCATTTCGCCGAGAGCGGCGTCGTATTCGTCAGCTTCAACTATCGGGTCGGACGCTTCGGATTCTTCGCCCACCCCGCGCTCACCAAGGAAGATCCAAATGCCCTGCTTGGCAACTATTGTTTCCTCGATCAGATCGCGGCGTTGAAATGGGTGCGCGAGAACATCGCGAAGTTCGGCGGCGATCCCGGCAATGTGACCCTGTTCGGCGAATCCGCCGGTGGCGGCTCGGTGCTCACCATGATGACCACGCCGCTGGCGCGCGGGCTGTTCCACAAAGCCATCGTCGAGTCGGGCGGCGGCCGCACCGGCATCGGCCCGATGCGCCGCGTCCGCGAATCCGGTCCGAACCTGCCCTCGGGCGAAGCGGTTGGGATCGCATTTGCCGAGAAAGCCGGCATCAAGGGCGAAGACGCCGCTGCGCTGGCCGCGTTGCGCGATTTGCCCGCCGAGCGTGTATGCGATCGCCTGAACATGGCGAGTATGGGCAACCCCACGTATGCCGGTCCGATGATCGACGGCAAAATTGTCGCGGAGACGCCCGAGCAAGCGTTTCTGGCCGGACATGCCATGAAGATCCCGGTGATCGCGGGCGCCAACAGCAGCGACATTGGATTCTCCTTCGCCAAAAGTATGGATGAGTTGCTCGCGCCGTTCGGCGCCAACAAGGAGAAAGCGCAGGTCCTTACGATCCGGAGAAATCGGGCGAATTTCGGAAGGTCGGCATGCTGGTGGCGTCGGACCGGATGATGGTCGAGCCCGCCCGGTTCGTGGTGCGCGCTGTCGCCGCGACGGGCCAGCGCGCGTATGAGTACCGATTCTCCTACGTGGCGGAGTCTCTGCGCAAGACGTGGAAGGGCGCGCCCCACGCGACCGAGATCCCGTTCGTCTTCGATACCGTTGCCGCCCGCTACGGCAAGGATTTGGCGTCCCCGGACGAGGCCACCGCCAAAGCGGCCCTGGCTTACTGGGTGGCGTTCGCGAAGACCGGCGATCCCGATGGCGAAGGGCGTCCGCACTGGCCCCAATACAGCGCCAGCGAAGACCAGTTGATGAACTTCACCAACGCCGGTCCGGTCGCGGAACGCGATGCGTGGCAAGCGCGGCTGGACTTGACCGAAGCGTCGGCGGCGAGCAAATAATCAGCCAAAGCAACTCGAATTGAGAACTCCTGGCCAGCGGAGCCACTAACCTGCTGGCCTATGCAACGTCTACTCCCCGCGCCAACGGCTGCCATTGCCGGAAACAGGCGCATCCCCACCCCCGCCGGACGTCGTCCGGCGCCTATGGAATTGATCGGACAAAGAATCTACGTCATTCGCAGCCAGAAGGTCATGCTCGATTCCGACCTTGCCGAGTTGTACCGCGTACCTACCTTCCGCCTGAATGAAGCAGTCAAGCGTAACCAGAAGCGTTTTCCTGAGGACTTCATGTTCCAGTTCACCAAAGAGGAGACTGCCTCTTTGACATCGCAAATTGCGATGTCAAACACCGGCCGCGGCGGGCGGCGCACCCTGCCGTATGCCTTCACCGAGCACGGCGTCGCCATGCTCTCGTCCGTCCTCAACAGCGAACGTGCGGTGCAGATGAACATCCTGATCGTCCGTGCCTTCGTAAAACTGCGCGAAGTATTGGCCACCCACCGCGAATTGGCGCGCAAGATGGAGCGCATGGAGCACACCCAAGAAGACCACGCGGCAGTCCTCTCGATCGTGGTCAAGGACATTCAGGATCTCGAAAAGAAAGTGATGAAGGGGTTCAAGAATCTGCGGACCCCCAGCCGGCGCAAGCCGCGCATCGGATTCATCGCCGCGCAACGGTAACCGATCATGCAAGATCCGCTGCTCCCGCCTTTGGCAGCCATCGCCGCCGGCATTCTGGCTTCGCGATTGGTGTCGTTCGAAATTCGCGACCTATCCATAGTCATCGCGGCATTCGCGATCCTGTGCGCCATCGCGTTGTGGCGGAAGGCTCGCGTGCTGGCTGGGGCATGCTGCCTGCTGGGGCTCGGATTCGCGGGTGCGCTCGTCGATCTGGCGCATCGTCCCGGCGCCCGCCCGGAGTTGGATGCCGAAGGGCGCGAGCCCGTGATCCTGAGCGGCTGCGTGGTCCAGCCGCCCGCGCTTTCCGGCGACCGCGAACGCTTCGTCGTGGAACTGGATCCGGACGCGCGCGTGCAAGTCACCGCGTATGCGCGCGAAGGCCAGGCGCCGCCCGCGCTCCACTATGGCCAGCGCGTGGAGTTTGAAGCGCGCGTGCGGCGGCCGCGCAATTTCGGCAATCCCGGCGCGTTCGACTACGCGCGCTATCTGGCGCGTCGCGACATCTATTGGACCGCCTCCATGAGTCCGGGCACCGAGGTCGCCGTCTTGCCCGGCCGGTGTGGATCGCGCTTTCAGGCGGCCATCGTTGGCCTTCGCGTGATGGCCCTCGATCGTCTGGCGCAGCTCTACCAAGGCAAGCCCTATGAGACCGGCATGATGCAGGCCATCATGATCGGCGAGACCTACCAGGTCGAGCGCGTCTGGACGGAGCAGTTCCGCAACACCGGCACCTACCACGCCATCGTGATTTCCGGTACGCACACCGCCGTGCTGGCCTTGTTCCTGATGCTGGTGCTGCGCCTCTGCTTCGTGCGGCGAGAGGCCGCTCTGTTCGTCACTTCAGCGTTGTTGTGGCTCTATGCCCTGGTCACTGGATGGGGATCGCCGTGCGTGCGCTGCGCGGCCGGCTTTACGTTGTTCGCCGTGGCCAGCTACTTCGCGCGCGAGCGCCGTATCCTGAACATACTGGCCGCGGTGGCCATCGGCTTCCTGGTGCTCGATCCGGAACAGATGTTCGAGGCCAGTTTTCAGCTCACTTTTCTGGCGGTCGGATTCATCGGCGCATTCGCCACGCCGCTGTTGGAGCGCGCCGCGTACCCGCGCTCCCGCGCCTTGGCCGACCTGCCGGATACCGGGCGCGACCTCCATCTGGCGCCCGTTGCCGCGCAGTTCCGTGTGGAGATGCGGCTGCTCGCCGAAACCGTGCGGCTCTGGACCGGACTCCCGGAGCGCGCCAGTTGCCTGGCCATCGGCATCCCGGCGCGCGTGCTGTTGTACGCATTCCAGCTTGCGGTTGTCTCGGCTATCGTGCAGCTTGGGCTGGCGCTGCCGATGGTGGTGTACTTTCATCGCATCGGATTCTCGGGCGTATCCGCCAACACCATCGTGGTGCCGTTGATGTGCGCCGTGATTCCCGTGGGCTTCATCGCCATCTTTACCGGCTGGGCGTGGGTGGCGAAGATTGCCGGATGGCTGCTGGCGGTGTCCCATGCGGCGGTCAACTGGCACATGCATCTCGAACCGAACTGGCGCATTCCAGATCCGCCCTTGTGGCTGGGAATCGCCATCGGCGCCGGGCTGATTGCCGTTAGCCTGTCCCGCCGCGCGGGCCGTGTCTGGTTCACAATCGCCGCGGGCGTGCTGGCGGCGTTGCTCGCGCTGCTGCTTTGGCATCCGTTCGCGCCCGAAATCGCGCGCCACGAACTGGAGATGACCGTGGTGGACGTGGGACAGGGCGACAGCATCCTGCTCACCTTCCCGGATGGCAAGCTGATGCTGGTGGATGGCGGCGGCATCCCCGCCTTCGGACGCCGCGCGCCCTCGCAGATGGACGTCGGCGAAGACGTGGTATCGCCCTACCTATGGAACCGGTCCATCGGCCGCATCGACGTGATGGCGTGCACCCACGCACATGCCGATCACATCGGCGGGCTGCCGTCGCTGCTCGAGAACTTCCACACCAAGGAGCTTTGGACCGGCGCCAATTCCGAGAACCCCGCGTGGTCCGCTTTGCGGGATCGCGCGCGCAGGGATGGCGTGCGCATTGTGCCGCTGCATCGCGGCCAGCGCTTCCCCTACGGCGGCGCCGAGTTGGAGGTGCTGGCGCCCTCGCTGGACTATGTGCCGAAAAACTCGCCGCACAATAACGATTCGCTGGCCTTTCGCGTCACCTTCGGGCGCCACTCGTTCCTGCTGAGCGGCGATATCGAACGGCAGATCGAAGCGGAGCTCGTAGCCGAGGGCCTGGTGCGCAAGACCGACGTGCTCAAGGTGCCGCACCACGGCAGCAAAACATCCAGCACGGCCGCGTTCCTCGACCTGGCGCGGCCGGCGTTCGCGGTGATGTCCGCCGGCTTTGAGAACTCCTACGGGCACCCGCACGCCGACGTGCTGGAGCGCTACCAGGAGCGGCAGGCGTGCGTGCTGCGCACCGACCTGGATGGGCTGGTCACGGTGCGCAGCGACGGACGGCGCCTGCAAATGGATATGGGGCGCTGGTCGGGCGCGCTGGGCACCGCGGACGGCGCGCTTCTGCCGCGCGTGTTTTGAAAGGCAGGACAGGACCCGCCTGTTACGATTCCGGCTCGGTCTCTTCCACCAGCTTCTCCACGTGAATGCGGTAGATGGCGGGCTTGCCATCCCGGTCGCTCTCAAAGAAGATCTGCTGGCTGTCGGCGGAAAAGATCGGCGCGACCATCGCCGGATTGCTGGCGCGGTGCTCGCACAGCGACAGTTCGCGGCGGGTCAGCCGCAGCAGGATCAGGATGTGCGGCGCGGCGCGGTTCTGGCTGGCCCCCACGAAAACCGATGTATTGGTGTTGCATCCGAAGTGCGCGAACTGGCTGGTGCGCGCCACCAGCTTGTCCGTGTTCTGGTCCGGCGAGCATTCGCGGAGGGCGTGCAACTCCGTGGGGTCGTCCGGGAAATTCAGATACAGAACGGTGCGGCCGTCCGGCGACCAGCGCGCCGGGCCGATGCGCCCGCCCGCCAGCGGCAATTTGCGGTTCTGGGAGCCATCGGAGTTGACCAGCCATAGCCCCTCGTCCGCCTGCCGGTAGAGGATCTGCGCGCGCTTGGGCCGCGCCTGCGGGTGCGACAGAATCCAGGGGACTTCGGTAACGGTGCGCGCCCCGCCTTTTTGCAGTCCGATGACCCGCAGACGGGATGCGCCATCGCGGGTCTCGCCCGTGAGCGCGGTGCCATCATCGGCGAGGCTTGCGCCGGGGCAGCGTTCCCAGCCCTCGGCCACCTCGTAGACTTGGCGCGTGCGCAGGTTGCTCATCGCAATCTGAACCAGCGCCGGGCCGTCCCAACAGCAAAAGCTCCTCTCGTCCGGCAGCATGGCGATAGAGGCAGCATCCAGGTGCGCGGCTTCGGTCAACCGGTACGATTCGCCATTATGCAGGTCCATGCGGCAGGCCTGCGGGGAACCTGTCTCGTCGCTTGCGTAGAGCAGGAATCCACCGCGCCGCGCCAGCACCCGATTGTAGTAAGCGGGGAGCCAACAGGAGTGACCGGGATCGGTGAGCCGCAACACTTCGAACTCGGTGGCCGGGTCCGAATAGCGATGCCAGGCGGACGGGAGCGGAACGCCCTTCTGCTCGGCGAATGCCCACGGCGCCAGACCGGAAATCAGGAAATTGCGGCGCGTCCAGCGGCCAAAAGCGGCGGGCACAGCCCCCATGGGAAAATGGTAACACCTTCTTGTGTGGCGCACGTCTGGTGCGTGAGCCACGGGCCGCTCCGCTAGTAAGTGAGCCGCGGATACCAGTCCGCGCCGCGCCCTTCCGGAGTCAGATCGAGTAAGTTCCACAGCGGCCACATCATGTCGATGTGCCGCTGGTTCTGCCCCGGTTCCGGAGGGGCAAACGCCAGTTCCGTACTGTATGAGTGATAGATCCTGTCGTCGCGCCGCACAAATAAGCTAAGCACCGGCATTTGACCGCCATCGGCAGTCTCTCCATGATAGTCGCGGTTGTATGAATTCCCCGCCGACGACAGCAGCCGCAGGTTGTGCCACGCCCGCCCGCGTGCAAACTCGCGAATGCGCCCGATCGGCGACTTGGCCACCACCGCCAGGTTGAGCCGCTGAGCGGCGTGCGGAGCCGCGCCATTCAGGCTGTCCAGAAACGACGTGCACATCGGGCACGCCTGCTTCATCGCCGGACCATACATGAAGTTATAGAGCGCCAGCGTGTCCAAGCCTTCTCGAAACAGCGCCGAAAGTTTCACCGGAACCACGGTCGTCTTATTTGCCAGGTCCGCCGCCCCCTCCTCGAACGCATAATCCTCCGGCAATTCTCCGCCCAGCGGAAGCTTGCGCCGCAACTCCGCCACTTGCTCCACGTGCTGGCGCAGATCGCGCTCGGCCGCCAGCAGCTTGTCGCGGGCAGCGCGATAGTCCGCGCTCTCACTCGGGAACCGTACCGTCGAATACCAGTCCATAAGGCTCCTTCTCAACTGCCTACTCTATGCGGAACAGCACCACTGGGCCGTTTTCGGCCGTCTTCTCCAAACCCCACTCCGCTGCGCGCCCCACAATGTCGGCGCCCAGCGCGCCGTTCCCCTCGTTGCCGTTGTCCACCAGGATGTATCGGAACCCCGCACCGCGAACCGCTCTCGTGGCCGACATTCTCACGTTCCCCAGAGGCTTTGGCATCACTACGGGCCGGTTCGTCAGCAAATGCCATCCATCGTGCTCGCGCCCGTAGAACTCGAACGGCAAAGCGTACGCCGCGGTTGGCGAGGTCATCACCGCGCCGCTCAGCGCCAGCGCGCCGTCGAAATCCACCTCCACGTACATCCCCGCGCGTACCGGTTCCCAGGTGCGCCAGCGCGTCGCCCGGTTTCCATCGAACGCCAGCGGCAGCTCCCACACATTGGGCCACGCGCGCAGCTCCCACTGCGGGCCGCCGGAGACCGGATTCTCGCCGGAGAATAGCGTGATCTCGTGAATCTGCCACTCCACCGGCGCTGCCTGCGGCACGCGGATGCGCAGTCCCCGTATCTCACGCGGGGTCCACTGTGCACTCACATCGATAAGCGTGTCGTTCTGCGCCGCAGCCAGTCGCAGCGTATCGACCAACTGATCCGCCTGCGCCGAATGCCAGAACTCCAGAACCTCGCGGTCCGTATACGCCTCCGGCACCGAAATCAGCGAGAAGACCCGTTCGCCGGGTTTGGTGTTGTCCTCGACCAAACGCGCCACCCCGTATGCGGGCAGCACGCTCTCCAGATAATCCCGCTCCGGTTGGATGCGTAACGCCGCCTTCCACGGAATACGTTCCATGCGCCATGTGTATGCGGGATGGTAAAGCCCGAAGATCTGCGGCCAGCAGGCCACCGCCTGCACCGCCACGAACGCCCACAGCACCTGTCGCGGCAGGACGATCGCTACAGCCAGCGACAGAGCCATCGCCAGAAACGGCAATGCGGGCATCAGAAAACGCGCCCCCGTGTTCCAGAACCATGGCAGAGCCAGCAGCGCCGCAGCCATCCAGCACAAACGGCCCGCCCGCTTGCGTAGCGCCAGCAATCCCAGCGGCAGCGCGAAGAACACCGGCCCAATCGTGCCGCCGAAGCGCCCGCCCACTATCAGTTCGTACGGAACCCGCCAGGGCGGCACGCCCCATAACGAGCCTAACGCGGCAGCCAAATCCTTCTCCATCGACAAATGGAAATAAGGATTGGGGAAGATCCAGTTGAACAATGGCGCCACCGGATTGCCGGTCATGATCGCGTCGCGCAATATCCACGGCATCGCCACCACCAGCGCCGTACCCGTCAGCAACGCCAACCGGCGGACGTGTATGCCGCGCTCCACCGCCACTACGTACAACAGCGCCAGAATGGCCACCAGGCCGCCCGGAAACTTAATGGCGTAGCAGAACCCCGCCGCGATCCCCGCCACCGCCAGGTAGCGCGCGTCGCGCGTGTCGCGCCATACCAGCAGCACATAGAACGTGGCGAGCGTGAAGAAAACTCCGCCCGCATCGGTATACGCGGACGTGCCGGTTATCCCTACGATCGGCGCACAGAAGTACAGCGCCGCCGCGGCCAGCACTGCCGCTTCCGGCAGACCCAGCCGACGCCCGATCCGCCACATCAATGGCACGGTCGCCAGCAGAAACGCGCAATGCACCAGCCTGGCCGCCGAGTGCTTTCCGAAAGCGAACGCCGGCACAAACAGCATCTCAAGACCCTGCGGCAACATTTCATAAAAGCCCACCCGGCTGGAGAAGCCGCCCAAGCGCACATATTCGGACGTGAGTCCCAGGTGATACATGCGGGCATCCGGCTCCAGCTCCGGCGCCAGCGCGTTGATCAGGTACAGCGCGCCGTAGAAGGCCAGCGCCGCTCCTGCCAGGTATATGCTCACGCGATCCGCCCCTGCCTGTGCCGGATCCGCTAGCCGCGCCGCACCGCGCCCTAGCCGCCAGAACACCGCCAGGCAGACCGCGCCCAACAAGATGAAGCCGACACGATTGCCCACGCCGCAGACGAGCAGCAGAAACACCATGCTGCTTTCCGCCGCCGCCCCCACCGCCAGCGCGATGGCCGGCGGAACCGGCAGCCGGCGCAGGCAAATGTTGCCCAGCATCCACGCCACAGCCAGCGTGAAAAAAGCGCCGCACAGGATGGAAAACAGAATCGGCAAACGATCATTGTAATCGCCGGGCTCGCAGCATGCCCGCAACGTGCTCTACTAATGAGTAGGAGGTCCCCATGACGGCTAAGGCTAAGGTCAAGACAGAAGCTTTACCGGCAAGCGACTTGCATGCCGCCCAGCGCTATCTGGAATCCCTTCTCGACTCCGACGAGCCCCTCTCCCCGGGCGAGATCGAAGAAATTCAGGACAGCATCGAAGGCATTCGCCGCGGAGACATGACCCTGGCGGATTTCGAGCATAAACACGGCGTCTGATCAGCCCCAAACTCCGCCACTCCCGGTGGGTCACAACGGAAGATAGCCGACGCGGCCAATCCATTCGTCCGCGTCCGAGCACGCCCAAATCAGAAGCATCTGCTCGATTGCATCCCCAAGTCCCGCCCTCTGATCGACAATCAGCAAGCCGGGACTCGGCGAATCTGTGATGAAACGGCTGAAATGGCTCGGCATGGTTTCCCTGTCGTGAGAGACAAGGATGCGGCCCTCATGCGCCGCGATGGCCAAAACGAGGGGATCGGACAATCCCCGCAATCCGGCCGCACTGGCTGTCTGAAAGTCGATCGTGGGTTCACGCCTTAGCAAACCCGCGATGATCTTCGCATTGAAGTTTTCATCAGCCAGGAATCGGGGCCGCATCAGCGCCGCGGCGGTGTAGCGTTCTTGGCCGCCTCCAACTTGGCGTACAAAAGGGGATTCGCCTCTCGCGACGCCCTCGCAAGATCGTCGAATCGCGCTTCACCCTGACGCAAGTATTTGTCAACTGCGGCGCGATCGGCGAGGTAAAACAGAATTGCGCCAAACACCTGCTCGAGCGACAGCGAGGGAAACGCCTGCACAATGCCTTCGGGCGATTCCCCCCGTAGGAATTCGTACAAAATCGACTCGAGAGAAACACGGCTTCCGATAAGGTAGTAGCCGTCCTCGCGCCGTTCCACGTATTCCCGCACCATATCGCTTTTGATTATAAAACATCGTGAGAAGACAAAGCCTCCGCCAGCCGCGCCAGATCCGTCTCATTGTTATAAAAATGCGGCGATACGCGCAAATTCCCGTGCCGCGCCGCCACCAGCACCTTGCGCGTCTGCAACTCCCGCGCGATAGCCGATGCTTCCCGTCCGCCGAACCGCGCCGTCACGATCTGCGAATCGTAATGTGGGCTGCTGTCCGCCGGCAACACCGCGCCCGCGCCACGCAGCACATCCTGCGTCTTGCCGGCCAGTTCCATCACCCGCCGCTCGATGCGCTCCGGCCCGATCGCCTGTATCATCTCGATCACCGCCTTCATGGCGTACAACAGCGCGAACGGCAGCATGCCGCCTTCATACCTCTCCGCCTCGGTCGCGAACTGCGGCGCGCCATGATGCAGATTCTCGTGATTGCGCCAATCCTTGTGGCTGCGCCACCCGATCACCGCCGGCGCCAGCCGCTCGCGCAACTCCGGACTGACATACATGAAACCCGCGCCATTGGGCGAGAGCAGCCACTTATACGCATCCACCGCGAACAGGTCCGGCCGGATGCGCGAGACATCGAACTGCAACGCGCCCAGGCTCTGCGTCCCATCCAGATACAGCAGGATCCCGCGCCGCCGCAGCGTTTCCGAAATCTCCTCGAGCGGCGGCCGGAAACCGGTCGAATAATTTACCGTGCTGATGGCCACCAGCCGCGTGCGCGCCGTAAGCGAATCGTAGAAGCGCTCCCACGCCGTCTCCACGAATTCCACGCCGCAGCCGCCGAGGTGCGACGGATAGTAATAGTGGTTCGGGAACTCGTCTTCCAAAGTGACGATCTGGTCGCCCGTCTTCCAATCCAGACCGCCCAGCAGCAGCGACAACCCCGCCGACGCATTGTGAATGAACGCGATGTCCGCGGCCTCGCAGCGAATGTATTCCGCGATGCGCGCGCGAATGCTGTCGGCGTCGCGGAACCACTGCATGAAATCGGTGCAGGCCAATTCGTCCCGCCGCGCGAAGTGCTGCGCCACCGCCTCGGCCGCCCGCCGCGGCATCTGCCCAAACGTCGCCGTGTTCAAATAGGTCCATTCCGCCAGCGCCGGAAACTCGCCGCGGAGTTTTGCCCAGTCCACCCCCGCCCAGTCAGTCGCCATCACGCCCCTTCACCCGCTCCGCAGCCCGCGCCGCCGCTTCCCCCACTGGCACGTCCACCGTCTTCTTGCCGCGCCGCTCCACCAACTCCACCATCCCCCCGGCTACCTTCTTGCCTACCGTGATCCGGAACGGCACGCCAATCAAATCCGCGTCTTTAAACTTGACGCCCGGCCGCTCGTCGCGATCGTCCAGCAGCGCATCCAAACCCAAGCCCAGACACGCGCGATAGATCTCCTCGGCCGCTTTCTTTTGCGCCGCGTCGGCCGTGTTCACCGGCGTCACCACCACCGTGAACGGCGCAATTGTGGGCGGCAGACTCATGCCGTCTTTATCGTGATACAACTCAATCGCCGCGCTCAGAATCCGCTCGATGCCGATGCCGTACGATCCCATGATGGGCGTCACCTCCTCGCCCTCGGCGTTGGTCACATGCAGCCCCATCGACTCCGAATACTTGTACCCCAGCTTGAAGATGTGCCCGACCTCCACGGTCTTGCGGATCTCCACCGGCGCGCCGCAACTCATGCACGCGTCTCCCGCCTCCACCTGCCGCAAGTCCATGAACTCCGCTTGAAAATCCTCCCCCGGCGTGACATGCCGCAAGTGGTAATCGTCTTTGTTGGCGCCCGCGATCATGTTGCGCCGCCCCGCCAGCGCATGGTCCGCCAGAATCCGCAGCCGCGTAACGCCCACCGGACCGAGCGATCCCGGATCCGCGCCGAACGCTTCCCGGATCTCCTCCGGACGCGCAGGGCGGAATGCCGCATCGCCCGCGGCCGATCCAAACTTGGTCTCGCTCAACTGATGATCGCCGCGCAGCAGCACCAGCAGCGGCTTTCCGTGGGCCACCAGAACGAGGCTCTTCATCTGCGAGCTTTCCGGCAGGCCGGTGAACGCGCTTACTTCCGCGATCGTCTTGCGCCCCGGCGTGTGAAATTCCTCCGGCGTCAGGTCGACTTCCGGGTCGGGCACCCCCGGCGCGCTGGGCTGCGCAGTGGCCTTCTCGCGATTCGCCGCGTACCCGCATTTACGGCACATCACGATGAAGTCCTCGCCCGCTTCCGATTCCACCATAAACTCGTGCGACTGGCTCCCGCCCATCGCGCCTGAATGGGCCTCTACAATTAGGTATTCCAGGCCGCACCGCCGGAAAATGCGGCAATACGCGTCGTAGTGCTTCCGATAGGCCGCGTCCAGCCCCGCCGCGTCCATATCGAACGTGTAGGAGTCCTTCATGATGAACTGGCGCACGCGCAGCAGCCCCGATTTCGGCCGCGGCTCGTCGCGAAACTTGGTTTGGATCTGATACCAGATTTGCGGCAATTGCTTGTAGCTGCGCAGTTCGCCGCGCGCCGTGGCCGTGATCACTTCCTCGTGCGTCATGCCCAGACACAAGTCGCGCTGGAAGCGGTCCTTCAGCCGGAACATGTTGTCGCCCATGGCGTCCCACCGCCCCGATTCCTGCCACAACTCGGCCGGATTCAGCGCCGGCAGCAGCATCTCCTGCGCGCCCATCGCGTCCATCTCTTCGCGCACGATGCGGACGATTTTCAACAACGATCGCTGCGCCAGAAATAGGTAGCTGTAAATGCCCGCCGCCACCTGCCGGATGTATCCGGCGCGCAGCAGCAGTTGATGGCTGGCCACCTCGGCTTCGGCGGGGTTGTCGCGCAGGGTGGGAATGAAAAGTTTGCTCCAGAGCATGGGGTGCGACCAGTTTAACATCCGGGCGCGCCTGGCGCGCTTCGAACGATAGAATTGTATCCGTGGGTCTGGACAAACAAGGTGCTCGGCGACTCTTCTGGCCGGCGACCGCCGCGCTCCTCGCGTACCTTTGCGCGGTGCAGCTTTTCGCCGCTTGGCGGGAATCCAATATCGGCGACGAGCCTGTCGAATTGGCGGCCGGCTACAGCTATCTGAAGACCGGCGACTTCCGCATGAACGCCGAGCATCCGCCGCTTGCCAAGATCCTTGCGGCGATTCCCCTGCTGGCCCTCCACCCGTCGCTGCCGCTCGATTCCACGTTCTGGACTAAGGCGGATGAGTACGGTTTCGGCATGCGGTTTTTCGACCAGAACAGCCGTTCGCTTGACACACTGCTTTTCACCGCCCGGCTCATGTCGATCTTTCTCACCGCATGCCTCGGCCTGGCCATCGCCCTATGGACCCGCTGCGCCTTCAGCCCGGGCGCGGCGATCCTGGCGCTAACGCTGTATGCCTTCGATCCCACCGTCACCGCCCACGGCCACTACGTGAAGAACGACGTCCCAGTCACGTTGTTTTGTTTCCTGGCCGTGACGGCGTGGTGCGCATTTCTAACCCGGCCCGGGCTGCGGCGTTTGGCCTTCGCCGGCGTCCTATTGGGCTTGGCCGTGGCTACTAAGTTCTCCGCTCTTTTTCTGCTTCCCGTTCTGGCCATTCTTTACGCTATCCGCTGGTGGCAGCGGCAGAAGGGACTCTCACTCCTGCACGGCATCGGCTCCATGCTGGCCGCCACGGCTCTCTCCGCCGTCGTGGTCTGCCTGGTCTACGGCGCGCTGGCGTGGAGCCATGGAGTGAGGTTGGGGGGCATCGATGCGCGCGTGTGCCACGATCTCCTGGACCGCAACCAGACTCGCGCCATGGCGCGATTGGTCTCGAGAGGCATACCGCGCGTCCATCCATTCCTCGAAGGCCTGCTCATTTATGTGGACCACGACACCTACGGTCATCCATCTTATTTGCTGGGGATGCATGGAACGGAGGGATGGTGGTACTACTTTCCCGTGGCTTTCGCCGTGAAGACTCCGGCCGCCACGCTGGCCCTTCTGTTGCTGGCAGGCCTGTTGCTCCTGCGCGGGATTTGGCGTGCGCGCATCCGCGCCGTGGCTTTCCCTTGGTTCGCGGTGTGCGTGCCGGCCGCGATCTATGCCGCCTTCAGCCTGCGCAGCCACCTGGACATGGGCATCCGGCACCTGTTGCCGATCTGGCCTTTCATCTTCATCCTGGCCGCCGGCGCCGTGACGCGGGTGCGTTTCCGCCATCGCAAGTTGGTCCTCGCCATGCTTGTCGCCGGACTGGTGGCCGAGTCCGTATCCATCTGCCCGCACTACCTGGCATTCTTCAACGTCCTGGCTGGCGGACCCGCCAACGGTCCCGCGATCCTGGCCGATTCCAACATCGACTGGGGCCAGGACGCCAAGAATCTCGCGGCGTGGCTGAATACCCACCACATTTCGCAAGTCTGTCTGGACTACTTCGGCACTGCCGATATCGGCCGGCTCGGCGTGCGCGGGCCGTCCCTGCCGGCGACCTGGGAGACCGGGCGCCGCGCCTCGCTAGACTGCGTTGGCGCGATCAGCACCAACATCCTGTACGATTCGTTTGGGAATCCGCGGCAGCACGCCTGGCTCCGCGCGCTTCACCCCACGGCCCGTATCGGCTACTCCATCTATATTTACGACTTGCGCCTGGCGCCGCCGCCGACACTCTGACGACTTCCTTCATCCCGGCTTGCTACGGCTGCTCGGGATCGGAAACCGACCGCCGCAACCTGCAACTCGCCGCCAAGATCATCTTCTGACGGCGTTCCGCTTCGAACCCTCTAGCTAGCTATCCAATGGGCTCCTTCGGGAGCCCATTGCTTTGTCACCTGCCGATGGCCGCGATCAGCTCTGCCTTCCGTTCCTCCAATTGGGCCATCTGCGACTTCAGCCGCTTCAGTTCGCGAGTAACGCGCGCCAGTTCCGTCTTCGCCTGCCGGTCCTTCAAGTAGTTGGCCCCATGCTTGCGCTTGACCAGCGCTTCCACCTCCCGGCGGAGGAGCCGCAGCCATGGGTTGCCGTGCATCGAGGCGACCCCGTATTGGAGCGTGCCAGCCCGCGCCGCCTGGTGGATCTCATCCTGCGTCAGCCCGAACTCCTCGCGCGCCGACTTGTCGCTGAGGGTCGCGCCCTTGCTCTGCCATTCGGAATCCAGATCGTCCATAGTTCCGATTCTGCGCCGTCTTGACCGGCGCCCCTCGCCCTACGGCGTGCACGCACCCTTCTCGAGCCCCCTGTTTTCCGCCTTCCAAATTCCGTAGCCAATAGGCTACAGTGAGGTTTGGTGGCCAACGGGCCGGTCGACCTCACGATCTATGCGACCGCTGGCGATGGCAAGCAGGTGGGCGATGGCGTTTCCGAACTTCGCGTCAAGACAGGCCCAGGCTACCGGGTGTATTTTGGACAGGCCGGCAGAACGCTCGTCGTCCTTTTGTGTGGCGGCGTCAAGGCCACTCAACGCAAAGACATCGCGGACGCGAAGAGATATTGGCGGGACTACGGGAGCAGGAAAAATGCCGCGAAGCGTGCCCTATGACGATTATCTGATCGAGTCTCTCAAGGACCACCGCCTGGCGGAGGCATACCTCAACGCGGCGTTGGAGGAGGACGATCCGTGCGTGTTTCTTCTCGCTTTGCGGGACGTGGCACAGGCCCGCGGAATGAGTAAGCTGGCGGCGAGGAGCAACCTGAATCGGGAAAGCCTCTACAAGATGTTATCCAAGCGAGGTAACCCCAGCCTGCAGAGTCTCGGCGCCCTGCTGAACGGTCTTGGCTTTCGGCTCGCAGTGGAATCCAAGGACGCCGCGTGAGAATTGGATCGCGCACTTGAAACCCCTTCGCGCGAAGCTTGGATGATTGCGGACGAGGAAAGAGACCGCCGATGGCAAATCTTCCAGCAGTCCGAACTCTTCCCATTCTCCAAGTTCCATCGTCTCACCGCCCCGCCGAGTTCGGGGCACCTCGCAGCCGCCCGGCCAAGTCCGCCGCCCGCGCAAACGCATCCCGCGCGCCGCGCGTGCGCAGGTTCTCGCGAAGCTGTTCCAGCTCGTTGATATACGCCGTGAGCGCCTGCTCGATGGATTCCGTATTGGTGGCCAGGATGTCCCGCCACAACTCATACGCGCTTAGCGCCAGGCGCGTGCTGTCGATCAGCCCCGGCCCGGCCACTTGCAAGTCCTCCGGCGCGGTCAGATTTTCCGCCACCGTGGCCGCCAGGGCGGTGGAAGCAAGCTGCGGCAGGTGTGACGTAAACGAGACCAGCCGGTCGTGCTCGGCCGCGCCCAGCACCACGGTCTTCGCGCCGATGCGGCCCAGCCACTCGACAAACGTGCGCGCCGCGGGTGTCTCGAGATCCTCGGGCGCGGCGGGCGTCAGCACATAAGTGCGGCCGCGGAACAGATCCGCATCCCCTTCCGCCGCGCCGCGTTTTTCCTTGCCGGCCAGCGGATGCCCTCCCAGGAACTGGCAACGCCGCACCAGCTTGCGCGCCGCGGTGGCGATGGCGTGCTTGGTGCTGCCGGCATCGGTAATGAGCGCCTCCGGCCGCACCAGCGGGTCCAGATGGTGCAACGTGTCCAGGATGCGTCCGATAGGTTGCGCCAGATACAGCAGGTCGGCGGAACGGGCCGCCTGTTCCAGCGTTGCGCCGCGGTCGATCGCGCCGCGATCCAGCCCCGCGCGCACGGCCGCTTCCGAGCTGACGCCCAGGATCGTGCCGCCGAAGCCCGCCTTCTTCAGCGCCAATCCGAAGGAGCCGCCGATCAGCCCTACACCGACGATGGCAACAGTATCCATCAGATCGTCCGGCCGACCGCCGATGCAATCATGCGCAATTGCTGCATCAGCTCTTCAAACTGCTCCGGCCGCAGCGACTGCGCGCCATCGCTCAAGGCGCGGTCGGGGTCTGGATGCACTTCGATCAGCAGTCCATCGGCGCCGGCGGCCACCGCGGCGCGTGCCATGGGCGCCACTTTGTCGCGCCGTCCCGTGCCGTGCGAGGGGTCGGCCATCATGGGCAGATGCGAAAGTTTCTTCACCACCGGAATGGCCGAGATATCCATGGTGTTGCGTGTGTACGTCTCGAACGTGCGGATGCCACGCTCGCACAGGATCACGTCGTAGTTGCCGCCCGCCATAATGTACTCCGCGGAAAGCAGCAGCTCTTCGATGGTCGCCGCGATGCCCCGCTTCAGCAGCACCGGCTTGCGCAGCTTGCCGAGCTCGCGCAGAAGGTTGAAGTTCTGCATGTTGCGCGCGCCCACTTGCAGGATGTCGGAATACTCAGCCACCAGCGGAATCTGGGTCTGATCCATCACCTCGCTTACGACTACCAGCCCGTTGCGGTCGGCCGCCGCGCGCAGCAGTTGCAGGCCCTCGGCGCCCAAGCCCTGGAAGCTGTAAGGCGATGAGCGCGGCTTGAAGGCGCCGCCGCGAATCACGCGAGCCCCCGCGCGCGCCACCAACTCCGCCACGCAATCGATCTGCTCGCGGCTCTCCACGCTGCACGGCCCGGCCATCACCACCACGCGATCGCCGCCGATAGACACCCCACCGGCCTTCACCACGGTTCCGCCGGGGTTGAAATTCCGGCTGGCCAGCTTGTAGGGCGATGCGATGCGGTGCGCTTCCTTCACGCCCTCCATCGCCTCGAAGACCTCAAGATCGACATCCACCTTGCCGCCCACGCCGCCCAGCACCGTGTGCATCACGCCGGTAGAGCGATGCACGTCGTAGCCCTCGCCCACCATGCGGTCGATCACCGCCTGAATCTGGACCTCAGCGGCCCCCTGCTGCATGACGACTAACATTTATGAGTCTCCGTCCTGGCTAGGTTCAATGCCGGCTTCCATACGAATTCTCTGGATGGTGCGCATCTCGTCGATGATGCGTTCGAAGATGCGCTTGACGGCTTCCGGTGTGAGCGGGCCGCCATTATGCGCGGTGATGTTTTCGAAAACCTGGTCTTCGCGCCGTGGCTCGTAGATGGGCAGCTTGGCGGTGCGCTTGACGCGGCCAATTTCCTCCACCACGCGAGTGCGTTGGTTCAGCAATTCAAGCAAGCGCAGGTCCAACGCGTCGATCGACACGCGATACGCTTCCAGCGCCTGCAGCGCGTCCTCGCGTGTCACCGCACCTCCGCGGTCCGCATATCGAAGCCATGCTTCAGTTCGCGCACGAAAGATTCCAATTGGATTTCGAGCGACGGATTGTCCCGATTGCGCTCGATCAAACTGACGATGGCGCTGCCTACCACTACGGCCTCCACCGTCCGGCCCAATTCCGCCACGTGCTCCGGGCGCGAGATGCCGAATCCCACCGCCAGCGGCAGATCCGTTACCGCGCGCACAGCGGCGACCAGCGGCCCGACGGCATTGGAGAGCGACTCGCGCGCGCCGGTCACTCCGGTGCGCGAAACCAGGTAGACGAAGCCGGTCGAGTATTCGGCCACCAGCCGCAGCCGCCGCTCGGTGCTAGTGGGCGCGGCCAGGAACACCGTGTCCAGGTTGTGCCGGCGCATGGCGTCCACGTAGTCGCCGGCTTCTTCCACGCTGGCGTCCGTCAGCAGGCAGCCATCGATGCCGCATGCCGCTGCGTCGCGCGCCAACGCCTCCAGGCCATAGCGGACCACCGGATTCAGATAGGTAAACAGCAGCAGGGGAATCTCGGAACGGCGCCGGATCTGCGCGGCGATCTCCAGCACCTTGCGTAGCGTGGTGCCTGCCGCGAGCGCCCGCTGGCCGGCGCGTTGAATTACGGGGCCGTCGGCGATGGGGTCCGAAAAAGGCACGCCCAGCTCGATCAGATCCGCGCCGCCGCGCTCCAGCGCTTCCACCAGCGCGGGCGTGCGCTCGGGCGACGGATCGCCCACGGTCAGGTATGCAATCAGGCCTTTGCGTCCGTTCCGCTTTAGAGCCTCGAACAGAACGGCGATGCGGGTTTGCGGTGTCAATCTGTGTCCAGTTCCTTCAGGTTTTCCCGATAAATGTCGATGTCCTTATCGCCCCGTCCGGACATATTCACAATGTAGATCCGATCGCGGGCCGCCGGCGCGCGCCGCACCACCTCGGCCACCGCGTGCGCCGATTCGAGCGCCGGAATCAGACCTTCGATGTGGCACAGCAACCGGGCCGCCTCCAGCGCTTCGCTGTCGCTGGCGGCCACATACTCCGCGCGCTTGCGATCGTGCAGCCAGGCGTGCTCGGGCCCGACCAGCGCGTAGTCCAGGCCCGCCGAAATCGAATGCGTCAGCGAGACCTGGCCATCCTCGTCCTGCAGCAGATAGCTGCGCGCGCCGTGTAGCACTCCCGGCGTCGAGGTGCGGAAACGCGCCGCATGCTCGCCCAAATTCGATCCCCGGCCGCCGGCTTCCACGCCGATCAGCCGCACCGCTTCATCCGGCACAAACGCATGGAAGATGCCGATGGCATTGCTGCCTCCACCCACGCAGGCGAAGACCGCGGCCGGCAAGCGTTTCTCCGTCTCCAAAATCTGGCGGCGGGCTTCTTCGCCGATCACTTTCTGAAAATCGCGCACCATCAGCGGATATGGATGCGGCCCCAGGGCCGACCCCAGCAGATAGTAAGTGGCGTCGACGTTGGTCACCCAATCGCGCAGGGCCTCGTTGATAGCATCCTTCAGCGTGCGGCTGCCGCTGGTCACCGGGACCACTTGCGCGCCCAGCAGGCGCATGCGGAAGACGTTGAGCCGCTGCCGGCGCATGTCCTCCTCGCCCATGTAGACCACGCAATCGAGGCCCAGCCGCGCGCAAACCGTAGCCGTGGCGACGCCGTGCTGCCCTGCACCGGTTTCGGCGATGATGCGCCGCTTGCCCATGCGCCGCGCCAGCAGCCCTTGCCCCAGCGTGTTGTTGATCTTGTGCGCGCCGGTGTGCAACAGGTCTTCGCGCTTGATGTAGATCCGCGCGCCGCCCAGGTGTTCGGTGAGCCGTTGCGCAAAGTACAGCGGCGTGGGGCGGCCGGCATAATTCCGCAGCAGGTCGTTCAACTCAGCCTGGAACGCCGGATCGCTGCGCGCTTCCAGATACGCTTTTTCCACTTCTTCGAGCGGCGCCATCAGGACTTCCGGCACGAAACGGCCGCCGTAAGGCCCGAAATGGCCGCCCGCGTCTGGTTGTACGGTCATCATCGCGATGCCAGTGCGGCTTTCAGAAACGCCGCCATCTTGACACGATCCTTGCGACCCGCCGAGCTTTCGATCCGCGAACAGGCGTCCACGCCCCATGGATGCACTTGCTCGATGGCCTGCCGCACGTTGCCCGCATCCAGGCCCCCCGCCAGGATCAGCTTGGGCTGCCATCTTGTGGGGCAGCCAATCTTGGCTGCAAGCCGGCTTTCAGCCGGCTTGGCCGCGCTGGAAAGCGCGTCCGCAGGCACGATTGCCTGCCCTACAACCCGCGCCCAATCAAAACTCTGTCCCGACGCCGGGCCATCCACCACGACGGCTTCCGCCGCGCCAGCAGTTGGCAGGCTGAAGTCCTGCCCCATCATCCGAATCGCCTTCCACACGCGGATGCCCCGCGGATACTGCTCCGGCAACTCGCTACCGTGCAACTGGGCAATATCCAAACCCACCTGCCCGGCGGTGCACAGCACGCTCTCCGGGGACTCGTCCACGAAGACGCCCACCTTCCAAACACCCGGCGGCAACGTGGCGGCGATGGCCGCCGCGCGCTCCGGCGCAATATATCGCGGGCTTGCGGCGCAAAAATTGAAGCCCAACGCCGCCGCCCCTCCATCGATGGCCGCCAGGGCATCTTCGCGATTGGTGATGCCGCAGATCTTCACCATCATGCATCCACCAGCGCGCGCACGGCCGCCGCCGGATCGGGCGATTTCATCAGGTGCTCACCCACCAGAAACGCCTGATAGCCCACCTCGCGTAGCCGTTCGACGTCCCGCGCCGAGCGGATGCCGCTTTCGCTCACCCTCAGCACTCCGGACGGGATGCGCGGCGCCAAGCGCAGCGAGGTTTCCAGCGTCACCTCGAACCTGGTCAGATCCCGGTTGTTAACCCCGATGATTGGAGCGCCCGCGTCCAGAGCCTTGGCCAGTTCCCGTTCGTTGTGCACCTCGATAAGTGCAGCCATTCCATAACCCGCCGCCATGGCAGCCAAGTCGCAAATCTCGCCCGCCTCCAGGATGGCCGCGATCAGCAGGATAGCGTCCGCGCCGCCCGCCGCCGCTTCCAGTACATGATTTTCGTCGAGCGTGAAATCCTTGCGCAGCACAGGCAACCCGCAGACACCGCGCGCCGCCGCCAGGTCCGCCAGGCTGCCTTGGAAGAACGCCTCGTCGGTCAACACGGAAAGCGCCGCCGCTCCTCCGGCTTCATACTGACCGGCCAGCCGTGCGGGATTGAAATCCGGCGCAAGCAGTCCTCTGCTGGGCGAGGCTTTCTTGATCTCGGCAATGATAGCCGGCGTCCGCGCAGCCAGCGCCCGCCGAAAATCGCGCCGCCCGGCGCGCGCCTGTTCCGCCTGCCGCGCCCATTGTTGACGCACACTGAGAGCTGGCGAGGGAAGCTCCCGCTTATGAGCGACAATACGGGCCAGTACGTCTGGAACGGTTTCGGTCAATTTGATTTATGGTAGCAGACCGGCGCGGCGGGACGGCGGGAAACGCTTGTGAACACCCGGCGAGCTGCGTGTTTCCGAGGCAAGCTAACGGAGTGGGGAGGAACCATTGCTGGCTAAAAGGAGCGCAACTCGCAGGGCGTCCACATTGAGTAGTGAAATGAGCGAGCGAAACGTTTCATCGCGCCGGATATTTTTTTCGTGGCGCGGACCCTCGGTCTGCTGTGTGAAGCGAATCGGGTATAACTCGGGTTATACTGCGAGCGTGAAGACTGCCGTCTCGTTACCCGACGACCTTTTCCGTCTGGCGGACGCTGCCGCTCGCCGCCTCCGCGTTTCCAGAAGTCAATTGTACGCCACGGCGATTTCGGAGTTCCTGAACCGGCAGCAAGGGAATGCCGTCACCGAGCGTCTGAATCAAGTGTATTCGGGCCGGCCCGCGACAGTGGATCCCGCATTGCATCGCGCCCAACTGAGATCAATCGAAAAGGACTCCTGGTAGAGATGGACGAGCTTCAACGGGGACAGATCTGGTGGGCCGATCTCCCCGAACCGCGCCGCTCCGAGCCTGGATACCGGCGGCCGGTGCTTGTGGTCCAAGCAGACTCTTTCAACCGCAGCCTCATTCAAACCGCAATCGTGGCCGCGCTCACCGGCAACTTGGAACTTGCCGATGTACCCGGTAATGTTCTGTTGCCTGCGCGCTCGACGGGCCTTCCGCGCGACTCGGTCGCGAACGTATCGCACTCATGACCCTCGACCGTAGTTTGCTGACCGAGCTCGCCGGCACGCTGCCGCCGCGCCTGCAAGGCACCGTCGATGAAGGTCTGCGTCTTGTTCTGCAACTCTAGCCCAACGAGGCTTTCATCCGCTTGTCGAGCCATAATAGCTAAGGAACCCCTAACCCATGAAAATCCGTAAGGCGGTGATTACAGCCGCCGGACCCAGCCAGCGGAGCTTGCCGCTGCAAACGCTGATCGACCGCGATGGGGTCGAAAAGCCCGTCCTCCGCATCATCGTCGAAGAAGCCCTGCGCGCCGGCGTCGAAGAGATCGCCATCGTCGTTTCGCCCGGCGACGAGATCGCCTACGCGCGCGTGGCGGGCGACCATGCCGGCCGCCTCCGCTTCGTCCCGCAGTCCGAACCGCTGGGCTACGGCCACGCCGTTCTGTGCGCCCGCAACTTCGTCGGCCAGGACCCGTTCCTGCACCTGGTCGGCGATCATCTTTATATCAGCCGCGCCGAAAAAGGCTGCGCCGAGCAATTGGTGGAAGTGGCCGAAGCCCAGGCGTGCGCCGTCTCCGCCGTGCAGGCCACCCGCGAAAACCTGTTGCCGCATTACGGCGCGGCCGGCGGCCAGCGCGTCGCGGGCAGCCAGGACCTCTACCGCATCGACACCGTCATCGAAAAGCCCACGCCCACCGAAGCCGAACAGCGCCTAGTGGTCCCCGGCCTGCGCGCCGGACATTATCTTTGCTTCTTCGGCATGCACGTCCTCACGCCCACGGTGATGGATTTCCTGGGGCCCCGCGTCAGCCTTTCCGCCGCGCTCGCCGAACTTGCCCGCCGCGAGCAATACCTGGCGCTGGAGCGCGCCAACCGCCGCTACGATATTGGCGTGCGCTACGGCCTGCTCACGGCGCAACTGGCGCTGGCGCTCAGCGGGCGCGATCGCGACGAAGTTCTGTCCCAATTGGTTGAATTGCTGGCAATCGCATGAGCCAACTCACCGGCATCGTCACCGCGGCCGATCCCGCGCTCCGCAACCGCTCGCTCGACGCTTACTGCCGCGCCGCCACGCTCGCGGACTTGCAGAGCGAATCCGCCGCCCTCGACCGCTTCCGCCGCTCGAGCGACAATCTCTACGAACGCGTCCGCGCGCTCTTCTTCCTATACGCGATCCACCGCTTCCATCTGCCCTTCAAACCAGGCGTCCGCGCCCAGGCGCCGATTCCGTTCACCGGCTACGATCACCTGCTCAAGCGCCGCTTTGAAGAAGCCATCGAGATCTTCCTTGCCGCGCAAGCTGCGAACGGCCCCAGTGCGGCCATCTCCAGCGCGCTCGCCGCGGCCTATCATGGCCTCGGCTTCCAAACGCTGGCCGGGCAGGTCCGCCGCAGCGTGCGAACTGTGCGCGGCAATCAGTGGATGTTCCGCACCGGACACCCCGCCGATTATCCGCTGCGCATCCGCCCCGAACTTCTCCGCCAGACCGGCGGCCTCTTCCCCATCCTGCGCGAGACCACGCCGGTCCGCATGGACCTGACCCACAGCGGCTGGAGCGACATCTTTTTCCTGGGCATGGATTTCCCCGAAGGCGCGCGCGTGCTGAATGTTTCCATCGATCTCGCCGTGCGCGGCGCCGGCGCGCCCAAGCCGCCCGTGGAAGCCTGGCTGCGCGTGATCGACGAGCCGGTGCTGCGCCTCGCCAGCGTCGATCTGGGAGCCGCCGCCGAAATCACCACGCTGGCGGAGGTCTTCGATTTCGCGCGCGACTACCTGGGCCTGCTCAAGGCTGCGGTGATCGCCTCCGGCATCGTGCCGCCCGGTATGGAAGGGGCGGGCCAGCCGCTGGCCGATATCCTGGCGGTGCTTACCGGCCGGCCCGGTCACGGCCTCGAAATCGTCAGCCGCGTGAACGATATTCCCAAAGGCTCACGCCTGGCCGTCTCCACCAACCTGCTCGCCTCGTTGATTTCGGTGTGCATGCGCGCCACCGGACAAGCCCACGCGCTCACCGGCCAACTGGCCGAGACCGACCGCCGCCTGGTGGCCGCGCGCGCCATTCTCGGCGAATGGCTGGGCGGGTCCGGCGGCGGCTGGCAGGATTCCGGCGGGTTGTGGCCGGCCATCAAGCTGATCGAGGGCGTCACGGCCGCGGCGGGCGATTCGGAATTCGGCATCAGCCGCGGCTGCCTGCTGCCCCGCCATCGCATCCTCGGCGCGGACGAAGTCTCCGCGGCAACGCGCCAGAGTCTGCAAGCGAGCCTGGTGCTGGTGCACGGCGGCATGGCGCAGGACGTCGGCCCCATTCTCGAAATGGTCACCGAGAAATACCTGCTGCGCTCGGAAGCGGAGTGGCAGGGCCGCCAGCAGGCCATCCGCACGCTCGACGAGATCCTGGGATATCTGCGCGCGGGCGATGTAGCGGCCATCGGGGGCGCCACCCAGCGCAACTTCGAAGGCCCCATTCAGACCATCATTCCGTGGGCCTCAAACTTCTACACGGAGACGCTGATTGACCGCGTGCGCGAGGAGATGGGCGCCGGTTTCTGGGGCTTCTGGATGCTCGGCGGCATGTCCGGCGGCGGCATGGGTTTCATCTTCGACCCCGCCGTCAAGCCGCGCGCCGGTGAGCGCCTGGAAACCATCATGCGCGAGACGAAGCGCCGCTTCGATCGCGCCATGCCCTTCGCCATGGAGCCGGTGGTCTACGACTTTGCCATCAACGAGCGCGGCACCCACGCCGAGTTGGCCAGCGGACCCGCTGCGCTGATGCCGCCCGGCTATTATACTCTTGCGGTCCCATCTCTGCTGCGCACAGAGACGCGGCTACTCTCCCCAGCCCGCCGCGCCGAGCTGGATCGCTTCGCCGTTGCATGCCGCACCGCACCCGAACTATCCGGCATGGTGCAGAACCTTTTCGATCACATGCTGCCGCGCGCCGCGCACGACGCTACCGATCCCTCCCAGAGTCTCGAATCGCTGCTCGACCGGCATGGGTTCGACCGCGTGCAGCATGAGCAGATCCAGGCCGATCTGCGCAGCGGCCGCATTGGTCTGGCGCAGAACCGTCTGCCCGCCAGCAGCCGCATCGAAGATGTCGCACCCGATGACATAGCCGATGCCACCGCCGGATTGCCCGCGCGCTATCGCGAAGCCGGCATGCAGGCGTTGGCCGAGGGCATGGTCGCCGTGGTCACGCTCGCGGGCGGCGCCGGCAGCCGCTGGACCAAAGGCGCCGGCGTGGTCAAAGCGCTGCACCCGTTCTCGAAGCTGGCCGGCCGCCACCGCAACTTCATCGAGGCGCATCTGGCGAAAAGCCGCCGCACCAGCCGCATGGCCGGCATGCCGCTGCCGCACGTCATCACCACGAGCTATCTCACGCACGATGCCGTGGCCGACTGGCTGGCCGCCGCGAACAACTACGACTATCCCGGCCCGCTGCTGCTCTCGCCGGGACGCAACATCGGCCTGCGCCTGATCCCCATGGTGCGCGACCTGCGCTTCGCCTGGGAGGAGATGCCGCAACAGCTTCTCGACGAGCAGGCCCAGAAAGTGCGCGAGAGCCTGCACGCCAGCCTCATCGCGTGGGCACACCAAGCCGGCGAGGCCGGCAATTACACCGACAATCTGCCGATGCAGTGCCTGCATCCTGTCGGCCATTGGTACGAACTGCCCAACCTGTTTCGCAACGGCGTGCTGGCGCGGCTGCTGGATCAGCGTCCGCGTCTGCGCTATCTCATGTTGCACAACATCGATACGCTGGGCGCGGACCTCGCCCCGGATTTGCTGGGGCTGCACATCGAATCCGGCGCCGCGCTCACTACCGAGGTGATCGCCCGACAGATCGACGACCGAGGCGGCGGCCTGGCCCGCGTTGACGGCCGCGTGCGCCTGGTCGAGGGCTTGGCGCTGCCGGACGAACGCATCGAATTCCAGCTCTCTTACTACAATTCGGCTACCTACTGGATCGACCTGGATCGCCTGCTGCCGGCTTTCTCGCTGACCCGCGCCGATCTTGTGAACCCGCAAAGTGAAGGAAAAGTGGCCGCAGCCGTCCGCGCCATTGCCGCACGCATGCCGGCCTACATCACGCTGAAGGACGTGAAGAAGCGCTGGGGCAAGGGCCAGGAAGATATCTTCCCCGTCGCGCAATTCGAAAAGCTGTGGGGCGACATGACCGCACTGCCCGAACTGGACTGCCGCTTCGTGGCCGTCCCCCGCAACCGCGGCCAGCAGCTCAAGGAGCCGGCCCAGCTCGATGGCTGGCTGCGCGACGGCTCGGCCGCGTATTTGGAGTTGCTGGGCGATTGGTAGACCCACATATACTATGCACGAAATACCAGTAAGACAAGCGATCGACGCGTGGGCGCAGCCTGTTACGGGGCGCACGCGCTAGGACCTGCCGGAGGTCGTCCGCCTGCTCGAGAAGTCCGGCACGGCCCGGGATCTCGACTGTCAGCTCACACCGGCTGAAATCGTGTCTGTCATGGACGCCGCCGGCATCCAGCAGCTCATGCTGTCCGCCTGGTGCCGGCCCGGCCGCTGGCTCATCTCGAACGACGAAGTCGCCGCCCATGTCGAGGCCTTTCCGGACCGCTTCGCCGGCGTGGCGGCGGTTGACCTGACCAACCCCGTAGCCGCCGTGCGCGAACTGGACCGCGCCGTCCGCCAACTCGGTTTCAAAGCCCTGCGCGTCGTGCCCTGGTTGTGGAGGCTACCGCCAAACGACAAGCTCTACTACCCGCTCTACGTCAAGTGCATCGAACTGGACATCCCGTTCTGCACCCAAGTCGGGCACACCGGCCCGCTGATGCCATCCGAGACTGGCCGCCCGGTTTCGTACATCGATGAAGTCGCCCTCACCTTCCCCGAACTGCGCATTGTCTGCGGCCACATCGGCCACCCGTGGACCGATGAAATGATCGGCGTGGCCTGGAAACACGACAATGTCTACATCGATACCTCGGCCTATCTGCCGCGCTACTATCCGCCGCAGCTCCTGCAATTCCTGCGGACTTATGGCCGGGATAAGGTGCTCTTCGGAACGAACTTCCCGCAATTGCCGCTCGATAAGTGCATGGAACAAGTCCGGGATTTGGGACTGCCGCCGAATATTGAAAACAAGCTCCTATTCGTCAATGCCCGCAGGGTGTTCCGTCTTGGTGCTCTTCCCGTCACGCACCCCGCAGTCCCGGCCCCTACAACTGGGACGGGTGAATGAGTGGGATGGCTTCACGGCGGCCCCGGCGGTAGATCCGAAAACCGGTTACGTCGGTGGTGATCACGGGAAACTTCGGATGCAATTCGCTCATCCCGATCAAGCACAGGTCCGCCAGGTCTGGACGCCGGTCTGCATAACGCGCGGCCAGTTCGTCGATCCTCGGAATGTGCTCAGTAATACGGAACTCTGGACGGAGCAGGCCCTCAGTGACGAATGCCATGACCAGGCTACGCTACCCAAGTGGAAAGCGGCCTCAGCCAGTACGGCTTCGCAGGTCAACAGTGGCTCAGTGACGCTTTGTGCGATCTCCAGCGCCCACCGGTGATGGGCGTCTCTTCGGTTGGCGAAAGCCACCAAAAAGCGGTATCGGCGATTCCCTTCACTTTCGTGAGAAGCCCTTGCGGGCCGAGAGATCCGCCGGCCCTTCTATGGCGCCCGCCAGACGCAGGAACGATCTTTTGGGCGACTTCCGGGTAATGGGTCAGTTTGCAATTGGAGGGCGGGNNATTCTGCCCGCAGCCGGCTTTCAGCCGGCACTGGCCGCCTAAAAAGGCGGCTGCGGCCACGATTAGCCGCCCTCGAAGGCGATGCTACGCAAATTGACCCACTACCGACTTCCGGCTCTCTCGAGTTCCATACGGATGATGGCGCCGCGAGACATCCCGGTCTTCTGAGCGGCCCTGTCAAGCCACTCGGCGAGATCTTGTGGCAGCCGGACTGTGAATGTGTCACGCATTGCTTTAAATGCAGGACAGGACTGGCAGCGCCCGGCGCAACAGCGCTCCTTCTTCGGCGAGGAGTCTTCCGTACGCGCCAGACCCCGGACGTAACCTCGATCACCGATCGTGAGCCACGCGCTCGCCGCCATAGTTCTACTCTACTCGACCACGGTGTCAACGGGCCGCTCAGTAGGTCTCGCCGCGGTTGTCAATACCGTGGATCCGAACGGCATAGGGAGAATCCAAATCAAAGAAAATCCGCCACTTGCCGACTCGGGAGGCGGTATAGCCCTTCGCGATCGGTAAGCCGCTTGACGCTGCCTTCGCCAGTGCTGCCATAGCGGGTCAACGCTTGAAGAATGCGCATGGCCGTATCGCGATCCAGGCGGCGCAGATCGGACCGCGCGGCTGGCTCCCAAACAAACTGCTTCACACACCAAACTCCCGCAGGATCTCTTCATGCGGGATTCCGGGCGATGGACGGGCGCGCGCGGCGTCGATACGTGCCAGCATTTCTCGGTCCACGGGCTGTTCTTCGTGGTTGACCAGGAATTCCAGGTATCGTGCCGCCGGCGCGATTTCCGACTCCGGAAGGCGATTGACAAGTTCGTGCAGTTGCTCTTTGCTCATCGTACGGCGCCTCCGCCAATATAAGGATTCTACCGCGATGTCGCCTCACGCCGAAGACGTGCGCGAGGGGTGAGAGGTACTATGGGAAGCGCCGGGTGAGGTTCTTACGATGGCCTCGAATGCACGTCTTTAGCTGCAATGTTCGGGAATTGGAGGTCACATGGCCGAACAAGTCGAAATGGAGACCGTTATCCGTCATTCCCGGGTTCGTGCAACCGAGGAAGCCATCGTGCTTTGGGCTATCGCAAGTGCTCAGTACCCGTTACATCCAGGACCAAACAACCGTAATGGTAGTGGAGGCCGTAGGTAGCTTCTCGTTGAACGCCAGGCGGGCACTCGAGGTCGTCCCGGAGCGCCCTCATATTATTGATGTTCGCTTAATACAGTGACAATTCCGGCGACAAATGTGCACTTTCCATCGGGCTGATGTGGGGCGGTCAATCTTGGCAGAATGTCCGCCCCGCAAGATCCATGCTGGTTGTCACTCTATTATGCGAGACTCAATAGGTTGAATCAGCCTCGATGGAACTGGATTCTTGTGGCAAATCGGTGGGACGCTGTGAATCGAATAATTCACGCCAGAAAAAACTCGATGTCGGTTGGGAGACGCTTCCAGAGAATGCGTCTGTGATTCCTGTGGGCGCGATCATCATTCCTTACGTGCAGGCGGAAACAGACCGCCGTCCACTTGCCTTCATCGATCCGTTCCGCTGGCGCACGCGTTTCTATACCAGGCCCTGCCGCTTCCGGATCTCTGTGGCAACGCAGCCGATGGCGGGCGCCCGAACTAAGGGGTCGCGGATCGCCTGAGCATTCACTGAAGTTCACTAAGCCTACCGCTGGCTCAACCCGCCATCCACAGCCACAATCTGACCGGTAATGAAATTACTCGCCCCCAGGAAATACACCACCGCGCCCGCCACTTCATCCGGAGTGCCGCCGCGCAAGGCGGGCGTCGCCTGCACCATTCTCGTTGCCTCTGCGTCGAGTTCCCCGAACGGAATCACTCCCGGCGCCACCGAATTCACCGTGATCTCCGGAGCGAACGCTTTGGCCAGCGCGCGCGTCAGCATGATCACGCCGGCTTTCGACGCGCAGTAATGCGCGTGGTCCGCCCAGGGCCGCAGGCCGCCCAGCGAGCTGATATTTACGATGCGCCCGCCGCCCGTCTTGCGCATCAGGCGCGCGCCGTTCTGGCAGCAGAAGAACACCGCTTTCAGGTTCACCGAGTGGATGAAATCCCAGTCGGCCTCGGTGACCTCCAACGGATCGCGGCGCGTGAAGCGGGCGGCATTGTTGACCAGGCCATCCAGCCGGCCGAGCGTTCCTTTGACCTCGTCGAACATGCGCTCGATCTCCGCCACGCTTTCGAGATTGGCGCGAAACAGCGGAGCGCCCCCGCATTCCGCCGCGGTCGCGCGCGCCTCGGCTTCCGAGTTTCCATAGTGAATCGCCACGCGCGCGCCTTCCCGCGCCAGGCGCAGCGCGATGCCGCGCCCGATGCGCTTGGCCGCGCCGGTCACCAGTACCACTTTGTCCTGCAAGCTAGATGGTGGGTTCGCCATGTACCTCCACGTCGTCCGGATCCACGCCCTCTTGTGCGGGTTCGGGCAGCCGCCCCGTCCAGTGCGCCCAGCCCCAAAAGACCGCAGTCGTCGAGCTGAGCACGCCCGCTATCGCGCCGATCAAGCGCGGGTCGTAATACTGCGATGCGATTCCCGCGAGCATCATCGAAACCATCATGGTAGACCAGACCATCGACTCCATGGTGGCGAACACCCGTCCGCGGAATTCGTTAGCCACGTGCCGCAGAAGCTGCGAATAATTCAGCACCGAGCTAACCCCTACGGCTGCGCGCGATAGCGCGATGAAGACCAGCGCCCAATGGAAATTCCGCATCTGGCTAAACAGGACGTATGCGCCGCCGTGAATCACGTAACACACCACCACCGCGCGCTTGTAACCGTCGAAGCTGAGCCGCTCGCCGAGCCGGTGCCCGATCAGGCCGCCAAGCAGCAGCCCGATGCCCGCGCAGCCCCACACGATGCCGATGCCGGCCGGCCCGCGATTGAAGACGATCTCGCCGAAGACGCTGAACAGGATCTGCGCCGCTCCGCCGCCGGTGGCCCAGCCCACGCCGATCAGCGCGATGCCGAAGATCAACGGATGCGCGCGCATGTAACGCAGCCCTTCGGTGTATTCGTGCCAGGGCCGCACCACGTCGGCTTCGGTGAGCGACTCACGCCTGGGCCGAAAACCGTCGCCGGGCAGAAACAACTGCCCGATGCAGATGGCGGACACGACGAAGGAAAGCGCGTTGCCCACAAAGGCCCACTGATAGCCGAACTGCGCCACGCTGGCGCCCGCGAGAAAGGTGCCGATGGTCAGGGTCGTCCACCCGGTGGTTTGCGTCAGCGAATTGGCCGTGTGCAGTTCGTCGCGCGTGGCGATGCTAGGCAGAATGGACGAGCGCCCGCTGGTGAAAAACGGCGACGCGAACATCAGCAGGGCGCTGAAGAAATACAGCAGCCAGGTGTCGTGCCGGTGAATCGTCAGGATGAAGCCGGCCGCCAGCACCGCGCGGATGATGTCGCTCCAGATCATCACGCGCTTGCGGTCCATGCGGTCGAGCAGCACGCCGGCGATAGGCCCCGCCAGCACTGCCGGAATCGCGCGCGCTAGCATCACGCCGCTGACCACCAGCCCGGAGCGCGTATTCGCCAAAGCCAGGCTGAATACGGCGATGTTGTTGAAGTGATCGCCGATTTCGCTGACCACCTGCCCGATCCAGGTGTAGCGGTAGTTGCGGTTGCCGCGCAGCAATTCGACAAACGAAGCCATCAGCCGCGCTCCGCTAGATAAACGCCCGCCAGGATCACTGCGCCGCCGGCGATCACAGGCGCGCCCAGGCTCTCTCCCAGGAGGACGACTCCCATGATCGTGGCGAACACCGGCTGTAAATAGGAGAATGCCGACACCCGCGACGCCGCCATGTGGGCGAGGGCGTGGTAGTAAATCAGGTAAGCGACCACCGAGGGAAACAGCGCCATGTAGATCGCCGCCAGCCACGCCCCTGCGCTGACGTGCGCCAGCGGCTGATGTGCGGCCTCCCATAGTGTCAAGGGCAGCAGCGCCACAGCGCCTCCCACATAGGCGTAGGTGTTCATGGTGATGGTGCTGTACTGCTGCGTCACTTCCTTGCCGAATACGGTGAACAGCGCGAAGCACAGTCCGGTAAGGAGAATGAAGAAATCGCCCAGCCATGTTGCGCCGGTGCCGGCCGCCGGTTCGAAGGCTTTCAGTAGGGCCACGCCTGCCAGGGCGATTGCCATCCCAGCGACCTTGCGCGCCGTGATTCGTTCCTGGCCGCGCACCCCTGCGATGATCAGCACCTGTATCGGTGTGAGTCCGATAAGGATCGCCGCGTGCGCCACGCTGGTGCGGCTCAGGCCGACGATAAAGAAGAACTGATTCAGCGTCACGCCCAACAGGCCCAGCAGCAGTAACCGTACGACGTCGTGCCGAGCCGTGACCGTGAGGGAGCGGTCCCTCTTGCGAACCCGCTCCCACGCATATAACGGCACCATCGTCACGCCCGCCAGACCGATCCGCAATCCCGCCAGAAACAGCGGCGAAAGTTCGCGCAGCGCGATTTTGCCCGCAATGTAATTGCCCGACCAGAACGCCACCATCAGCAAGATGAGGGCGTAAAGTACCGCGGTTCCGTTCAACCGGCGGACTCCTCCCGGATGGTGACCGACCGGATATAATCGCGGTCGAGGTCGTAGCCAAAACCGGGTTCGTCGGAAACACGGATGGTGCCTTGTGGCGTAGTCTCGACCGGCGGCACGATAATATCGCGCGCCCAATAGCGCTTGCTGGCCGACACATCGCCCGGCAGAACGAAATTGGGCAGCGTGGAAAGCGCGATGTTGTGTGCGCGGCCCACGCCGGATTCGAGCATCCCGCCGCACCACACCGGCACGCCCGCCGCCTGCGCCACATCGTGGACGCGTCTGGCCTCGCGAAAGCCGCCCACGCGCCCCAGCTTGATATTGATGATGCCGCAGGCGTGCAACCGGATAGCTTGCTCGGCATGATGCGCGGAGCGGATGCATTCGTCGAGGCAAATCGGCGTATCGAGCTTGGCTTGCAGGACGGCATGATCGATGATGTCGTCGTGCGCCAGCGGCTGCTCGATCATCATCAGGTAGAACTCGTCGAGCTGTTTCAATCGGGCGGCGTCATCCAGCGTGTAGGCCGAATTCGCATCGGCCATGAGCTTGATCGCGGGAAAGCGCGCGCGCACCTGCCGGATCACATCCACATCCCAGCCTGGCTTGATCTTCATTTTGATGCGCTGATAGCCCGCGGCGAGCTCGCGCTCGATCTTTTCCAGAAGCTGATCCACCGAATTCTGTATGCCGATCGAAACGCCGCACGGGATTTCGCGCCGCGCGCCGCCGCCGATCGTCTTCCACAGCGGTTGGCCCGCGAGCCGCGCCGCCAGGTCCCATACGGCCGCCTCCAGACCGCCGCGCGCCATCTTGTGGCCGCGGATATGCGCGGTGAGCGGCGCAACGTCTTCGGCGCTGGCCAGGTCGCGGCCCAGCACGCGTGGGATGGCGTAGTCGCGCAGGATCAGCCAGGCGGAATCGGTCCACTCTTCGTTATAGAAAGGACTCTCGCCGGCGGTCACTTCGCCCCATCCCGATGCGCCTTCTCCCGCCACTTCCACCAGGATGATGTCGCGCTCCGTCGTGCGGCCGAAGCTGGTTTCGAAGAAATGCACCAGCGGCATCCGAATGTGCCGGAGAGTTACGCGTTCGATCCGCATTTCCACCTCCCGAGCAGATACGTGCCCACGCGATCGGACCGTTCAAACCCAATCACCGCCAGGCCGCGGTCGAAGGCGCTCGTCAGGCGCGCCCCCAGCGATTTCTGGATTTCGCGCGCGCGGCGGGGTTCCGCACGCCGGATGATATCGATGTCGGCAGGCACCTCAATACGCTCTAGGATGCCGCGCTCTTCCACCGTTCGCGAGGGCGAGCGCCCCGCGAGGACCGCCTCGACGTGCGGGCTGGCCAGCCACCATTCGGCTACGCAGCGATCCGTCGGCAAGCCGCCATGCAGCGGGCTGGTGGTGGTGCCGTACTGATTCTCCACATAGCGCCGCACGATAGCGCCCAGGCGCTCCATGTTGAAGAAGGCGTTCTTCAGCTCCAGCGGATCGAAGGTCCATTCGACCAGGCCGATGCCGCGCTCGAGGGCATCCTCGCGCTGCCGCAGTTTCAGCATGCGGCCGACGCCCCGATTCCGGTATTCCGCCAGCACGCCCAGCATGTGGCTGTGCAGGTACGACGCGCCGCCAGGCTTCAATCCCGGGATCGAGAGCAGGAAGCCCACCATTTCGTTTCCGTCGTAGGCGCCGAATGCCTGGCCGCCGACCTTGGTGGCCACCACGAACAGCCGCACCGGTAGCAGTTCGACGTCGTTGAATCCCCAGACCGTTTTCTGCAGATCCACCGCTTCCTGAAACTGGCGGCTTTCCGTCAACGCCCGGAGTTCGATCATCTCTTGGACTCCTCCCAGAGCGCGTCCATTTCGGCCAGCGTGGCTTCTTCCGGCGATTTGCCCTGCTCGCCCAGCCTGCGCTCGATATGACCGAAACGCCGGCGGAACTTGGCGTTGGTCTTGCGCAGGGCTTGCTCCGGATCGACCTTGACGAAACGCGCCAGGTTCACCAGCACGAACAGCATATCGCCTAACTCGCCTTCCAGTTCCTCCTGCGCGGCTTCTTCCTGCAAAACCCGGCGGCGCGCGGCGTCGAATTCGGCGAGTTCTTCGTGCAGCTTCTCCAGCACTTGTTCCGCATTGTCCCAATCGAAGCCCACGTGCGCGGCGCGAGAGGTTAGCTGCTGCGCTTCCACCAGGGCCGGCAGCGCGCGCGGGACCGAATCCAGCAGCCCACCGCGGTGCTCGCCCTTCTGCTTTTTTTCCTCGGCCTTCACCTCGCCCCAGATGCGGCGCACGTCGCCCGCGGTTTCGGCGGTCTGCGCGCCGAAGACGTGCGGGTGGCGGCGGATCAGCTTTTCGTTGATGGCGTCGAGCGCGTCCGCGATCGAAAACAGGCTTTGCTCGGCGGCCATTTGGGAGAAGAAGACGGATTGCAGCAGCAGGTCGCCCAACTCGCCGGTTAGTTCGGGCCAGTCGCGCGCGTCGATGGCGTCCATCACCTCGTAGGTTTCTTCGAGCAGAAAAGGTTTGATGGTGTCGAAGGTCTGCTCGCGGTCCCACGGGCAGCCGCC
>PMVV01000197.1 GCA_003166475.1 Bryobacterales bacterium | reverse complement strand
CCCTATGAATACAGCGTGCCCGGCGCGCCGCGCGACTTCATCATGCAAACGGACCCGCCGGACGCGGCTAATCCACCAGCGACCAGTCACTAGCCACCAGCCACGGATTTTAAGATGCCAGGCTCAATCACATCGGACATCATCAGACCGCCGGCCCCTCCGCGCGGCGGCTACGGCGGCGGCGGCGGCGGACCCGACGGCCGAGGCGCATCGCGTCGCGCATCCATGACCGGCCTGATGGTGCTGCTGGCCGCCACCACCATGGCCTTCGCCGCCTTCACCAGCGCCTTCGTCGTCCGCCGCGGCATATCCAACGATTGGGTGGCCTTGCCGCTGCCGCCGATCGTCTGGGTCAACACCGCCATCCTGCTCGGCAGCAGTCTCCTGCTGGAACTGGCGCGGCGATCGCTCAGAACCGGACGGCGCACCGGATTCAACCGCTATTGGACCGCGGGCACGGTGCTCGGAGCCCTCTTCCTGGTGGGCCAGGCGATGGCATGGCTGCAGTTGAACNNCTGCACATCGTGGGCGGTCTGTCGGCCCTCGCCTATGTGGACGTGCAAGCGCTCCGCTTGCGGCTGGGGCCTGGAAAGCGCACAGCAGTGGATGTCAGCGCGCTCTTCTGGCATTTCGTAGATGGCCTTTGGCTTTTCTTGATGGCTCTATTTCTCGTTTGGGGGTAAATCTGTCGATGGCAACCATGACCTCGGTCTGGGCAGGCGGGCGTTCGCCATACGCCGTGAATTCGAAGAAGTTCGGGATGTGGCTGTTCATCATCTCCGACGCGCTGACCTTCTCCGCGCTGCTGATGGCCTACACCTACGTGCGGCTGTCCACACCCAACTGGCCCACGCCGTTTCACTTTTCGCCCAGTATCATTTTCTCCACGGTCATGACCTTTTGCCTGCTCTCCAGCAGCTTGACCATGGTGATGGGAGTACACGCCATGAACCACGGCCGCCGCAAGGCCGCCGTCGGCTGGATTCTGGCCACCATGGTGGGCGGCGGATCTTTCGTGGCGCTGCACCTCACCGAATGGTTGAACCTGATCCGCAACGAACATGTGACGCCCTTCGACAATCCCTGGGGAGTGCCGCTGTTCGGCGGGACGTTTTTCGCGCTCACGGGATTGCACATGACGCACGTGGTCATCGGCCTGATTTACCTGGGCATCATCGCCGTCGCCGTCGCCCGCGGCAAATTCAAGGCCGAGGATGTGGAAGTCAGCGGCCTCTATTGGCACTTTGTGGACCTGGTGTGGATGTTCATCTTCCCGCTGGTCTACCTGATGTCGGCAAAGATTTGACGAAGGGAACCACTCAATGAGCACTCACTCCGAAGCGATCGATCATACTGACGGCGCCACCACCAAGGCGTTCATCACCGTCTGGTTTGCGCTGCTATTCATGACCGGCATCGAAGTTTTCCTGGCCTACGAGCAGATTCCGGTGCTCATCTTCCTGACTGCCCTGGTGGGCCTGTCGGTGATCAAGGCGGCGCTGATTATCGCTTATTTCATGCACCTGAAGTTTGAGAAATTGAGCCTGTTTCTGACACTGTTCCCCATGTTGATTCTCTGCATCGTCCTGATGCTGATCATGTTCATGCCCGACTCCAGCCGCCTGATGACGATGAGGCCGCAATGAAGCGCCTGGGCTTGGCGCTTTTTCTAACCGCCGCCAATAGCTGGGCGCAGTGCGTCATGTGCTACCGCACGGCAGCCGCCCAGAACGCGGCCCGGGCCCACCTGCTCAACATGGGCATCGTGCTGCTGGGATTGCCGCCTTTCTGCATCCTGGGGGGATTCATCTTCCTGGCCTGGCGCCGCAACCAGTCGTTCGCCGCTCAACCCGAAACGCCCGTACCGAGCCTGCCGAGCCACGAGCGTTAGCGAGTGGTCCCCGGAGTTGTATATCATTAAACAAATGAGGGGGCGCTTTGCGCGTTCTATTTCTTAAGACTCATCCCGAAATCGCGGAACATTGCATGCGCGAACTGGCGCGGGTGGGCTTCGACGCGGGCCATTCCACCGCCGGCAGTCCGGAGGAGATGTCCGCCCTCCTTGAGGCGGCCGCGTACGACTTGGTGGTCACCGAGCACACGGCCGCCGGCTGGAGTTGGCGCGCCGCGCTGGAAGCCTTGCGAAGCTCTTCCAGGCCGGTCTCCCTCATCGTTTTAGCCGGCGACTCCGACCCCCGCCTCCTGATGAACTGCGTTCTGGAAGGCGCCGCGGACTGCCTGCATACCAGCGAACTTTTCCGGCTGCCGATCTCCGCCAGGCAGGCGCTGGAGTTGAAGGCCGCACGGCACGATCCCGGCGCCCGGGACGTGGTGCGGGCGGATCTTCGATTCAGCCAGATCTTCGAGGCCTCTCCGGACGCCATCCTCCAGGTGGACCGCCAGGGCCACATCGTCCTGGCGAATTCGCTGGCGGGCGAAATGTTCCGTTGCCGGCTGGACGACTTGCTGGGCAAATCCGTCGATGAGTTGGTGCCCGGCCGTTTCCGCGAGCGGCATCCGGAGTACCGCGAGCATTACCAGGCCAAGCCCGCCATGCGGCCCATGGGATCCGGCTTGGATTTGTGGGCCCGGCGCTCCGATGGCAGCGAGTTCCCGGTAGACATCAATCTGAGCCCCCTGGATACCAAGGATGGCCCGCAGGTCATGTGCGTGGTCCGCGATATGACGGACCGCAAGCGCATCGAGGAGGACTTGCGCCGGCAAGCCCAATTGATCGAGGCGTCCCACGATGCCATTATCGTGCGCGAACCTGGCGGTCGCATTCTGCAATGGAATGCCGGGGCCCAGGAGACTTACGGGTGGCCCGCCGCGGACGCATTAGGCCAGGTTACCCATACGTTGTTCCAAACCGGGTTTCCCGTCTCGCTGGACGAAGTAGAGGCGGCGCTCGACCACGGCGGCCGCTGGGATGGCGAACTGCGTCACACGCGCCGCGATGGCGCAAGGATCACCGTCGAAAGCCGGCACATTCTGGTTCGCGGAACCGATGGAACCCCCGCGGCCGTCTTGGAGACCAATCGAGATATCACACTGCGCAAACAGGCCGAAGAAGCCGTGGCCGCGTTGAATACGAAACTAGGGGCCACCAACAAAGAACTGGAACTGCGCAACCGCGAAGTGGAACGCGCCAATCGCCTGAAGAGCGAATTCCTGGCCAGCATGAGCCACGAACTGCGCACGCCGCTCAACGCCATCATCGGCTTCTCGGACCTGCTCGCCGAACAAACCGCGGGCCCGCTGTCATCCAAGCAGCAGAGATTCGTCAGCCACATCCAGCAGGGTGCGCGCCATCTGCTGGCGCTGATTAACGACATCCTGGACCTCTCCAAAGTGGAAGCCGGCCGCCTGGAGCTGAATCGGGAGAACGTGCCCGTGGCCACCGCGCTAGCCGAAGTCCTGGTCAGCATCCGCCCGGCGGCGGCGGCCAAAGATATCGCGGTGCACAGCAGCATCGGGCCGGATGTGACGGTCTTCGCGGACCGCATCCGGTTCAAACAAATCCTGGTGAATCTGCTCGGTAATGCGGTCAAGTTCACTCCCGAGGGCGGCAGAATCTGGGTCGAGGCTGCGGAACGCCGCGGCCGACTCACCGTATCCGTGAGCGACACGGGGCTGGGCATTTCCATCGAGGAACAGGAAGCCATTTTCGATGCATTCCACCAGGCGGGAGCCACCACCAAAGGCATCAAGGAAGGAACCGGACTCGGACTGGCCATCACCAAGCGCCTGGTGGAGGAACACGGCGGGCGCATCTGGGTCGAAAGCGAGCCGGGAAAGGGCGCGCGGTTGAGCTTCACCATGCCCGCGGGCCGCGCCGCGGCGGAAGAATCCGCGCCCGAGGATGCCGGCGCCAGCGAAACATGGCCGCCGCGCGAACGTCCCCTGGTTCTGATTGTGGACGACGAGGCCCCGGCTCGCGAACTCCTGGCGAGTTGGCTGGAACCCGAGGGCTATGAACTGATCGCGGCGGGTTCGTCGGCCGACGCCCTGGCCAAGGCCGTCGAGCATGTGCCGGACGCCATCACGTTGAACATGCTGATGCCCGGCAAAGGCGGCTGGGACACGCTCTACGCGCTGAAGAAGACGCCGGTTACCGCCGGGATTCCCGTGATTGTGGTCACCGTGGTCGATGAACCGAAGATCGGTCTGGCGCTGGGCGCAGCCGAATACCTGGTCAAGCCGGTCGACAAAGAAGTGCTGCTCGAAGCCGTTCGCCGGTTCGTCGGCCCGGGATCCAACGGTCCGGCTAAAATCCTGGTGGTGGACGACGAAGCCGGCACGCGGGAGTTGCTCAAGGAAATGCTGGAGTCCGACGGCTACATCCCGGTGTTGGCGGCCAGCGGAAAAGAAGCGTTGGAGGCCGTGGCGCGCATCTCCGTGAGCGCCATCCTGCTGGACCTGATCATGCCCGAGATGGACGGCTTCGAGTTGCTGCTGCGCATGAAAGAGGACCCCGGCTTGCGCAATATCCCGGTGCTGGTTCTGACGGCTAAGGACCTGACCGATAGTGAAATCGAAATGCTGCGCCGCGAGACCATCGGCCTTTTTCAAAAGGGCCGCGAATGGAAGAAGCAGTTGCTGGCCGATCTGCACCGCGCCGTAGGCGCACAGGCGGCCCGCGCATGAGCCAGACGATCTTGGTGGCGGACGATAACACGGCCAGCCGCGAGTTGATTCGAGAGGTGCTGGAGATGACCGGCTATGACGTGGTGGAGGCCGTCGATGGCCACGCCGCCGTGAGCGCGGCGCGCGCCAACGCCCCCGACCTGGTGCTGGTGGATATCCAAATGCCCCGCCTGGATGGCTATGGCGTGCTGCGCGAATTGCGCGCCGATCCGCGGCTTTCCGGCCTGCATGTAGTGGCGCTGACGGCTTACGCCATGCAGGGCGACCGCGATCGCGCGCTGGACGCCGGCTTCGACGGCTACATCACCAAGCCCGTGGATATCGCCGCGTTGCGGCAGGAAGTCAAGAGGTTTCTCTAGGCTGCTATGACCGCCACACCGCCGCGCATCAAGCTCCTGGTCATCGACGACGATCCGCAAAGCCTGGAGCTGGTCTCCGAGACGCTCTCGGATAATGGCCTCCACATCCTCACCGCGGACGATCCGGAGAGCGGCCTGGAGTTGGTCCGCCGCGAGCGCCCCGAAATCGTGCTGAGCGATATCGTAATGCCCAAGATGAACGGCATGGAATTGTTGGGCCGCATTCTGGAAGTGGATCCGGCCACCGACGTGATCCTGATGACCGCCCACTACTCCACCGACGCTGCCGTGGAAGCCATCAAGAAGGGCGCGTGCGATTACCTGACCAAGCCCATTTCAATCGCCGTCCTGCGCGAGCGCATCGACAAGCTGGCCACCGATGCGCGCCGCCGCCAGCGGGTTAGTCAATTGGACGGCGAGCTGATGGATAGCAGCCAGTTCGAAGGCATGGTGGGGCGCAGTCCGCTGATGTGGGAGATGTTCGCGCAGATCCGTCGCGTGGCGCCGCACTACCGCGCCTGCGCGGTAACCGGACCCACCGGCACCGGCAAAGAACTGGTGGCGCAGGCGCTCCATAAACTCAGCCAGGCGTCCGGCCCCATGGTGGTCTGCAATTGTTCCGCGGTGGTGGAAACGCTGTTCGAAAGCGAGCTGTTCGGACATGTGAAGGGCGCATTCACCGGGGCGGACAGCACCAAGATGGGCCTGTTCGAGTACGCGCACGGCGGCACGCTATTCCTGGATGAGATCGGCGATATGCCGCTGGCCACCCAGGCCAAGCTGCTGCGCGTCCTGCAGAATCAGGAGGTGCAGCGGGTCGGCTCGCTGAGCGCGCGCAAGGTGGACGTGCGCGTGGTGGCCGCCACCAATCACGACCTGCGCGCGCAGATCGCCGAGAAGCGCTTCCGCGAGGATTTGTATTACCGGCTCTCCATGGTGGAGATCAAAACGCCGGCGCTGGCCGACCGCAAAGAGGATCTGCCGCTGCTGGAGCGCTTCTTTATCCGGAAATTCGCGGCCCAATACAAGAAGCCGGTGGAGTCGCTGACCCCCCGCGCCCAGATTCTGCTGGCGCGCCACTCCTGGCCCGGCAACGTGCGCGAGTTGGAGAATGTCATCGGGCACGCCTGCATGCTGGTGGCTGGTGAAGCCATCGACATAGCCGATCTTCCGCAATACATGCGGCAGGGCGTCGCCGCCGCGGCGTCCGCGGCGAACCCACTCCCGGCGTCGCGGCCCGCCAGCGTGGAAGGCCGCCTGTCGTTCGACGAACAGGAATGCCGCGTCATCGAGGATGCCCTCGACCGCGCGGGAGGCAACCAGGTGCAGGCCGCCCGCATTCTGGGCATCACCCGCGACAAGCTGCGGTACAAAATCAAGAAGCACAATCTGCGGTAGGGCCCTTGGCGCGCTAAACTTATCGTGGGGGCTGGAATGACGTATTCAAGCGAGGTCATCGTGAAAGATCCCGATATTCTGGGTGGAATGCCGGTCTTCCGCGGGACCCGCGTACCGTTCAAGAACCTGCTGGATTATCTCGAAGGCGGCCACACGCTCGACGAGTTCCTGGAGCAATTCCCGTCTGTGACGCGAGCGGCGGCCATCGCGGCCTTGGAGCACGCCAAAGAACTAGTCATTGCCCGGACGCAATGAAGCTGTTGATCGACGAGTGTCTGCCGCGCGCATTGAAACGCCTTTTCACCGGGCACGACTGCCGAACTGTACAGGAAGTGGGATGGTCCGGGAAAAGGAACGGCGACCTAATCTCGGTAGCTGAGCTGGAATTCGACGTTCTGGTGACCATCGACCACGGCATTCGGCATCAGCAGAACCTTGTGGGCAGGCAAATTGCCATCCTCATTCTAGTCGCGCAATCGAATCAGATCGAGGACTTGGCTCCCCTCATCCCGGCCGCGCTCACCACCCTCGCGAGTATCGGTCCGGGGCGCGTAGCTTGGGTTGAATAGAAGCGCTCCGCTGCCGGAGCCAGAAATCGAAGGTGTTGAAAATACCGGCAAAATGCCAGGTGTTTCGGCTCTTAGTACCGGTTTTGCTTGATCCGCCGGCCCATGCCGGGGTAGAATAACCGCGCGGGGTCAAAAACGGGTACGGAATGACACGCCGTTTGAGAAACGATCCGCAGTTCAAACACACTATGTCGTGGAGGGATTATGAAATTCGCCGGTTTCACGCTCGCGCTAGCGGGCATTTTCGCAGGTAATGCCCTGGGGCAGACGCCCACGGTCGGCGGCCTGCTGAACAACTACAGTTACACCCTGCCAGGGCTGCCGAATTACGGCATTGCGCAAGGTTCGATCTTCGTCATTTATGGCACGAATTTTTCGTCATCGCAGATTGGACTGCAATCCCGCCAACAACCCCACTCAGTGGCGTGACCATCAGCGTGACTGTGAACGGCACGGCCACCAGCCCGCCGCTTTATTACCTGTACCCCACCCAGATTGCCGCGGTTCTCCCGTCGGCGACGCCGGTGGGCACGGGCTCCATCACGGTGACCACGAGCGCGGGCACCAGCACGGCTTTTCCAATCCAGGTGGTGGCCAGCGCCTTTGGTCTGCTGACGTCCAACAACGGCTCCGGGCCGGCGCAAGGCTACGATGCCAATCTCGACCCCAACAATCAATACACCTTATTCGGCTTTTCGGCGGCTGCCAACCCGGGCGACATTCTGCTGCTATGGGGAAGCGGGCTGGGCCCGGTCGCCAACGATGCCACCGGGGTCGCGGTGAGCGGAACGGTCACGGTTTATATCGGCGGCATTGCGGTCAAACCGCAATATGCGGGCCGCTCGGAATTCACCGGGCTGGACCAGATTAACGTCCAGGTTCCCTCGGGGCTTTCCGGCTGTTATGTCTCGGTGGTGGTACAGACCGGCAATATCGTGAGCAATTTCGCGACGCTCCCGGTTACCGCCAGCGGCCGCACCTGCGTGGACGCCGATAGTCCGCTTACGGCATCCGTTCTGGATCAACTCAGCCAAACGGGCAGTCTCAACATGGGCCTCATTTCGGTGAACCAGGTGACCACGCCAGGCATAACGGTCGAGGGCGTGACTGTCGGCGGCGGCACGACCGACGTCGGCTCCGCCAGCTTCGAGAAAATCACGTCCGCCCAAATCGGCGCAGGAGCCTTCGCCGCGGTCTTGGGAGGGTATAGCTCGATCGGCAGTTGCTTCGTGGATTTCTTCAACACCACCAGCACCAGTTCCACTAGCTTGCCTTTGGCCTTCCAGTTCACCTCTCTGAACGCCGGCCCGGACGTCAATATCGTCGGCCCGGACGGCACGCTTGCCATGCCTCTCCAGACGCTAAGCGGCATCGACACCTACACCACTCCGGCCGGTACCGCGGCGTTCATTCCGTCTTCCGGCGGCACTTTCACCTTCAATAACGGCAGCGGCGGCGGCCCGGACATCGGCGCTTTCACCACGCCGCAAATCCAGATCGCCGCCCCGGTGACGTGGTCGAGCGCCACCAGCAGTATTTCGACGGTGACGCGTTCCAATGGGCTCACCGTGAGTTGGACCGGCGGGGCAGCCGGCACGCACGTCGACATCACGGGAATCTCGTTGGAGGCCGTCAACGGCACCACCACCAACTATCTGGCGGGCTTCTTCAGTTGCCGGGCGCCGACCGAGGCGGGTACCTTCACAGTGCCCCCCGCGGTGCTGTTATCGCTGCCTCCGAGCAGTACGATCACGGAGGACGGAGTCACTATTTCCACATCTATTCTGTTGTTGTCCAATTTTGCGGNNCCAAGCCGCCGTCACTGCAGCGCCCAGTATCCCTCGCGCGTTTTCGCCTGGAGCTCGGGCCTGTTCTTCACCGCGACGCGGATCGCGTGAAACTTGCCCGGCTCGCCTCCTTTCGGCTCGAAGCTGAGAATGTACTGGCGATGCACCTCTTCGCCGACCAGTTGAATGGCCTGCTCCAAGGCGTTCTTCTTCAGGAAATTCAGGGTTCGCCCGCCGGTGATCCTGGCGAACAGGCTGGAAAGATCCGGCTGGTGCAACCGGATCAATTCGCCGATCGCATAGAGGTAACCGCCCGGTCCCAAATCGGGCGGAACTGGAGTGTCGTCGGGAGCCGGGCAACCAGCGCACTGCGGGCCCTTGATCCGCTCGGCTTCGGGTTTCAGATCCTCGGCCGTCTTGGGCTTCACGGTGAAGGGCTGCAACATAGGCGAATAGGTCAGCCAATAGATCGCGGCATTCAGCCGCTCCACTTGCTCCATCACTTCGGGCAGCTTCGCCTGGCTCGAACGATCGCGCTTCTCGGCAATCATGAGGATGATGCGCCGCCGCCCCGGCGGCCGCCGTTCCAGCATCAGGAGCGCCTGGCGCAAGGCATCCAGCATGTGCGCGCCGCCGCCTTCCATGCGCAGCATGCGCAGCGCGTGAATCACGAGATCCGGGTTGCCGGTGAAATCCTGGTGGAGATGCACCTCGTCGCTGAACGAAATCACCGCCGTTTCTCCGGCATCCGCGGCCAGCAACTGCGTAAACAGGATGCCGCTGCCGCCCAGTTTATCGATCACGGCTCCGGAATTCGAACTGGTCTGGACCGCGACCACCAAGTCGATCGGGTAGGTCATCCAATCCATCTGTATGGCTTGCGGCACATTGTTGTCGTAGAGAATCAGGTCGCCGGGCGCCAGGCCATCCACGAAACGGCCCTTGGAATCGGTGACGGTGGTGGGTGCGACTACCAGCGGCGCGGTGCTTTTGAACTGGGCGCAGCCGAGGCAGGTGAACAGCAGGATAGCGGCGGCCACGCGCATTAGCAGAAGGCTAGCAGTTTTTGGGCCACGTTGGGGGCACGAAGCGGCCTGGGATGCCGCCGCAGGCCACGGGCCTGGCTACGAGGCTGCTCATTACTAACTGGACTGCGGGGAGAACGTCCAGGCATTCGAGGTCAGCGGACACGACGTGCAGGATGTCGAGCCGGCATCGTAGTTGACAATCGGCCAGCAGGTTTAGTGGTCTTCGCGCGCCAATTGCGGGTCTGACGGGTGCTGGCCGCTTATGGTGCGCTCCAACTCGTCGCGGACGGCCTGTTTCAGGCGGGCGGCTTCGTCGAATTCGGGCTTGGCTTCAGCGCGGCGGCCCATGGCGAAGAGCACCTGGCCGCGCAAGTAGTGGACGCTGGCGCTCTGTGGATCGGTCGTCCCAGCGGCCTGCAGCGCTTTCAGCGCCTCCGTGTACCTGTTCTGCTGCTTGTAGATCTTCGCCAGCCCGTAGTGGGAGGTGCCCATCCCCGGATCCAGGCGCAGCGCCTGTTTGAAGTAGCGCTCCGCCGCGGGGATCTGGTCAAGGGCATAACAGACGGCGCCCAGTTGGTCGTAGTCGTAAGGCACATCGGGCTCGATGGCCGCGTCTTTCAGGAACTCCTGTTTGGCGGCCTCGAAATCATTGCTGCGCCGGTATATCGTTCCCAAGAAGTAGTGCAGGAAGGGCAGGGCCGGATCGAGGCGGGCGGCGTGCTGAAACTCGTCGATGGCACGGCTGTAATCCTGGTGCGCCAAGTAGGCCTTCCCGATGATCAAGTGAAATGTAGCCTTGTCCTGGCCCACCTCGATCAGCCGCGCAGTGGCCTGCTGGTCGAGTTCCACGAGTCCCGCCATATTCGCAGCGATGGACACCACATACAGATAATTTAGATTTTCGGACTCCTGAGGCCACAGCGGCTGGAGCGTGCGAGCGGCGTCGGCGTATCGCTCCGTGAAGAAATAGCACAGGCCCAGCAGGTAGCGTGCCTGGCTGGATTCCCGATCGCGCAGGACGGATTCGAAGGGCGCGATGGCGTGCCGGTAGTCGGCCTGGCGGTAGTAGGCCAGCCCGATGTTGAGCCGGATACCGGGCATTTTCGGCGCGAGCCGCTCAGCGGCGCGCAATTCCGCCAAGGCCGGCGCCCATTCACGGCGGCGCATGTAGACTACCGCCAGGTTGCCGTGGGCGCCCACGTTGTTTGGCTCGGCTGCCAGAACCTGACGGAAGTTCTTTTCCGCGGCGCTGAGGTCGCCGCGACTGAGTGCCTGCTGTCCCTGCTCGAAGGCTGCCCGGGCACTGTCCGGTTCGGTCGCGGCCCCCAGCGGCACAAGGAAAGCCAGAACCAGGAGGCTGTGGCATGGCAAGAAGCGGCATTCCATCGCGCACACACTCCAGTGTAGCTGGAAACAAACGGCGGGAAGCTCCTTTTGAGAGCTGCCCGCCGTTATGCGTTTACATTACAACCGGGATTAGAAGATGAACTTCAGCGCCAATTGCAGGATGCGCGGGTTGTGCGCGCCGCTGGGATGCAGGAAGCTCTGGGCCGACTGATTAACGCTCGGGTCGCCCAGTACGCAACTCGGATCGCCGGGGGAATTGTTAGAGCCGCCGTAGCAACTGATTCCGTTATTGATCCCGTTCCATTGCGTGTGATTGAAGACGTTGAAGCCTTCGGCGCGGAACTGGAAACCGGCGCGCTCGCTCACGAAGAAGTTCTTGAACAGACCCATGTCGACGTTCCATCGACCGGGCTGGTTCAAGATGTTACGGCCGGCATCGCCGAAGGTGAGGCCGGTGGGCGCGGCGAAAGCGCCGGGATTGAACAGCAGCGGACCAATGACATTGGCGGCATTGACGTTGGACGGCGCGGCGTGCGGATTGCCGATCAGATCGGCAAACGAATTGGTGCCCGTGCCGTTGCCCACGCCGGCGCCCGGTATCAGGCCGTTGCCGCTGCCGGCCACCACGCTAAAAGGCGTTCCGGTCTGCGCAGTAAAGAGACCCGACCAGTGCCAGCCTCCCAGCACCTTGCCGGTCAGCTTGGTGGTATCCGCGAAGAACGGCGCATCGAACACGTACCCGACGTTCAGGATTTGCCGCTGGTCGAAATTCGAGCTGGCCCGCGTCATCTCCATATTGTACGAGTTGAGGAAGTTGCCGTCGCCGTGGTCGGAAGAGTCGTCGAGGGAGTGGCTCCAGGTATAAGCGAGCGTGAACTGGGCATACTTCGCGTTCCGATGCGCCGAGACCTGCAGTGCGTTGTATGAGGAATTGGCCTCCTCCTCGTAGAGCGTGATGTTGGAATAGCCGATGTAGGGCCGGTACGGATCGGCCGCACTCGATCCGCAGGCCACGGCCAAGTCCTGGCCCGCCACTCCGGTCAGCGTTTGGCCGTTCACCACGCCTGACACGTTCGGGGACCAGGCGTTGGTTACCGTGTTGCAGATGGCGCTGGTCAGCGGCTGGCCCTTCTGGAACGGATTGTTGCTCACAGGCTGGAGTTGATTGATATCCCGCTCCCAGGACAGGTGCGTTCCCTTGCTGCCCACGTAAGCGATGGTAGCCACGGTGTCTTTGGCTATATCGTGCTGCAGGTCAAAGTGCCACTGCTGCACCTGGGGATAGTGTATCTGAGTGCCGTAGTCGCCGATGCCGGTGGTGCCGGATAAGCCGTTGCCGCCGATGTTGGTGTAGCCGACGATGTTATACAGCGTGGGATTCAGAACGCCGGGAGGCGCGCCTTCCAGCCCCGAGATGCCTTCGTTCCCGTTCAGGTGTTCGTAAAAGATCCCGTAACCGCCGCGGATGGCCCATTTGCCCTCTCCGGTGGGATCGAACGCGAAGCCTAAACGCGGCGCCCAATTCAGGAAGTGCCCCTTGGAACAGCTATTGGGGGTGCCCCCCGTGCCGCAGGCGGCCTCGCCATCGTAGGCGTTCCCGACACCCGGCACCAGGTCGCCTTGCACGCCCGTGATATTGCCGGTGACGTCGATCTGGGGCGCGTTCGCGGGATTGTAGAGCCCCGGGAAGAAATTGTAGAACTCGTTGTATCTATTCGAGTACGCGCCGAAACCGCTCATGCGCAGGCCCAGGTTGAGCGTCAGTTTCTTGCTGACGTGCCAATCGTCCTGGATATACGGTTCGAACACTTTGTCGCGGTAGTAATACTTGAGCTGCTGGTTGACCTGAGAGTAGTTCGCGATGCGGCCAACCAGGAAGTCCGCCCAGGCGTTGCCCGTGGAGACCGGCGAAGTGTTGCTGAAATTCAGGTACCCGCCGAGTTCCGAGCCCCCGTCTTCGTTCTTCTGGGCCAAGGACACATAGGCGCCGATGTAAACATTGTGCGATCCCCAGATCTTGGCGATCTGGTCGCGGAAGGTGTAGGTGGGGTTGGCATTGGTCCAGGGCGCGTCGCCACCAATGTCCGCGGTGAAACCGCCGCCATAGGGCGACCCGTTGTCGATGCTGACGCCAGGCAGCTTGCCGTCATACCCGTTGTTGAACAGCGACGTCATGGTCATGCTGGAGGGCCGCTGCCAATAGCCCGAGGGGGTCAGGAAGATGTGATCGGCGGTGTAGCTGAAGGTGAACTCGTTCAACAGAGTCGGTGAAACGTTGCTGGCCGTGTGGAAGGTGAAGCTGGTGCCGGGACCTACGAAATTCGTCTGCTCCGTGGGGAAATTGTCGCCGCTCCACAACGACGTGGGAGTGATGGTATTCCACGAATCGTGGATATAGTGGAAGAATATGCGTTCAGTGTCCGAAAAGCTGTGATCGATGCGGACCAGTTCTTCGCGCCAGTTGGTCGGCGATACCGCGGATGACGTGAAGTAGGAGTCCGCTCCGCTCCCTCTGGTCGGCGCCGGGACCATGCCCATGATCGCCGTGGCGTTCGGATCGATGGGCACCGTGTTGTTCGGATAATACGCTTTGGTCAGCGGGTTGACCGGACAATTCGGATAGTTGGTCGTGTCCACGAGACCGCCCGCCGCCGGACAAACGTCGTTGAAAATGCCCTGCCGCTCCTGGGTCGACGGCACCTGATTATTGAACGTGGCCGGCAGCCGGTCGATGTGCCACTCCTCGCTCCAGAAGAAGAAGGTTTTATCCTTCGACTTGTTATACACCTTCGGGATAAACACGGGACCGCCGATGGTGTATCCGAAATCGTTCTTCTTGTATGACGGCACGGTCGGCGCGAAGAAATTGCGCGCGTTGAAGTCGTTGTTCCGTACGAATTCGTACGCGTCGCCATGGAAGTCCTTCCCACCCGACTTGAGCACCACCTCCACGGTGCCCGATCCGTTGCGGCCGTACTGCGCGCCGTAATTGGAAGTCAGGACCTTGAACTCCGCGATGGCGTCGGGGCTGGGATAGACGTTCAGAGTGCTGTTGCTGCCATTGTCCATGTTGTCGCCGCCATCGAGTTCCCAGTTGTTGTACTCGACGCGGCCGCCGTTGATGCTCCACGAGACGTTGCCATAAACGCCGACGACGCCCTCGTCCGCTCCGGTCTGGTTGCTGACGCCCGGCGCCAGTGAGACGAGCTGCGTGTAATTGCGCCCGTTCAAGACGAGCCCGGTGACTTCCTTGCCCGTAACCACGCCGGAGACTTCGCTCGACTCGGTTTCCACCTGGGCGGCGCCGGCGGCTTCCACGGTGACCGTGGTTTTCACCTCCCCGACGTTGAGTGTGGCGTCGACGCGCGCACGCTGCGAGACGTCCAGGACGATCCCATTGGCGTCATACGTATTGAAACCCACGGCACTTACGGCAAGATCGTAAGTGCCAGGCGGAATGGCGGCAAACAGGTACTCGCCATCCGTGTTCGTGGTGGTTCTTAGTGCCGTTCGGGTGCCGGTGTTGGTCAAGGTGACTTCGGCCTTGGCGATGACCGCCCCGGTATTATCTCTGACAGCGCCGGTTATCGAGCCCGTACCCTGCGCGAACAACGCGGGCGCGAACAGGATCAGCAGCGGCAAAAACATTCGATTGAATCGCTGCATTCAGATGCTCCTTTTCCAAAGTGTGAACTATCGACCCCAACATGGATGGCAACGTGCCATTCTATTGTTCCGATTTTGAACAGTATAACTCCGTGCGGCTATAATCAAGCAAAATTTCCCTAGTTCCGTAGCATACATCCAAGCCCGGTCGCTGGATCTGCTTATTAACATATCTTAATCTTGGTAAGGCCCTGCCTGAAAAGGTCTGCAACGCCGGCGAACATGTCGTCACGGTCGGAAACCCACCGCAGCCTGTTGAAAAGGGGCAGGCGGCCTGAGAGGCCGCCGCAGGCCGAGGGCCTGCCCCACAAGATGCTTACTCCGACTTCTTTGGAATCTTGATATCCAGCCTTTTGATCTTCTGATTCAGCGTGGACAGCGGCACGTGCAAAGCGGCGGCGGCTTCGGTCTGGCTGCCGTTGTGCTGCTCCAGGCGCTCCAAAATGATGCGCCGCTCGAAGTCGGCCACGATCTCGAACAGCGATGCGTCGGCGGGCAGCGCGCCGCCTTCCGCACGGCGCAGGCGGATGCCGCTCGATTGCAGCAGGTGATCGGGGAGCACGTCCAGCGGCACGGACGCGTCGGTGGCCAGCACCACGGCGCGCTCCACGGCGTTCTCCAGTTCGCGCACGTTGCCGGGCCAGTTGTGCTCCATCAGGATCTGCATCACTTCCGGCTCGAAACGGAGGACCGAATTGCCCTGCGGGTCCAGGTACTTTTCGTTTTCGCGGCAATA
>PMVV01000324.1:2106-8642 GCA_003166475.1 Bryobacterales bacterium | reverse complement strand
ACCACGTTCCCGTGGAGCATACTCGAGAGACTCCATCTGCTCGGCTCGCCTCTGATGGCCGCGGCACTCTGCGTGATCTTTGTCGCCCTTGCCGTGCATAGGCGCCGCCGTCCCAAGGCTTGGCTCTGCGCGTTTGTGGCAGGTCTGGCTCTGCCGGGCGTTTTTTCCCACTGGCTGGTCGGATGAGAAGCCGCCCGGCGATTTCCTGCTCGGTGCCATCGGCCCCCGATGCGGGCGCGCCCTACGACGGATTGGGCGCCTAAGCCTCGGGATGAAATCTACTACGAAACTGGCGGCCGATGCGGCATTTAGAAGTCTTTCCACTCAAACCGCCCGGGCCAGATGCCGTTCACCGCCCCAAGATCGCCTGTAATGACAGGAAAACACACGTCAATCCAGATTCGCGGCCAATCGCCCAACCACCGGCCGTGGTAACCTGAAGCTGGGTAAAGGATTCGCCGGTCTTAAACCCGGCCCGCATCCGCCCGCACCGCTCTTTGACAATTTCACCCCGCGCAACAAAATGCAACACAAGTAACAGAAAAACGTAACAGGATACCCGTGGCGGGCACCACCAACACCGCTGCCTGTTATGCGAAGCGAACCCAATTCCCAACCCGCAGCCGGGAAGATTCAAATGGCAAGCGAAGCTTTAACTAAAGCCTGTAACCGTAACCAAATACAAACGATAACGTCGCGAATCCCGGCAAATGGCATTGCTCGGCAGATTTTTATTTCGCATCCCAAACCTGTGACCGGTGCACAAGCGGGCACAAAAACCCGGCGGGGCTGGCACCAGCAGACCCCTACTAATCCCCGAGCGTGGATCAGCTACGCATCCGTGCTGAACAACCCCCTTCACCCTCGCAGATCGGGCCGGATTGGACTGCATACACGCGAAAGACGACGGCAGCTTGGAGAGCATCGACCACCAAATCGACCGCGCGGGTCTCCAAACCAGCCCGCCGGCCACGGGGACCGCCTCAGTACTTCCAGCTCCCCAAATCCGCCCCCTTGGGCGCAGTCTCCTCCATGTGCTTGACCATCTCCGGCAGATAGTGCTGATTCAGCCCCACCTTGGGATCGAAGCTGCCCGCATAGCAATGCGGCTTGCGTTGCCCGAAGTCGAACGTCCCGCGATAGTACGGCTCAGTGGTAGTCTCCATGAAGTCTTGCAGCAAGTGGACCGCGCGGTCCAGATAGAAACTGTCCGCATCGCCTACACAGACGTGTAACTTGCCGGCTAACTTAGGTCCCAGGCTCTTCCAGTCGCGCTCCATGATATGAGTCAGGTCGTAATGCTCCTTCCAGTACTCCGCTACCTTATGGTCTATCTCCCCGGTAAGTTTGTTGAAGACAGGCTTCGGATAGCCATCCTCGCCCACCGAGCTGAAGTAAGCCTGCCAGGCGTCCAGTTGCTCGCCCGACCGGCTCTTGGTGCCCTGCACTAGCTCGAAGCGGTTCATCTGTTCCATGGTCGAAAGCACCATCCCATCCGGCTGCCGCATGGCCGGCCGCGGCACCCGCGCAAACGGACCCTCCACCCAATAGGCGTTCTTGTCTTCGTACAGGTTCATGGTCATGTACGCGCGGAAGTCCACCACGTCCGGGCAAAATACCCACGCGCCATTGTAGAAATCCGGATAGAATACCTGCGACGCCAGCGCCTCCCAGCCGCCCGTCGATCCCCCATACACCGCCCGCGCCCATCCCTGGCCGATGCCGCGGAACTGCCGCTCCACGTACGGAATCAGTTCCTGTGTGATGGCGTCCCCGTAAGGGCCGGCGTTGGCCGAGTTCACCGCATACGAGTCGTCGAAGTAAGGCGTGGCATGCTGGATGGTCAGAACGATAACCCGTGGCATGCGTCCCGCGATCCAGTCCTGATAGAACTTATAACCCGCTCCCGAACCCGGCTCACTCCGCATGGCCAGCCCGCCCGGCAGGTTCCTGCTGAAGTGGCCTTGCATGACGATCAACGGGTAGTGCGCCTGCGGATGCTCTTCCCACCCGTCCGGCAGCAACAGCACCGCGCCTAACTCCACCGGCCGTCCCCAAAAGCGGCTCAGTAACTCGCTACGAATCTTAAGATGCTTCACCCACTTGCTATCGGGCTCCGCCGCCGGAACGTCGGGAACCTTCTCGGTAAGTGACAGTCGAATCGTTTGGTCCGCCCCGGCGTCGAGATGCACCTTCTGTGTCTTGCAGTAGAGGTTCCCAGGCTTTGAAGCCCAGTGCTGTCCTTCGCCTTTGTCGGGCGGCAGCTTGACGGTGTGTCCGTTGGCAAGCTGAAACGTCTCGTAGATATTGAGCACGGCCTGGACATAGTAATCCCCGGCGGGGATGTCTTTCAGGCTGTCGCGTGGATAGCCCAGCGTGGCCGTATCCACAACCGCCGAGGCGCCGGGCGCAAGCCCGTCCACATCCACGCCAAACGCCTGCTGCGAACTCACCGTGAAGCTGATCTGGAACCGTGGCTCCGGCTTCTCGTGAGTCGAGATCAGCAGCATGACGTGCCCGTCCAGCGGCGCGGCGCTCATCTCTTTGGGGAACGAAATCTCAAAACGCTCCGCCGCCACCGCCGGCAAAGTCACTATACCCACCGTGACCACAGTCAGAACTTTCAGAAAGAATCGCATGTCGCCTCACCGCGGAGTAATCAGTCCGCCTAACTTATCCTGCTCTCCCGATCCCGTCCGCGGGAACCGAGTCGCGTAAGCTTCCAGGTACTTCAGCCCGGCCCCCGTGTTGTAGATCACGATCCGTTCCGCCGCCTTCAGGAAGCCGGAAGCCAGCAGCTTCTCCAGCGCGGCCACGCAGGCGGCGCCCTCCGGCGCGGCGAAGATGCCTTCCTCCCGCGCCAACTGAATGCCCGCGTCCAGCAACTCGCCGTCGCTCACCGCTAATGCCGTTCCGCCGCTCGCGCGCACCGCCTCCAGGATCAGGAAGTCGCCCAGCGGCTTGGGCACGCGCAACCCGGCCGCCACTGTCGACGCGTTCTCCCAGAACTGGCTGCGCGTCTCCCCGCGATCGAACGCGCGTACCACCGGCTGGCAGCCTTCCACCTGCACCGCGATCATCTTCGGCCGCTTGCCGCCAATCCAGCCCAGCGCTTCCATCTCCTCGAAGGCCTTCCACATTCCGATCATGCCCACGCCGCCGCCGGTGGGATAGAAGATGGCGTCCGGCAACTGCCAGTCGAACTGCTCGGCCACCTCGTAGCCCATGGTCTTCTTGCCTTCGATGCGATAAGGCTCCTTCAGCGTGCTGATATCGTACCAGCCATCTTTGACGACGCCCGCAGCCCCCGCCGCCACCAGTTTCGCGCAGTCGCTAATCAGCCCATCCACCAGCGTGACGAACGCGCCGAACGCCTGACACTCGATGTAATTCGCCTGCGGCACGTCGCGCGGCATGAAGATGTGCGCCTCGATCCCCGCCGCCGCCGCATAAGCCGCCAGCGCACTCGCGGCATTGCCCGCCGAAGGGATCGCCACCTTCCGGACGCCCAGTTCTACGGCCATCGAAACCGCGCACGAAAGGCCGCGCGCCTTGAACGAACCGGTCGGATTCAATCCCTCGTCTTTGATCCACAGGTCCTGCGCACCCAAGCGCGCTCCCAGCCGCCGTGCCCGGATCAGCGGCGTCATGCCTTCGCCCAGCGTGACGATCGACTCATCCGCGGGCGGCAAGACCGGCGCATAGCGCCACATGCTGTTGGGGCCCTCGCGCACCTCTGCCGGACTCCACGCGCTTCGGATCGCTTCCAGATCGTACCGCACCAGCAATGGCCCGCCGCAGGAACAAAGATGCTGCACCCGGTCGGCCGCGCACCTCTGCTTACATATGCTGCACTCCAAATAATTCGCCTTGGACATTAATCCGCAAGTCTACCAGCATTGGTTAAGGCGCGTGAGCGGCGGGCAACTGAATGCCCTCGCCGATCTTAGCCACCCCCGGAATCGTCACCGGCAATCGACCTCGAATGGCAGACTCCCCGAACAACGCCTTGGCCGCCGCCGTTTCCGACGGCGGCACGGTGCTGAAAGTCAGCAGGAAAGCCGCCGCCTTGGGAAAGCTGCGCACCAGGTACGGATTGCCCAGCGCGATCAGGACCACGGGTTTGCCGGTAGCCAACAGCGCCTCGAGCATGCGCGGAAATTCGCCGCCCAGCGCCACGTCGCCCCGATACGCGGCCACCGAGGCGAAGGCCGCCACCGCCAAGCTCTCGCAGCCCGCGGTCTTCTCCACAGCCGCATCCAGCGAAGCGCCCCCCAGCGATGCATCCAATTGCATCACTGTGGCGTTCTTCTCGCGGCGACGCACCTCTTGCGCGAACTCCAGACCCTCGCTCGAATAGCGGCTTTCCGCCAGTGTCAGGAAACAGGTCTTGTCCGGCGCGCGCAGCGGAAGCAGGTTGCCTTCATTCTTCACCAGGGTGACCGCGCGGCTGGCGATTTCCTGCGCGCGCTCCTGATCTTCCGGCATGTCGATCTGGTCGCCGATGCCTTCCAGATCCACTGTCGCGCGGCGGCCCAGCCCCAGGCGCTCCTTGGCCGCCAGCAGGCGCGCCACGCTTTCGCCGATACGGGCGCGCGTCAGGCGTCCGCTGGCGATCGCGGCCAGTATCGCCTTCACGGCCGCATCCGGATCGGGTGGCATTACCAGCGCGTCGGCGCCGGCTTCGAGCGCCAGGACCGCGGCCTCGCCGCTGGAATAGCCCTGCGCGATGCCGCCCATCTCCAGCGCGTCGGTGACGATGATCCCTTTGAATCCCATCTCGCCGCGCAGCAGGCCGGTCAGGATGGCGGGCGACAGCGTGGCGGGCACATCGGCGGGGGCCAGCGCGGGCACCGCGATGTGCGCCGTCATGATGGCGTCCACGCCCGCCTGGATAGCCGCCCGGAACGGCGCCAGTTCCACGCGCTCCAAGCGCTCGCGCGGCGCGCCGATCACGGCCAGATTCAGGTGCGTATCCACAGCCGTATCGCCGTGTCCGGGGAAATGCTTGGCCGTGGTCAGCACCCCATAGCGGGGGTCTGCGCGCGTGCCTTCAAGGAACGCCGCCACCAGCCCCGACACCTGCCCGGGGTCCTCTCCATAGGAGCGGATGTTGATGATGGGATTGTCGGGGTTGTTGTTCACGTCGGCCACTGGGAAGAAGAGCCAGTGAACGCCCAGGGCGCGCGCCTCGCGCGCCGTCACCTGGCCCTCGAAGCGCGCCAACGCCGGGTCGCCGGCCGCGCCAAAGGCCATCGCGTGCGGAAACACGGTGGTGCCGTCCACGCGCATGGAGGCGCCCCGCTCGAAGTCGCCGGCCACCAGCAGCGGCACGCGCGACAGTCTCTGCATGCGGTTGAGAAAGGCGCCCAGCGCGTAGGGCTGCGCCTTCTGCGTGACGCGACCATTGTTCCAGTTCACCAGCACCATGCCGCCCACGCGCGTCTCGCGCACCAGTTTCATGAATTGCCGGTACTCCCGCGACCGGCTGTTGGGAGCCGCGCCGTGAAACGGGATGAAGATCAACTGCGCCACCTTCTCGCGCAAGGTAAGCGTCTTCATCCAACGGCGCACCAGGCCCGATTGCGGCGGCAATTTGCGCAGCGTGGCGGCGGGCAACACGGCACACACGGCGAGCAGGATCGGGAGACAGCGCAAGCGCAACACCACTCCAGTGTACAGTGGAGGGCGGGCTTTAGCCCGCAGCCGGCTTTCAGCCGGCCCGGGCCGCCTAAAAAGGCGGCTGCGGCCANNGCCGCCCCACATCAGCCCCGATGTTTACGCGAGACTCAATTGGCCCCGCCCCCGTCTACTGTGCCGGCAAAATCAGCCCCGGGGGACTCATCGTGCCGCCTAGCCCCAGCCGGATCTCGGGGTTGGCCGGAAGCGGGTCGGGGAGCCGCACGTTGACTTGGTACAGGCCCGCAAAGCCCGGCGCCAAGCCGGCATAGCCGATCGCCTTAGGATCCAGTGCAACGCCGTCGATCCAAACCGTGAATTGGTTCAGTTGGCTGATCCATTGCAGGTACGGGTAGGGGAGCGCCAGAACGCCGTCTTCGAGTTGGGGAACGGTGTTTCCCAAGCCGGTCGCCCATAATGTGACGACTTCGCCGGCGGCGGCGGGCNNCGTGCCGGCCAGCAGGTCGCTGGGCACCAGGATATTGATCTGCTTGGGTGAGACGTAATAGATATACGCCTGCCAGGCTTCGAAGTAGACCTCTACGTTCCCCATGCTGGTCGGCATGACACCACCGAGGATGTCGCTTTCCTGCAAGGCTTGCGTATACCAGGAGAGATTCGTGCCGAAGATCGAGATAATGGTGTTGGGTGCCAGACCGGGGGAGAAACTGGCGCCGTTCACGATCCCGGCTGCGGTGTAGTTCGGGGCGTTGGCGTCCTGGGCGCACAGGCGGGCGGCCAAAGCCAGTACAGCGAGTAAGAATTTCACGACAATATCCTAGTGCGCCCATGGCGAACTAATATCAGCTTTTTTGAGTGGGGCAGGCCGTGGCCTGGGGTGCTTAACCGTTCTGGGG
>PMVV01000324.1:0-2018 GCA_003166475.1 Bryobacterales bacterium | reverse complement strand
GGCACCATGGCGTAGCGCAAACCTTCGGCGGCGTAGGTCAGCGGGTTGAAGAGGGTGATGACCTGGAACCAGCGGATGCCGCTCAACGCGCCCCACGGGTAGTATGTGCAGCCAGTGAACAGCAACGGCGTCAGAATCATGGAAAACATCAAGCTGATTTGCTCCGGCTTCACAACCGTGCCGATCACCAGGCCGATGCCCGATCCGGCAAAGGCGGCCAGCACGATCATGCCGATGNNCCAGGCGGCCGGAAAAATAACGGCGCCGGCGACCATGCCGCGCAGGGCGGCAAACAGCACCTTTTCGGCGGCCACCAGCCAGACGGGCATGGGAGCGAGCAAGCGGTCGTCGATTTCGCGCGCGTATCCCAGGTCGAGCACCAGCGGCAGGGTGATGCCTTGGATGGCGGCCATGAGCTCGGTGAGTCCCACGATGCCGGGAAGGAGCAATGCGGCGAAGTTTCCTGCGGTGAGCCCGATGCTAGGCAGGATCTTGCAGAAGATCAGGAGGAAGAACATGGGCTGGATGAGGGCCTGGACGAGGAATTGAGGAAGCTCGCGGCGCGTGACCACGAGATCGCGGCGCAAGGTAGCGCCGAAGGCGTTGGCGGCGAGCCAGAGGCGGTTGGTGTGGCGTGCGGGCGTCATTTGGTGGATTGTCCGAGATTTCATTATGATGTCCTGGCGGCCTGAGAGGCCGCCGNNGCCGGGCCCAGAGGGCACCCCTGAGAGCCTGCCCCACTTCACTTAGCGCAGGTGCCTCCCGGTCAGATAGATGAACACGTCTTCCAGGCTGGGTTGCTTGACGTGCAGATCGCGGACCTGCGCGCCCGCCCGCAGCACGGCCTCAGTGGCGGGGCCGACCAGCGCGGGAGCCTTTTCGGCGTAGAGCCGGTAGGCGACCACGCCGATCTCGTCGTCGGGATCGGACGGGGCGCCGGCATCCAGCTCGTCGACTTTGCTGACGCCCGCGAGACCGCGCAGCGATTGCAGCACGGTTGCGCCGGCATCGGGCGCGGGCAGTCCCACGCGCAACTCGACGGCATTGCCGCCGGGGATGAGCTTCTTCAGTTCGGCGGAGGTGTCGTTGACCAGGATGCGGCCTTTGTCCATGATGGCGATGCGGCCGCAAAGCTGGTCGGCCTCGCTCATATCGTGGGTGGTGAGGAGAATAGTGAGGCCCTGGGCGTTGAGCGCGCGAATGCGGTCCCAGAGGAACAGGCGGGACTGCGGGTCGAGATTGTTGGTGGGCTCGTCGAGGAAGAGCACGTCGGGGGCGTGCATGAGGGCGCGCGCAATCATGAGGCGCTGCGACATGCCGCCGGAGTAGCGGGCGACGCGATCGTTTTTGCGGTCGCCCAGGCCGAGATCGTCGAGGAGGGCGTCGGCGCGCTGTTCGCGCTCGCGGTGCGGCACGCCGTGATAGGCGGCGTGAAAGGTGAGGATTTCGCGCACGCGGAGGCTGCGGTCGAGGTTGCTTTGCTGGGGGACGACGGCGATGCGCTGCTTGATGGCGATGGGGTCGCGGGCCACGTCGAGGCCCATGATGGCGGCCGAGCCGGAGGTGGGCAACACGCTGGTGATGAGCACGCCGATGGTGGTGGTTTTGCCGGCGCCGTTGGGTCCGAGGAGGCCGAAGATCTCGCCGGGGCGGACGCTGAAGGTGACGCCGTCGACGGCGTTGACGTTGGACTTCGCATAGCGCTTCACCAGGTCGCGGACTTCTATGGCCGCGGGATCGTTGGGCATGGGTTCTACGATTGTAGCGGAAAGTGAGGCGAAAACATGGAACTACAGATGGACACAGATGCACACGGATGAGGCGGGCGTCCCGGCCAGGGCCGGACGTGACTTTGCGCGTTGCCGATGGTCGCCGGCGACGGTAGTCAGCCAAGTGAGGCGAAAACATGGAACTACAGATGGACACAGATGCATACGGATGAGGCGGGCGTCCCGGCCAGGGCCGGACGCGACTTGGCGCGTTGCCGATGGTCGCCGGCAACAGTTCAGATTGGCCTA
>PMVV01000070.1 GCA_003166475.1 Bryobacterales bacterium | reverse complement strand
TCGAACCGTCACCTTGAATTTGGATTGCCCACTCTTAGTCCCGGACTCGCTACACCCCTCTGACCGCCGGCACGCAAAAACTCATCCAGCGCGACCCCTCAAACCAACCCCGACGTGTGCCTTGCTGTCGTGGTAAACATACTCGCCGTGCCACGGGCCAGCAGCAGGATCGACACGTTGGCGCATCCGATGAGGAGCAGCAGCGCGACGGCGCCGAATATCAGGAAGAGCGATTGACCCAGGTGTTCCACGTATTGGTCATTGATGCCCTTCACCCGCACCCGAAACTTCTTCGGATAATGACTGGGAGCTTGCTTGGCAAACTGCTCAATCAAGGGCTGCAACTCGGCGTTCGCGGCGGCGCGGGTGACTCCAGGCTTAAGCCTGATAAGCGGGGCGAGGGTAATGCCCGGGTCGCTGGTGATCTTCAGCGGGAGGTAGACATCCGCGTCATTCCAAGTGAAGCGCGACGGCAGGACTCCCACAATCGTATAGTTCTTGTGGACGAGCTGCAGAGTACGTCCGATCACTGAAGGATCTGAGTTGAAATGCCGCTGCCAAAACAGGTAACTGAGAACCACAACCGGCTCCGGGTCCCGCCCCTCCGGAGCGTCTGACGGGATCAAGGTGCGGCCCAGAAGAGCTGGTACGCCGAAATAAATGCCTGCGTTACCCGAGAGTTGAATGGACGGAACATCCTGGGGCAGCTCTTCGTCCGTGGTTGTGAGATTCCAAGTCCCCCAGCTTGCGGCCACGCTCTCGACACACTTTGCCTGCCGCAGTACGGCAAGTTGCGGCCCAGTGACTCCAACCCACGAGTCGTCTCCACTTTCGTTTATCACCACCAGGTTGATCATGCGGCCGGCGCCCTTGTAGGGGAATGGATTGGCCAACAGGCCGTAGATCACGCTGAAAACAGCGGTGGTTGCGCCGATGCCCAAGGCGAGCGAAACAATGGCAGTGAGAGCGAGGCCGGGCTTCTTGCGGAACTCGCGGAAGAAGAACCGAAGATCTTGCAGCACTCCCCTTGGACGAGCCGGCGCTCGAACCGTTAGGTTAGGAGATCTTAGCGCGCCGGCAATGCCACTACAATGGAGTACCGATGGGAGACGTTGTGAACGGAAAAATCAATCTCGGTTACCTGATCTTTCTGGCTGCCACGGCGGCGTTGGGAGGACTGCTGTTCGGCTTCGACATCGCCATCATCACGGGCGCCGGCCCGTTCCTGACCCAGCGTTTTCAGTTGAACGACTTGAGCCTGGGTTGGGCTTTCAGTTCGCTCCTGTTCGGCTGCGTGATCGGCTCCACAGTAGCCGGGCGGCTCACCAACCGGTATGGCAGGCGGAGTATTCTGTTGTGGGTGGCGGCGCTGTTCTCCGTCACTTCCATCGGCACCGGCGTTGCGCCGAGCTTCGCCACTTTCGTGCTGGCGCGCTTCATCGGCGGGCTGGCGGTGGGAGGTGCGTCCATTCTTTCGCCCATGTATGTGGCGGAGGTTTCGCCGCCATCGCTACGGGGGCGCATGGGGACGCTATATCAGTTGTCCATCGTCGTCGGCATCCTGATGTCGTATTGCATCAATTACCTGCTGCGTAACGCCGGCGCGGCCAACTGGCGGTGGATGTTCATGACCGGGGTGATCCCCTCGGTGATTTTCTTCGCGCTGTTATTGCGCGCGCCAGAGACGCCGCGCTACCTGTTTCTGGCTGGCCGGGAACGCGAGGGCTTGGCGATTCTGGAGCGCATCGCGGGGCGCACGAGCGCCGAACTGGAAGCTGTCGAAATCCGTGCCAGCCTGGCGCAGAAGCGCCATGCATGGCTCGATCTGCTGCGGCCCGGAATCCGGCGCGCGGTGGCGGTCGGCTTTGTCCTGGCCATCCTGGTACACGTTTCCGGGATTAACACCATCATCGACTACGCGCCTGCCATCCTGCGCGCCGCCGGCTGGAAGCTCAATGCCGCGCTGTTTTCCACTTTCATCGTGGGGCTCAATAATCTCGTATTCACGCTGGTGTCGTTCTGGGTGATCGACCGCTACGGGCGAAAGCCGCTCTATATTATCGGCTCGCTGGGCATGGCAGCCGCCCTCACGCTGCTCGCCATGGCCGTGGCTGCCGGCCGCTTCCAGGGCACGGTCGTGCTCATCCTGATCCTTGGTTATCTGGCGTTCTTCGCGTCGTGCATCGGCCCGGTTTTTTGGACCCTCGTCTCGGAGATCTTTCCGAACAACATCCGCGGCACGGCGATGGCCGTCCCCGTACTCACACAGTGGATCGCCAACGCCGTGGTCGTGCTCTTCTTCCCGTACGCGTTCAACCAGATCGGCAAGGCCGTGACGTTCGGGTTTCTGGCGGTGATGGCCATCGCGCAGGCCGCCGTCACCTGGCTATGGGTTCCGGAAACCAAGAACAAGACTTTGGAGGAAATCGAAAGGGCTTGGATGCGATTAGAGGCAGTAGAAAGCGCCGCTCCCGCCAAATGACGGTGCTCAGTACACGCATTTCCGCGCCTCGCCGGCGAACGCCTCCAACAGAGGCAGATCGGCTTCGAAGAAATGATCCGAGGGGCTCAGAATATAGCCGCCGCCGGCACCAGCCTGTTCGAAGCAGCGGCGGACTTCGCGTCGCGTTTCCTCGGGCGTGCAGCCTTTGAGAAAGTGAAACTGGTCGAACCCGCCGATCATGCAGACGCGGTCCCCGATGCGGCGCTTGGTTTCGGCCAGGTCGGTATCGCCGCCCATGCCCCGGGGCGTGAAGGTTTCCATGGCGTCGGGCTGCATGGCGGCTATGCGTTCCAGCAGCGGCATCATGCCCCCGCAGGTGTGATAGACGATCCGCTGCCCGGCGCGGTGGGCCTCTTCGATCAGTTCGCAATCGTACGGCGCCACGAAGCGGTCGAAGATGCGCGGCGAGATCACCGTGGACGAGGCGTCGCCGCCGCCCAGTTCGAGAATGTCGTAACGCGCGCCCTTCAGCGACCGTACGAACACGCGCTTGCGGCGCTGCAGAACCCCGAGGAATTCGTGTACCCATTGTGGGTCGTCGTGGGTAGCCAGGATCATCGCTTCGGTGCCCGCCAGGCAACAGGCATCCTGCCAGCAACCCGGTTGACCGAACACGTCGAAGCAGCAGATATGGCCGCGCACGATGCCGCGCTCACCCATCGCCTCGGCCGCTCGATTGACCTCCGCGACGTCGCACTTCGGCGCAGCAGCGAAGTCGCCGATCACCTCGATGTCCGACCTTTGCCGGATCAACGGCTCGCGGACCCAGACCGTGTACCCGGCGCCCTCGATCGTCATGCTCAACTCGCGCCGCGGCGTCATGAAGCGATAGCGCGTGAGGCGCCGCGCGCCCTCGGAGCAGTCTTCGAACTCGACGCGCCACTGCGGAGACGACACGCGCCGGCTCTCCAGGAAACCGATCTCGCCCTGCAGCGGATCGGGGTACTCACCGGCATCGGTGTCCGGCATGTGCGGCACGGTCCAGCGGATGGCGTCCAGGCCGAAGCGATCGAAGAACTCGTCGGCGGAGATACCGCCCAAATGCGATTCGAGGAAAGCCGGCATCACGTGATGCGTGGTTACCGGCAGACGATCCGGGATCTCGCGCCGGAGGGCGCAAAGCAGGCGTTGGCGGGGCGTCATGGGATGCTGTGTCCGCCGCTAATTATGCCAGAGTGACTGACACTCACTTCGCAAACTCCTTGTAGTCCATTTCGTTGGGCTTGCCGGGACCAGCCACATCCAGTTGGATGCGGCCCATCTTCAGTCCCGGGGAATAAGCGCTGATCACGGCCGTCCCGGATCGCGTCGACCCGCGGAATGCGATGCGGGTCATGCCCGCGACGACGTTCCATGTCAGCCCGGTTGGATGCCCGGGCCAGGTCTGTTCCAGCAGTTCGCCCGGTCCATAAAGGGTGAAACTGACCGGATCGTGCGCGGTGGGAACGATGTTGCCGCTCCTGTCCGCAACCGTCGCCGTCAAATAGGCCAGGCTCTCCGGGTCGCCCGAAACCAGCTTTGAGAGATCCGATTCCAGGACGATCTGGTACGGCGCGCCGGGCGTGGTTCGCGCATCGGTGACTTCGATTCCGCCGGATCGGGCCACCGCCTTGATGGCGCCCGGCTCATAGACGACTTGCCACACGCGCGGCGAATTGGCCAGATCGCGGCCCGCTTCGCGACTCTTCACGCCCAGCGACTTCCCGTTTAAGAAGAGCTCCACCTGCGGCGCGTTGCTGTAGACTTTCACATCGCGCACGTCGCGCGGCTTGCCTGCTTCTCCCGGCCCTGTCCAGTGTCCTACGATATGCACCATCGGCTTGGTGGTCCATTGGCTCTGGTAGAAATAGAACACATCCTTCCGAATTCGCCAGGTGTCGGCCATGCCGAAGGCGTTCACGTGGGGAATCACGCTGTCGTATGTCTCCCCTTCGAAATCGAATTGGTGCCAGATGCATCCGCCGGCCATCCACGTCCTTCGGTTCAGCTCCGCCAGGTACGCTTCGTGCCGTTCGCAGGCCAGATCTTCACTGTCCGGACCCATGCCGTAGATGCCGCGGCCGCTCAGCGCAACGCTGTACTCGCCGACCATGAAACTCCGGTCCGGGTGCGCCCTGTGTTTCGCGTCGGTCTCTTTGCCCACGCCCAGGCCAACCACGTCCACCAGCGCTTCGATCTCCTCTCCGCGCGGTTCATGCATGACCACCGGCCGTGTGGGATCGAGCTTGCGATAGAGCCGGACAACCGCATCCACCACCTTAAGGGAGACCTGCCTGGATGCATTCACCTCGCCCGCAATTCCCCACAAGACGACCGAGGGATGATTGCGGTCACGGGCGATCATCTCCTCCGCCATCCGGGACACATTGCCGATGTACTCGTCGGGGTCTCCGATTTCCTTGTTGACCGGCAGTTCTTCCCAAACCATCAGGCCCAGCCGGTCCGACGCCTCCATCGTGGCCGGAGCGTGCGGATAATGCGAGGTCCGCCAAAAGTTCGCGCCCATCTCCCGGATCAGCTCCATATCCTTAACGTGCCGTGAATTCGGAAGCGCGTTCCCCATTCCCGGGTAGGACTGGTGCCAGTTCGTACCCTGAATCTGGACGCGCTGGCCGTTCAGGAAGAAGCCTCGCTGCGGGTCGAACTTGAACCAGCGGAACCCGAGCGGATTCCGGACGGCATCGATCGTGGCGGAGCCGTCGCGAAGGGTTGTCCGAATGCCATATAGGCTCGGCGAATCGGGAGACCACAACAGCGGCCGTTCCACAGTATCAACCGCGGCGACGGATGCCGTCGTGTTCGCGGCCAGCGCTACCGGCGCGGAGATCGAGCGAACCACGCGACCCTGCGGATCGACGATCTCGTGCACCACGGTCAACTGCCGGGCCTGGGGCGTGGTGTTTCTAACCTCCGCGGTCAGCGCTAATTCGGCGGATTCGCGGCTCACCGACGGAGTCTTCCAAACGACGCTTGAGACGTAGATCGGATCGGTGATGCGTAGCCAGACATTCCTGTAGATCCCGCCGTAAAAGCAGTAATCTGTTTTCACCGTGGGCGGGATGGTGTCATGAAACAGATTGTCCACCTTCGCGGTGAGAACATTGTCCGCCGCGGGCCGCAGGTGATCTGTGATGTCGAATTCAAAGCCGGTATAACCGCCATTGTGCCGGCCCAGGTAAGCGCCGTTGAGCCAGAACTCGGCCACTTGGTTGGCGCCCTCGAACTCCAGGAAAGCCCTTTTGTCCGTGGACCACTCGTCCATCCGAAAGTGTTTCCGGTACCAGCCGATACCGCGCCAGTATCCGGGTTTTTCGCCGGCCGCGTCATGCGCGTTCCAGGTATGCGGCAGACTCACCGGCTGCCATTGGGAATCGTCGTAGGCGGGATTCATCGCATCCCGGAAACGCGGCTCGATATCGCCGGCCAGACCATTCTCGCGCTCAAACGATCCGAGTTCGCCGGTGCCATGCGATTGCCGCTGAAACAGCCATCCGGAATTGAAGTTCTCCCGGGTTCTACCAGGCGTCTCAGCGCTCATCAGACAGCCAGTGACCATCGCGACTAACACAAGTACGTGCTTCATGGATCCCATTTGTGGGGCAGGCTCTCAGCCTGCGGCGGCCTCTCAGGCCGCCAGCGCGCGCCAGCGCGCATCTCACCGCCGCCGCGAAACCAGATCGCCAAATCCTGGCAACAGCTCGTATTTGTCCGACCAAGTAGTGTACATGATGCCGGCCGCCCCCGGAACGGCGTCCAGGGCCTCCAGCCAGCCTTCGGGGTTCTTTAAGTCGTCGGCGTCATAGTACGCGCCCGCAATGGTTTTGAATCCGCGCGACGAAAAGAATTCCAGGCTTTCGCGCCGCTTTTCGTAGTACCAGCAAACTACTCCGACATCCTTGGGCAGGTATTCCCAGGTGTCGGTCAATGCGCCGTCCACCAGGTAATACTGTGACTTGGAGTTGTGATTTGGGTCGAACATATCGGACCACACCAGCACCTCGGCCGTGGGATTGACGGCGCGTATCTGGCCATACAAACTTGTAATCGTGTCTCCCAAGATGGCCGCGGCTGCCATGTGCCGCCGCCGGCACCGGTCGCAGCGGTTGAACAACCGGACCTCATCCACGGAAAGAAAGTAGCGCTTGGGCGCGAAGTACTTTTCGATGAGCGGAAACTGCTGTTTCCAGATCTCGTAAACCTTCGGTTCGGAGGGACATGCCGAAACCTGGTCGTTGTAAATGGTGGTGCCGTGATAATAGTCCACTCGCAGCCGCGTGCCGCTCCGAATTCGACCGCCCGGCAGCAGGTGAATGACTGGCATCTCGTGGGTCCATTTGAAATCCAGTAAGGGATCCGATATCGCAGCGAAGTCGCGGCCGTCCTGGTACACGGTTTGGGTCTTGTCGTCGCGCACCTCCAGTGGTGCGCCGTCGCGGCGGATTACATTCGTCAGGCCAACTTCTTCCAGTTCCACGTCGTCAACCCAGACCTTGCCTGCGAGCCCTTCGAAAACGCCGACGTTCAGATCGATGCGGTCGGCATACCAGCTATTGAACGCCGTCGAGACCTGCGTCCAATCCGATGTGGCGCCGAGGCGCGGCTCGAAAGGGCTCAGGTCGCGATGGTCCGCCGTATAGGCCTTGATACTGAACAGCGATGCCGGCGCCGCGCCTTCCGTCTTCACCCAGGCCCGGACGCGATAGCACCGGTTCGGCGTGACCCGGATCTGCTGCGCCAGGCGCACGTTCTCTTCTTGGGCGCCGCCGAAGTTTTCGATTCGCAAGGACGCCTTTCCCGAGTGGAAAACATGGGTGTCCACAAATGTTTTTACGCCCGGCTGGTCCTGGGTCGAAAAGTGCTTGATGGTGTTGCCGCTGAATTCTTCAAAGCCGCCATTGAGCAGCCGCGCGGGCGAATCGGCGTGGAAGCGTGCCTCGGTTTGGCCGGCCACGAATAGCGCGCCTTTCACGAGCATGCCCTCGGCCAGATTCTTGTCGTGGCTCAGGATCGCGCCACCGTAGCCGGTGCCGAATCCCATTGGGACGATCTCGAGACGATCGCTGTCTGCTATTTCCTTCACCTGCTTCAGCCGGTCATAGTATGCGGGCGTGCCCAGGCTGATCCGGTCCATGCCCGCCAAAACGATGCCGGTCAGACCGTGCTCCGACGCGGTGCGTGCGATATTCCGTATGTCTTCCACATCGCGGTCCGAACCAAAGGACCGGCTCACATAGACCCAGCGGTCGGGATAGATCTTCTTGCCGGCCCAGGCGAACAGCGCGCCGCCAATGGCCAGCAGCGCAAGAATAGCGAGAATTCTTTTCATCATTTCAGCTCGGCTAACGCCTCGCGCACCTTGGGGATCTCGGCCTGATATTGCCGGGGCGGCGCTTTCGCCAAAAACTGTTCGAAGCTGGTGCGCGCCCGCGCGTTCTCGCCCACCATCTTGTAAAGCAGGCCCAGATTCAGATACGCCTCCACCAGGTCCGGATCGAGTTCTACCGCCTTTTCGAAATAGCCGCGTGCGGCGGTCCCATTGTTGCGTTGGATTTCGAGCACGCCGAGCCCGTTCTGCGCGGCGGCGTTGGACGGTTCAATGGCCACGATGCCCTTCAGGACACGCTCCGCATCAGCCAGCCGCCCCAGCTCCAGGTAAGCCGTGCCCAGATTGGCTTCGGTCGCCACGTCGGCGGGATTCATCCGGACCGACTGCTCGTATTCGGGGATCGCTTCCGCTTTCTTTCCTGCGCGCACCAGCAAATCGCCCAGGCGCGAGCGCAGCCGCCCGTTGTCGACGCCGTTTTTGAGCGCCGCCCGGTACAGCTTCATGGCGTCGTCAAACCGGCCCGACTTCTCCAATTTCGCGCCCAGAGAATGGTACAGCAGCGGGTTGGAGGGATCCATGCGAACCGCCTGCTGCAGTAACTCGATCCGGCGCGGTGCGGAGAGCCCGGATTGCGGTTGCTCGGCGGCGTCCATCAGCTTCAGGATGCCCACGCGATCCTTGGGATCGGCCCCCTGGCCGTTCAGACTGTAAGAGCGCGAGGTAAAGCCCGACGTGTACCCCAGGGATTTCAATTGCGCCAGCGTGCGCTCATCCATGGGGGTCGTCTCGACCTTCTCCGAACCCGCCGCGCGGCTGGCCGCGACAAGTTGCGCTTCCAGTTTGCGAACCTCGTAGGGATGCTCCGCCAGGACGTTGTTGGTTTCCTTCGGATCCCGGCTGAGATCGTAAAGCTCCGGCCGCGGCGCCCGAATATACTTCCATTGATTGGTGCGGATGGCGCGCAACTCGGCCCATCCCATATTGATTTTTGGAAACAGCGTTTCGGCGTACGAAACGGCCGTGCCGGCGTCCTTGCCGCTGAATAGCGGGACGAGGCTGGCGCCATCGACACCCGCCGGCGGCGGACTGCCCATCAACTCCAGGATGGTGGGCAGGAGATCGATGGTCCGGGCTTGCGGCGTCACCCGTAACCCGGACGGAACTCTCGGGCCGGAGAGCAGGAACGCAATGCGCAGCGTCGCATCGTAAAGGAACACCCCATGGGAGAATTCCCCGTGTTCGCCCAGGCTCTCACCGTGGTCCGAGAGCACGGCCACGATTGTCTTTTCCGGCGGCGATTTGCGCCCGAGGCTCTCCATCAGGCGTCCCAGTTCGCGATCGGCGTAGGCGATCTCGCCGTCGTAAGGGCGGTCCTTGTACTGCTCGCGGAAGGGAGACGGCGGATCGTAGGGAGTGTGCGGGTCGTAGAGGTGCACCCACAGGAAAAAGGGCTTGTCGCTCCGGCCGTCCAGCCACGCGACGGCCCGGTCCACTGTGTCGCCGGCGCGGCGTTCGGCGTCCTCCAGGAATTCCTGTCGATTACCCGGCCGCGGCATCTGGTCGTCGTAAACGGCGAAACCGCGATCGAATCCAAACCGCTTTTTCAGCACTGCCGAGCTGACGAAGGCAGCCGTGTCCCAACCCTTCTCCTGCAGAAGGCTGGCGAGAGTCGGCGTGGACGGAGACAGGATGAATCCTCCGGTATCCCGCACTTTGTGGTTGGGAGGGTTGAGCCCGGTGAAGATGCTGGCATGCGAAGGCGGAGTTAGCGGGGTCTGGGTCACGCCGTTCTCGAACAGTACACCGTTATGCGCGATGCCGTCCAGAGTGGGGGTTTGAATCTTGTCGTAGCCATAACAATGCAAATGATCGGGACGAAGCGTGTCGATGGTGATCACCAAGACGTTGTACGGGTGCCAGGACTGGGGAGCCGGTTCGCGTGGGCGTTGGCAGGAGACCATCGCGCCGAGAGCGCACAAAGAGCACAACAGCGCACTCAGGCGAAGGGACACACGGCGAGACATGGATACCTAAGGATACATCCGAAAAGAAAAGGCGGAACGCGCCCCTGTGGGGACGCGCTCCGCTCAACGCATTTGACGCGCAATTAGAACGTCACGCGCAGTGCCAATTGAATCTCTCGCGGGCCATTCAGGGCATCCTGCTGGGGACTCAGGATCTGGCCGAACTGCGGGTCGCCGACTGTGGTATCGGGGTTGCCGAGCCCGGCTCGATTGAAGGCATTAAACGCGTCGCACCGGAACTCGATATACCTGCCCTCGCCGAACGGGAAGCGTTTGAATATGCCAAAGTTCTCCGTTGCATAGTAAGGGCCTCTCAGGCTTCCGAAGTAGCGCGGAGAGTTGCCCAGCGCTAACACTACGCCATTCGCCGTCGTCGGTGGGTTTACGAAGGCGTTCGGGTTGAGGTACTGCATGCCGGTTCCGGTGGCATAGTCGAGATTCCCGCTGACTTGTTTCAGCGGCTGACCGGGCACCACGTCGGCTCGTATGGTGCCATTGAACATATACGAGCTGGTATCGATACTCGTGCCGACCGAAAGCGGATCGCCGGAATAGTACTGCTGGTTGGCCGTAACGGTCCAGCCGCCGATAATTTGGTTCACCGCCCCGCCCCTGTTCAGCAACGGCCGGCCTTTGCCGAAGGGTAACTCGTAAATCCAGGTCAGACGCAATTGCTGGGGATGGTCGAAGGCCGCCACCGATTTCTCCAGCCCCCGGTTATAAACGTCCTGGGAAGTTCCGCCGTAGTAGATGTTGGCGCTATCGGTGTTAGTGAGGGTCTTCTGGAACGCATAGCTGATCACGAACCCGAGCCCTTTGTTGAGGCGGTGCGTGGCCATCACTTGCAGCGCGTTGTAGCTGGATTTCCCGACATAGGCGAAGTGATTGACCACCCCGCCGCCCGCGTATTGCGGATAGGGCAGCAGGGCTTGTGCGACGGTGCCAGAAAAGCCGGCGTAGGGCAGCGGGATATTTGGGGCGCAGGATGTCGGCCCGCAGTTGTTCAGCAGCGTATCGCCCAGGGACAGGTAGTTCGGATTGAGCTGGTTCATGTTCGCGAAGTTGCCCGCGCTCAACCGGCTGCCCCGGTCGCCGACGTAGTTGGCCTGGATGACCGTCGATTGCTTGAGCAGGTACTGAATGCCAAAGGTGTAGTTTTGCGCGTAGGGTTGCTTGGCCGAGTTTCGGCCGGTGTATGAGATAGAGCTTCCGTTATCCAGCGTCGGATCCTTATCCGGCAGCGCAAACGAATAAGCCGGATAGCCGCCATCCCAGTTAAACACCGAATTCATGACTGTGGGAGCGAAGGCGTTGTTGCCGTTGTAGCCGTCGACGGTGGCCTCTCCAAAGGAATTGGCAATCGGCGGCGAATACATCAGACCGTAGCCGCCACGCAACACGAATTTCTGGCTGAGTGCATAAGCGAACCCGGCACGCGGGCCGAACTCGCCGTAATAAGTATTCTGCCAGGACTTGCGGCCCGTATCGCTCAGGAAAGTCAACGCCCCGGGGTAGCCTCCGGCGCCAGGATTGGCCGTGGTGGGGCTGAAGGTTGAGGAGATGCCGTGAGTTTCAAATTCCCCTCCTACGATGTCCCAGCGCAAGCCGAGATTGAGCGTGAGACGTTTGCTCACCTTCCAGTCGTCGGCCACGTAAAAGGCGGGGTTCCAGGTATCGGTCTTGGTGGTCTTGATGTACTGCACGGGCAGACTGGCACTGCCCACGTCACCCAACATGAAACTGGCAAATGAATAGCCGGTAGTGCCCAGATTGTTCGGGTCGGCAGTCTCGGCGGCACGGAAGCTGAAGCTGCCCGAGGCGCCCGAGTTCCAGGGCTCAACGTAGAAGTACTTCCGGACCTCAACGCCCCACTTGATCGCGTGGGCGCCGTGTATCCAGGTGGTGTCGTTGGCAAAGATGTAGCTGCCGTTCGGCGAGTCACCGTAAGTGTTGTTCCCCATCTGGGTGATGGAGCCGCCTTGCGCGGTTGTCCCGCTGAAAGTGACGTCCGGGAACGTGAGATCCTGGACACCGTTCAGGCTGAGCTTGGTCGGCCAATTCTGGCCGTACGAGGAGGATACGTGGTCGTTGTCGAAGTTGTTGTAGCCGCCGGCGAAGTGGTTGAGCAGGGTCGGAGTGATGGTCCAGTCATACCCGAGACGGATCATCGTGCCGTAAACGGACTGCAAGGCAAAAGTCGAGCTGCCGTCTCCCGGCACCGGCGCATATCCCTTGCCGCCGCCGTTATAACGAATCCGGGCGTTGTCGCTCCAGTAGAACGACAACTTCTGCTTATCGGTGATGGTCTGGTCGAATTTCCCGGTGTAGGTGTTCAGGTCGAATACCGGTTGGTTGCTAATTCCGCGGAGGTTGTTGACAAAGCCCGGCAGAGTCGGGTCCGGGGTCGGCGCCAGCTTGATCATATTCGCCGAGACGGTGCTGATGTCGGTCGAAGGAATGATGTTTCCGGGAAAAGGAGTGCGCGAAGCGCTGCCATCCGGATTTTGGACGGTGCTGCTGGGGTCGAAGATCGCCTGGGGCAGCGCCGAGAAATCGCCCGTCTTGAAGGCCGCGGTAGGCACCGTCCGATACCCGCTAATCTGGCCATTGCGCTTGCGGTCGCCTTCGTAACTGAAAAACCAGAAGCTCCGGTTCTTGCCGTTATACACCTTTGGCACCCAGAGTGGGCCCCCTACGGCGGTGCCGAAGCTGTTTTGCTTGAACGGCGACTTCGCGGCGCCCAAAGCATTGTTATCGAAGGTGTTGGCGTCCAGGTCGTCGTTGATGAAATACTCGTAGGCGGTGCCGTGCAGTTCATTGGTGCCGGACTTGACGTTGTAGTTCGCAACCGCGGTCAAGCCGCCGCCGTAGGATGCATTCAGACTTCCGGTTTGCAGGCGGAATTCGCTGATGGCGTCCACGCTGGGTTGGAACTCGGACGAGCTGCCGGAGATGTCGGCGCGCCCGATCGAGATGCCTTCGATGTAGACCTCGTGCGAGCCGGTGGGTGAGCCGTTGATGCTACCCAGGTACGTATCGCCGGCGGTCCCTGGCAGAACATTGAAGATGAAGTTTCCAATCTGGCGTTGGCCGTCGTCGTCGCTGCTGATCGCCCACTCGTGGTAATCCGTGGCGGAGACGCTGTAGCCGAGTTCCGAGCTGGACGATTCCAACCTGGGGGCATCGGCGCTCACGGTGATGCTCTCGGTGGCGGCGCCCAGTTGCAATTTTATGTCCGCCGTCACAACCGACGCCACGGAGACCGTCACCGGCCCCACGACCGCGGTCTTGAATCCCGACAAGCCGGCCGAGATCCTGTAATCGCCGGGCTGCAAGTATTCAATGTGGTACACGCCGGACGACGTGCTGACGGCCTTGGAAACAGTGTTGGTTGTCAAATGCGTGGCCGTTACTTCTACATTGGGAACCACAGCGCCGGTGGCGTCCGTGATTTGGCCTGTGATGCTGCCGCGATCGCCCTGTGCGAAAGCCGAAGCGGCCAAGCACAGGAGCGCAATCAAAAGCACCGAAAGCGAGTACAGTCTACGCTTCATAATTAATCTCCCTTCGCCCGAACTACCGATGGATACGGACGGGCGTTCCGCTCACCTAAGCGATCTCCGATTCCGCTGCTGAGCAGTTCCTGGCCGTTGTGCACCATCGGCTCTACGTGGCGGTACCCTCAACTGCGCTCCCGAAATTCGGGGGGTTCCGCCGCGGACTGCCAGGGCTTCCCATCACAATGAACAATAACAGGTTTTCCGGTATTTTTCCGGTATACTTGACGGAATTCGTGTGGCGCCCCCGGTTTTCGGACTGTCCGGCACGCTCCGTGGAAGGATCGCAACCCTGGCTTGGCATTCACCCGCCGCCACACAGCCCGGTGGTCTGGTTCGACAGATGGCCGTCTACTTTGGTCACCCCGGGGCGAGCGCCTTGTCCATCCGCGCACGCTCCGGGCCGGGCAGTTTCCTTCCCGGGCTGGCGCCTATGCGATATACTCGGGCCATGCAAGCCGCATGTGGGTTGCTCAGCGCGTTCGCATTGCGCGCACCGGCGCAAGTCCATCTGGCGCTCGCGCGTTTTCCGGCCGCGGCCGATGGCCTGCCAGCCGGGCGGAGGCGCGGAAAGCGCCCTACGAACGAGAAGCAAATAGGCCGGATGGCGTTTGCATAGATTATGCCAAATAACTACATCCTGGTGGTCTTCGACAGTTGCCGCTACGACTCGTTTATGCGCGCCCGGCCGAAGACAATGAAGAAGCTCGGCAAGGTCGAGCGCCGCTGGTCGTACGCGTCCTGGACTTCGCCTTCGCACTACAATCTGCTCATCGGACTGATGCCCCACCTGAGCCCGAAGCACGTGTACGCGTCGGAATACTATAAGAAGGATTTCCTGCAATTCAACGAGCGTCTGGGCTGCCGTGACATTCAGTTCAGGTCCCTCGTGCCGCGCCTCTACTTGCCGGTATTCCTGAACGAGACCCTGGGATACCGCACGCATGCCATGGTTTCCCTGCCCGTGCTCAATCCCAAGACAGTGCTGAACCAGGGATTCGACAGCTACAAGCTGATGGACCAACATAACGACATGCGCGCGATGGTGAGGCAGCTCAAGTTCTCCGCCGACCGGCCTTCGTTTTACCTGTTGAATGTCGGCGAGACGCACTACCCTTACGCCTTGCCGGACGAGCCCGAGGACGAATGGCCGCGCATCAGTGGCGTGCACGGAGTATTCAAGCACCTTGACGACCTGGTGGTTGGCGGCAAGCTGAGGAAGAGCAAAGAAAAGTTTTTCGACGATGCCAAGATGGAAGAGCTTCGGAAGCGTCAGGTCCGGGCCGTCGGTTATCTGGACAAGGTAGTGGAGGAGTTGTTCGATGTGGTTCCCAAGAACACCTACATCACGATTACGGCGGACCACGGAGAGTTGTTCGGTGAGGATGGATATTTCGGACACGGTCCCATCCATCACGAAAAAGTGTGGGAGGTGCCGTTTGTGGAAGGCAAGATTCGATAAGCCGGTTGCCGCTCATGCCAAGAAACAAGTTATGACCCGCATCAAGGCGCTCGCCGTGGCGCTCCTGACCCTGGCTTCGACGGCCACAGCCGCCCGTCCCGGCGACTTCCGCGTGATCGGACCCGGTGGAGGCGGCGCCATGTTCAATCCCACCATCAGCCCGCACGACTCCCGGACCGTGCTGGTGTCGTGCGATATGACCGGCGCCTACATCACACACGATGGCGGCAGTTCGTGGCGCATGTTCAATTTGCGGGGGACGGTACGATTCTTCGTGTTCGATCCGGGACAGGCCAAAACGATCTATGCGGGAGTCCACGGATTGTGGCGCAGCACGGATGACGGGGAATCCTGGGGCTTGGTCTGGCCCAAACCTACGGCGATTCAGGCTGTCCAGATGAACTCCGATCATGCCGACGAGCAGATTATCGCGACGCCTGACCCGCTGGGAGAAATCGTGGCGCTGGCAATCGACCCGAAGGACTCGCGAACGCTCTTCGCAGCGGGCCGCCAGGGGCGGAGCGCGGCATTGTTCGTATCACACGATTCCGGCGCAACGTGGCGCGAGCAGGCGCGCTTGCCGGAAGCTCCACGGCGCATCTGGGCGCGTGGGGGAACGGTTTTCAGCGCCGGCCCGCATGGCGTGGCGGAAGTGCTTGGCGGCCAGGTAGCGACGCATCCGGCGACGGCAGGTATCACTTTCACGGATATCTCGGGCGGGTTTCCGGCGACTGGCGCTCCGCTGTTTTATGGCGTATCGGAGCGGGGTGCATTCGTCTCGCGGGATGGCGGCGCGTCGTGGATCGCGATCCAACTGCCGGGCAGAGCTGCAATGCGAGCCGTGGCTACCAGCCTGAACCATCCGGAAACGGCTTATCTCTCATACGGGCAACTGAAACTCGACGGCAGGACTTGGCTCGGCGTGGCCCGCACCAACGACACGGGCAGCACGTGGAGCCTAGTCTGGAAAGAGGCGGACAAGGCCGCGCCGAACGTGCACGACGCCTGGATCACCGAGAGCCTGGGATCCGATTGGGGTGAGAATCCGCTGGCGCTGGGTGTCGCCGATCAGGATCCGAAGATGTGCTACGGAACGGATTTCGGCCGAACCATGCGCACTGTCGACGGTGGCGCAACTTGGGACGGGGTATACAGCAGGCGCGCGCCGGGCGGAGATTGGACTACCACGGGTCTCGACGTGACTACCAACTACGGCATTCATTTCGATCCGTTCGATCCCAAGCGCTGGTTCATTACCTACACGGATATTGGACTCTTCCGCAGCGAAGACAGCGGCCGCTCCTGGACGCGCTCGGTGGACGGCGTGCCGCGTGAATGGACCAATACGACCTACTGGGTCGAATTCGATCCGGATGTCCGCGGGCGCATGTGGGGCGTCATGAGCTACACGCACGATCTGCCGCGGCCCAAGATGTGGCGGCGCGCGTCCGTGTTGTCGTACAAGGGCGGTGTGTGCCGCAGCGAAGACGGCGGCCGCACGTGGAAGATCTCGAATACCGGCATGCCGGAGACTGCGCCCACGCACATCCTGCTGGACCGGCGGAGCCCCAAAAACGCGCGCGTGCTGTATGTGGCGGCATTCGGCCGCGGCGTCTATAAGAGCGCCGACGGCGGCCAGACCTGGCAGGCGAAGAACACCGGCATCACGCAGAAGGATCCGTTCGCGTGGCGGCTGGCGCAGGCCGCGGACGGAACTCTGTATGTGTTGCTGGCCCGCCGCAGCGAGAATGGCAGCATTGGCGATGCCGGCGATGGCGCCCTCTACAAATCCTTGGATGGCGCGGAAACGTGGTCACCTGTGCCGCTGCCGGCTGGCGTCAACGGGCCGAACGGGCTGGCCATCGATCCGCGCGATCCGCGGCGGATGTATCTCGCCGCGTGGGCGCGCGCCACCGGTACGCACGGCGAGGGCGGAGGTATTTACCTCACCGCCGATGGTGGAATGAGCTGGCGAGCGGTGCTTGATCGCGACCGCCACGTCTATGATGTGACCATCGATCCGCGCAAGCCCGACCTGCTTTATGCGGCAGGATTCGAATCCTCGGCGTGGCGCTCGACTGATCGCGGCGAGCACTGGACGCGCATCCCGGGCTTCAACTTCAAGTGGGGCCACCGCGTGATTCCCGACCCGGAAGATCCGGCGAAGGTTTACATCGCGACTTTTGGCGGGAGCGTGTGGAACGGTCGGGTGGACGGCGCGGATCAGCCAGTCGATATCATGACACCGCAGTTGCAACCAGGAACGCCGCAGCCGGGAAGGTAAGCCATGCCAAAGCTCAGCACGGTTCTCTGGTTCGCATCCGCCGCGGCGGCGCAGACTGTGGTGGTGCATCCCAAGCTGATCCACGATGTGCTGGCGAATCCGGGGATGGGCATTCAGACGTTTCAGCGCTACAACGGCGATGCCCTGAACTCCGCACTGAAATGGTCGGAAGAGGGGCCCAGGGGTCCGCTGGCCGCCGCCGCGAAGCCGGAGTTTCCCGCCTCGACCATCGCCTATTGCCGCTGGTTCTGGGAAGCTCTGGAGCCGGAACAGGGCCATGTGCGATGGGACATCATAGAGAACGCGCTGGCGGAAGCCCACCGGCACGGCCAGACGCTTGCGATACGCCTGATGCCCTACGACCAGAAGCATCCGCTGCCGTTGTGGTATCAGAAGTCGGGCGCCAGGCGCGCCAACGCCGCCGGCGCCCCAATCTGGGAGCCGGATTTCAGCGATCCGCTGTATCTCAAGTTCTGGGGCGATCTGGTGAAGCAAGCCGGGCGGCGCTTTGACGGCCATCCGGATCTGGATACGGTGGACATCTCCTCGGTCGGCTACTGGGGCGAAGGCTGGAGCGACTTCATGCCGGCCTTCCCGTATCAGAAGAAGCTGATCGACATCTGGTTCGATGCCTTTCCGGCAACGCGGCTGCTGATGAACTTCGATGAGCCGCAGGCGCTGGCTTATGGCACCGGACGCGGCGCTGGCTGGCGGCTCGACTGCCTCGGCGACCTGCGGCCGAAGTGGGCCCACATGCTGGACTTCTATCCCGAGCAGATCGCGCGCACAGGGATTCAGGATGTATGGAAACACGGCCCGGTATCGCTCGAGACTTGCTGGGTGCCAGGCTACTGGAAAGAGCAGGGCTGGGACGTGCAGTATATCCTCGGCGAGGCGCTGCGCTGGCACGTGACTTCGGTAAACATCAAGTCGAGCGCGATCCCGCCCGAGTTCGCTGCAGCTTTCGAAGAGTTCGAACGGAAGATGGGATACCGCCTGGAGTTGCGGCGCATCGAGTATCCCGGATCGGTAAGAAGCGGCAGCGCCGCGCCCGTCAAGATGTGGTGGGTGAACTCGGGTGTGGCCCCGGCATATCGCCCTTATTCGCTCGCCCTGGCGTTTGCGTCTGCCGGCGCGCAGGCAGCAGTGGACGTCCCCGCCGATGTGCGCAAGTGGCTGCCGGGCGATGCGGTGGTGGAGGAAGACATCGACGTGCCTCGCCTGAAAACCGGCGAATACCGTCTGCGCGTGGCGCTATTGGACCCGCGCACCCGCCAACCCGCCATCCGGCTGGGCATCGAAGGCCGCGGCCAGGATGGTTGGTACGACCTGGGATCCATCGCGGCACGGTGATATTTGTGGTGCAGGTCCTCGGCCCATAAGCGCTGCGGTTTCGGAAGGGTTTCGGCGGTCAGCGCTTCCGCGTGTAGGCGACACAACCAAGTGGAAGCATAGACGAGGCAGCGCCAACACGGATGCGAAAGGCGAACCGTTCTGAAGTTCGGGTTGAGCGGTTGGGTCTCAACGTGGCATGCCCTGAACTCGGGGTGCCGCCGGCTCAAGTTGGGGCGAGCATGATCCAAAGTAGTGCCATACTAGGAGTGAAAGGCCCCTCGTTATTCGATATTGCGATGTGTGGACTTCATAATGGAACAGCTTGATCTCAAGACGCTTTCTGTGAGGGAGAGCGATCAAGTCGAATGGAAAGAGAATGTTGCCGATCCCGATGACGTCGCGGAGACCCTCTCGGCCTTTGCCAATGATTGGTCTAATCTTGGTGGGGGATACGTGGCCTGCGGCGCCAGAGAGGAAAAGGACGAGCACGGATTTCCTCAAGTCGCCATCGTTGGCCTGTCTGCGGCGCGGTTGAAGGAAGTGGAAGGCAAGGTCCTGACGGCTTGTAGAGATCGTGTATCGCCATCAATCGCTCCGCTCGTTGAAGAACTACCCGCGGAAAGCCCCGATCGGCGCGTATTGGTGTTCATCATGCCGTCAACCCGTTCAGCGCATCTATTTCGCCGACGAGAGCAAGCAGGCAAATACTATGTCCGAATTAGTCGAGAAACGCGAGAAGCAAGGAATGGCATCCTTAGAGAGCTCCTAGTTCGGAAAGGAGTACAGGAAGAGTGGGATAGGCGTGTCTGTGCCACAGCGACGATCAATGATCTTGACTTGCTGGCGCTTCGGGATGCCCTCCAGCGCATGGGTGTGTTTCATCCGGATCGAGGAATAGATGAATATGTGTCGGAAAGTAAATCCTTGAGTCCATTTGTTCCACCTCTTTGCGTTCGAGAAGCCCTCACGGGAAACCTGAAACCCCGCAATTTTGCAATGCTTCTGTTCGGGCGCAACGTGCAGACTCATATTAGCGGTGCTTACTCGCTGTTCTCTGTATACCCCGGCGTCGACCGTTCTGAACCGCATGCGGAGCGAAGTGAACTCGCTGGTACTTTAATAGACCAAGCCCGCCGCTTGATTGAGTTGCTTGATGTCCAATCCTATGTCGCATTCGACAAGACCAATCGTGCAGCGCCGAATGCCGTGAAGTATCCACCGCAGGCGCTACATGAAGCAACAATCAATGCTCTGGCCCACAGAGATTACGAGATCGTCGAGCCGGCGCGAATAACCGTGTTCTCTGATCGGGTCGAGGTTCTTTCGCCGGGTTCTGTTCCGACTGGCATTTCCGTCGAGGAACTCCGGCAGGGACGCGCGCCAGCAAAGTGGAGGAATCAAAGCCTTGCCTGGTTCCTAAGCCGGCTTCAGCTGGCTCAGGCTGAGGGGCAAGGCATTCCAACCATATTACGCTCCATGCGGGAGGAGGGCTGCCCTCCTCCTCAATTCCAGGTAAATGAGGTGCGAGTTGTCTGCATACTTCCCGCGCATCCTCGGCACGCCCTAGCACGAGAACATCGCTCCATCGAAGAAGCGATATCCTTGGGCGAATTTGAGCGTGCGCAGAAAGCTGTCCTCGGCCTGCTTGCGCAAGACTCAATGAACCTACGCACCATTCAGTTATTCGCCGAAGTGCAGCGGGCATTGAACTCGGCGGGTCTCGTACGTGAGTTTCTCGCCAAACACGAAGGTCAGCTTAGCAGCCTTCCGCCACTGGTCCTCACTCAACTGGCGGACGCGCTAACCCTCGCAGATACACCGTCCCGCGAAGACCTTTCCCTCGCGAGGCGACTGTACCTCGAGGCATCCAAGGGGCGCATCGCCGAGCGCGAAGTTCGTCAAGTCGCTATCGGCTTGAGTAGATCCGGTGACGATTCATCTGTGCTCAAGTTCCTCAAAACGCAAATGGAGGAGCATGCCGACTTGAAGAACAACGCATCAATCCTCCGAATTCGAGGGAACGCTTTCATCGGACAGGCGAAGCATTGTACCCAGACCGGCAAGCGGAAGGATCTGCCTGCTCAAACCAAGCGGCGAGCTTGGGAGGATTGCAGGAGATTCCTAGGGTCGGCCGAGCAGGATCTGCGCCGTGCCCTTTCCCTGACAACAGACCCTGCGATGATCGAGGGCATCCAAAAGGACCTTGACTTTGTGGACCATTTGAGGACCATCGCCGCGCCTCCAGAACGAAGACATCGCGCCGGCACCGCGGGCTCGGCCGGAACAGTCAAACGCCACCCGCAATAGCGGGGCTAGCCGGCAGAGTTTCGATGCTGAGGGTAGCGCTCAACCCGTAACCCCGGGTAGGTCTTGGTTGGGTGGCGCAGGCGGCAGATCACCAACTATGCGGACCGCGCCGACAGGCCACGCGCAATGTCTCTGCCTTATGAGACCCTCGGCCTGAAACAGCGTCCCACGGCGCGCCAGAGCCGGGTGGCCTTGACTTGAGAGCCCGCCGCAGTCCAGGGATCTGGCACACTGCGTCACCCCCAACCGAGCAGGCGGGCGGCGTTGTCGTGGTACACCTTCTTCAAGATCGGGTCGGGCAGGCCGATCCCATAAATCCTCCAGCGCCCCTGCGGCGGCCTGATGCTGGGCGCGTAGTCGAAGTATTCGTCCAGCGTCTCCAGCCAGCGGAAGTAGATCTGATACATGGCCGGCTTCAAGTCTTGTTGCGGCGTGTCCGCCTCGCTCGGCGCCGCATCGGTTCCAAACATGATGCGGTCCTGATATTTCTCAAAGAAAGCGCGCGCGCGCCGTGGCTGGCGGCCGAGTTCTCCCAAGCGGGCCGCCGTCTCCACGTGCAGGTTGGGGAAGTCGTCGAGCCAACCGGAAACCTCATCGAGATTCTCGGGATGATTGGCAACGTGCAATCCCACGAACGTAGTCTTCGGATGCCGCGCGATCACGCGATTGCGCGCCGCCAGCAACTCTGCTTTCGGCGGATAGTCCTTCCCATAGAAGGACCAATCAGGATGATGGCCCAGCTCTTCCCAGCGTTCGTTGAAGCGATCGATGGGCGTGAAGAAGGCGTCCGGATCCGAGGTGTGAATGAACACGGGAAGGTTCAATTGCCCCGCGGCGTCCCACATGGGGTCGAAGCGCGGATCGTCGATTTTGACCAGCGGCCCTGTTTTGACGTTCTCGCGAAGGTACAGTCCGAGCGTCTTCAGAACCTTGACACCCACGGCGCCGGCCTGTTTGCCCCGCGCGATTTCATCCGCCTGCCATTGCGGGAAGTTGGGTTCGCGGAAGCGGTCGTAAGCAGGTTCGACGCAGTTGAAGAACCGGCCCTTGTAGCGCTCTTGCAAGTCTCTGACGTTCTGTTTCAGAAGATCGCCGAAGCCGCCCGTCAAGTTGACCATGGTGCGAATGTTGAGCGTATCCATCCAGCCCGCGATCGCATCGACTTGCCCGAAGGCCTTCTGCATCTCCGGCGAGCCCGCCACCCGCCGCCTGGCGAAAACCGACGACACGTGCGTGTGCACGTCAATCACCGGGTATTTCGCCCGCGGCGTTGGCTGCTGGGGGACCACCAGCATGCTCTTGGGCTCGAAATCTTCGAGCGCCAGGGTGGGATTGGCCGGCGCCTTTGCGGATTCTTGCGGCCAGGCTGGCTGGGTCGCGATGGCAGCCGCGCCGGCAGTGCTGCCCAGAAAGGTACGGCGCGAGGTTTTGGGGATCTTCATGATGGCCGATTTATAGCACGCATTCACCGTGCATCGAAACCTCCCCGAGGGCGCCGTACTTCTGACTCCTGGTCTGTGACCCCCTTCCATCCCGCTGATTCCGGATGAATTGGTTGTGGGGCGGCCAATCATGGCCGCAGCCGCCTTTCAGGCGGCCAAGCCGGCTAAAAGCCGGCTGCGGGCAAAATTGCCCGCCCTCCAATTGGCAGCGGAATCGGGTGGTTGGGCTGACTTCTGTCTTCTGCCCTCACCCCCGCTTCCTGACTGCGCTGATGGCCTTCAGATAAACAGCGTTATTCGGGATGACGGGGCCCAAGCCATTGATGAAATCGGCATCCCCGCCGCGGAAGCCAGTGGTGCCCTTGAGTCGTACGCTTGCAATGGTCTGGCCCAGGCGTGGATTTGTCCATTCGTAGGCAAAGAAGGTCACGGCCTTATCGCCGGCGCCGCCCAGCGCAATGGGGTCGCCGGCGTAGCAGTAGTCCTTGGCCGAGGTTCGTGCAGCCCAGTTCCACTCCTGAATATTTACGCCGTAGCGGATGGGAATGGTGGTGACGAATCCATCGGCATAGACCACCTCATACCAACCGAGCAGGTCGGCGGTGTCGTCCGGGTCGTAGATGAGCCGGTAGGATTCCTTGTTTGTCGCCGGCCGCGCGGCTGCGTGGAGGAAGATCAGGCTGGTGGCGTCGAGGCCGATGGCGATGTCACCGGACTCTTTCGGCAGTCCGGTCTTGCCTGTGCCATCAGTGCCCACGACGACGACCGACTTGTGCGCGCTGCCGGAGAGATCGAACGGAATATTGCCGAGCGAGACAGTGCTGTTGTTCATCGCGGTCAGATCCACACCGAGGGTCTTTTCCGTCAAACTGGCGTTGAAGCTGTTGGCGATGGAGACGGGCTCGATAGTGTGCTCGGTCCGGCTGGGCGGCTGCTGTCCGCGGAAACGGATGCGGATGTCCGGCGCCATCTGCTGGACGAGAGCGGAGAGATCCCGCCCATCGATTGCGTCGCCGCGCCACAGGGCTTGGGCGCAGCTCAGCAGGTCTGCCAGCAGGTCCTTGCCGAAGCCGGTTTCGTTGGTCGCAAACCACGCCGAGGGTGCGCCGCCGAGAATCGAATTGCGGCGTATCCGCGCGCCGAAGTTCTCCATTCCCGGCGTGAAGTTGCCGTAGACTTCCTCAAATCCCATTCCTTCGAGTTGCGCTTCGAAGCCCTCGGCTTGTTTGGCGTTCCATTCCGGAGGCGAGGCGGACCAGAACCAGTTGAAGATCAGGATGTCTTTCGGGATCAGCCTCGCGACCTGTTCGCGCGTCATACCGCCGGGGGCGTTGTAGGCGAACCCGTCGGGAGCCTTCTTCTTCTGAAGTCCCACGCCGCGCACGCCTTCGAGCAGCATGTCGCCCCAGATGGCCATCCTGACGCCCTTGCCGGCAAGGTAGTCGTGGATCTTGCGCACGTCTTCTCCGTAGCGTTCGCGAATGTCTTTATCGCGGCAGAGGGGGCAAAGGCCGACCGGCTGGAACAACTCGTCGTGCCCGGCATGCACCATGCGCGGCTTCAACAGGTCGATGTACTCGTCGTACACATCGAACAGCAGCTTGTAGCTCTCGGGATTAGAAGGGCAGTAAGTGTCGGGCCAGAGTTCGCCCGGCACCTCGGACAGTTCGGGGTGCGCCGACAAAAGGTAGTAGCTGTGCGTGAAGGACGGCAGTTCCGGAACGAACTCGATGTGGAACTGCCGGACATAGCGGGCCAAATCGGCGACTTCGTCTTTCTCAAGAAAGCCGCCATCGGCGGTGTCCTGGTGCGAGGAGTTGATTTCGATGTCGTGCGGCGCGCCGGGTGGATAGTTGCGGCGCCAATAGTTGGTCTCGCGGGAGAAGCGAACCCAGGCGCTGTTGAGTTCGGGGTGCCGCTCGAGCCGCATGGAGGCGTTCATTTCCACGATCAGCGTGTTGTATTTGTAGAGCGCCAGACTGTCGCGGACGAAGCGCTTGAAGAAGGGGATGTTGCTGCGCCCCGGCAGGTAGAGCTTGAAGCCGCGGAAGGGTTTTGTGGGCCAGTCGCGGATGTCGTAACCGGCGAAGTGCACGGCCCCGGCGCGCTCCACGGCCAACTGGCGCAGCGACTGCAACCCGTAAAATGCGCCACGGTCATCGCTGCCCGCCACGACGACGATCTCCGGGCTCGTACGAAGGATGTATCCCTCAGGCCCCGGATTGCGGGCATCCACTTTCAGGGCATGGCCGGCGCAATACTCGGCGACCAAGGGGCTGGAGAAGGCTCCCATGACGATCAGCTTCCTGGCAGGCTCAAGGTGCTCCAGACGCTCGATCTTCAGGTGCAAGTCGAAGCGGTCGCCGAGTTCTTCGGCAAGCAGGCGCGCGAGGAACAAGTCCTGCGGCGAGGGAGAGGCCGGGATGGCGATGATGCTGGTCTGGTCCAGAACGAAGTCCCCAGCCACAGCAGACGATTCGCGTGGCGCCGGGAAGATGGGCGGCACCCCGGCGGCCAATGCCGGGACCGTCAGGCCCGCGGCTGCAAGCATGACAACAAGTTGGAGCACTATGGAACGTTTATTCATAGCTGTTGGGTAGGCCATCGTTTTTCGTGGCCTGCCGAGCTCGACCACAGTGCGCAGACGACAAACAACGATCGTCTGCGCCACGGCGTTCAAATCCCTTTGCGCCAGTCCGGGTCGGACTGCTTTTTCACATCGACACGCAAAGCGCCGTCCGGCTCCAGTGGCTGCTCACAGGCCCACCGCACTGGGCGGCGAATTCCGCCCTTGGTCTCGATCTCTGCGACCAGATCCACCGGGTGGCCTTCCAGTTCTCTGGGCAGCGGGAAGGCCGCTTGCCGTAGCTTGCCTGCGTACGGATGGCCGGCGTCGAGCGCGCCTCCGGCGATCGCCCTGCCATCAGGGGTTTTCACATGCACCCGCAGGACGCCCGGCACTCCCGCCACTCCGTCATTGGCGAAGGCCACCACCAACTCGTTTGCCCCATATCGCTTGCGCTGCCAGATCCAAGACGGCCTCACGCGATATCCAATGCGCTGGCTGAGCCGGGTAAAGCCGCGCGGAAAGCGCTCGTGATAGCGGGCCAGATTGTCGGCCTCGGTCCACAGAGACCAGTAATTGCCACCCACGTCGAGAACGTGCAGCATGTAAACCTCGAGCATGTTTACGCCCGCGCGATCCGGCGGCAGATACCCGGGCGCGGCGCTGTCGTACTTGCGGAAGTAACCATCTTCCAGGATGGCCGCCAGCCATGCCGGCCGGTTGGCGAATGACTCGATCTGTTCCGGTTCCTCCACCAGTATGCTGTCGGTGCGCAGCCACGCGCCCGCGCGCCCGCACATATCGACGACTTCCCGGTTCCCCACATTGCTGATGTCCGGCTGCGTATTCACGGCCAGTTGCGCGCGGCGGAAGGAATCGAGCTGGAGTTGGGTCATGGACACCATGGTCCGTTCAGCGGTGAAATAGTCCGGAAACGGATTGGGCAATCCTCCGGTATGCGATTCGCCCCAGAAGCCGTACTGCATCAAGTCGATCCATTCGATGAGGGGGTTGTCGTCGAACTTCGCAGCCAGCAGTTCGACCAGATCCCGAAAAGCTTTTTGAAACTCCGGATGGTCGTAGCGCGGTTCCCGGAACTTGAACGCGCCATACTCTTGGAGGCCGCCGATTTCGACGACCGGAACTTTGTCGCGCACAAAGTCGGGCATGGCGAGGTACTGCGGCTGGCCGACGGTGTTCGATAGCATCACACGAAAGGCAACCCGGCGGCCGTGCCGCTTGGCGGCGTCCAGAGTGAGATCCCATACGGGAGAGAGGTCCAATCGTCCCGGGCGTTTTTGCACATCGCGCCAGTCGCAGCGGATGTACAGAACGTCGACGAACGGGAGGCTCGCCATTTTTTCCACATGGCGTTCAAGCGCCTCTCGCCCTGCGCGCACCGCCAGAGACGCTCCGCTCTCTTCCCACGTGTAGCCGACCAAGCCGAGACCGAAGTTCGGCACTGCGCGCTCGGAAGCCGTGGTCGCCGCGATCGTAAACCACCCCTCGTCCTGCTCGATGCCGAAGGGGCCTTGGTTGAGGCGGCCGGTGACTCGCGGCCCCGGTCCGAAATCGTAGCCGCCCCACAGATGCGTCGGCACATCGGCTCGCAGCTCGCGACCCGCCGAGGCGACGGCGACGGCTTTCAACAGGTCACGTCGTCGCATATGCAAGTACTTTACCGTAACAGAGTCTCAAGTATGCAATGTCGGAGCGCAAGCCCTGACACACGCCGCTCTGCGGATGACGCCGCATTTGAGTCTCGCGTAATACGGTGACAGTAACCTAGCCCTTGGAGGGCGGCCAATCTTGGCCGCAGCCGCCTTTTTAGGCGGCTCGGGCCGCTGAAAGCCGGCTGCGGGCAAAAGCGAGGGATGATAGCGTAGTTGGTTTCCGCCCCGCTTGCGCACTGCCGCGCACGGCGTTGAAGTAGAAAGATGCGAAGACTTTCTTGGTTCGCAGTTGTCTGGTGTTCGCTGGTGGTGCTCCTGCCATCCCCAGCCGCATCGCAGGGGCCGCTGCCCCAGGTGCGGCTGAGCGGCAACTACTTCCTGCGCAACGGCCGGCCATTCATCCCCGCGGGCGTAAATTGGGTGCCCGCCAAGGCGGCCATGCAGTGGCCCATGGAATGGGACGCGGCGAGTGTGGAGGCCGATTTCCGGAAGATGCGCGAACTGGGCGTGAACACCGTCCGATTGGACATGGTGTGGGCTTGGTTCGAGCCTCGTCCCGGGGATTACAACCCGGCTGCGTTCGCTCAACTCGATGCGCTGATCAAGCTGGCCCGGCGCTTCGAGATCTATCTGCAACCCAGCCTGTTCATCGGCAACGAGGTCGGCGAAGCGATCTGGGATGTGCCGTGGCGGAACGGGCGTCACCCGCATGCGGATCCGGAAATGCTGCGCCTCGAAACCAACCTCGCCGCAGAATTTGGACGCCGTTACGCGAACGAGACGGCCATCCAGAGCTGGGACCTCACCGACGAGCCTCCGTTCTGGAACGCGGGCAAAACCACCGACGCGATGGCCATCAACTGGACCCGTCTGATCGCCGGCGCCATCCGGCGTAGCGACACCCTGCATCCCATCGTCGTGGGAACCGATGCGCAGGACATCGGTCATGGCCCGTTTCGCCCCGACAACATCCTGGGAGAGGTCGACTTCCTGAGCGTGCATCCCTATCCCGTCTACAACCCGGAGCTGTTTCCCGATCCGCTGCTTGCCGAGAGGACCACCTACGCCGCCGCGTTCCAAGCGGCACTCTCCGGCGGCGCGGGCAAGCCCGTCATGGTGCAGGAGATGGGCGCCTCCTCGGCGCAACAGACTCCCGAGCGCATCGCGCGCTATTTGCGCGCCAACCTATACTCTGCACTGGGCGGCGGCGCAAACGGCTTCCTGCTTTGGTGTTTTACCGATGCGGCTCCCCAGACGTACCAGCGCATTCCGTACAGGCGTGCACCGCACGAAACCCAGTTCGGCCTGACCACCTGGGATGGCAACGATCGCCCGGCCGGCACGGAGTTTCGCAGGTTCAGCAGGCGCCTTGACCGGCTGGATCTGACCGGTGTCGAACCCGCCCACGCCGAGGCCGGCATCATGGTGCCCTTCGAATGGTCGAAGCCTTACGGCGAACTGCGCGGGCTGGGTCTGCCGCAGTATGGCGGCGTGCCCTATGTCTCCGACCAGGAGCCTGGCTCGGTGGCAGGCCAGGATGGAGCCGACTACGGCGAGTTGAGCGCCGATCTGGCCGCGACCTGGCTGAACAGCTTCGTGCTAGCGCGCCGCGCCGGATTGCGCGCCAGCTTCCCGCGCGAATCGAGCGATTGGAGCCGATTGCCTATGCTGCTGCTGCCGTCCCCGCTCACCAGCTCCAAGCGCAACCTCCTCCACGTGCACACGACCTTCTGGCAGCGCGCCAAGGATTACGTGCGCGGCGGCGGCGCGCTCTATGTCTCCCTCAACGGCGAAAGCGCCATCCCCGAGATGGAAGAACTGTTCGGAGCCCGGCTGGCCGACCGCATTCCGGCGCACGATCTCCGCATTAAAGTCGTAGCGCCGTTCGGCGATCTGAAGCCCGGCGACGAATTCGCCTTCGCCAGTGGGGGCGCCACTGGCGATTGGGGCGCGTTGCTGGAGCCGCGGGACGGCCAGGTGATCGCCACGGATCAAAGCGGACATCCCGCGCTGATTGCGCACACGCTCGGCAAAGGAAAGGTGTTGACCTGCGCCTATCCGATTGAGAAGTACCTCTCGCGCGTGCCGGCCGCCTTCGACGATGGGGACAGCACCCATCGTGTATACCGGGCGCTGGCGGAGTGGGCCGGCGTCGAGCCTCTGTTCCGTTCGGATCGCGCGGAGGTGGAGGCCGCCGCGTTGACTGGTCCAGGCCGGGGCTACGTCGTGCTCACCAACCACAGCGATGCCGCGCAAAGCGTAACAGTCACGGCCCTCAAGGCCTTGCGCAGCGTTCAACTGGTCCAGCCGGAGGGCGATTCCCCACTCGAACTTCACGGCAAGGTTTTTGCGATTCGCATGGCTCCATTTGGCGGCGAGATCGTGGAGTATCGGGAGTTGCCGCAATGAGCGGGCCCGTGGCCGCAGCCATTGACGTCGGCGGAACCAAGATCGCCGTAGGCATCGTGGATGCGCGAGGTTGCATCCTGGTGCAGGGAGAGACGCCGACGGCTCCCGAGTTGGGTTATCCCGCAGGGCTCGCGCGCACCAGTGGCGTTCTGCGCCGTCTGCTCCACGAGTGTGGTCTGAGTGTGGATGGGATTGGAGTCGGCAGCACCGGCCCGATAGACCCCGAGACTGGCGTCTATGGCGAGGTGGGCACCTTGCCGGGCTGGCGGGGATCTCCGCTGGCCGCCGATCTGGGGCGTCTGTTTGACGTCCGCGTGGCGGTGGAGAACGACGCCGACGCCGCCGCGTTGGGGGAAGCCGCGTGGGGCGCGGGCCGCGGCAGCCGCAGCCTGCTCTACGTCACCGTCAGCACGGGCATCGGCGTCGGGATGATTCTCGACGGGAAGCTCTATCGCGGCGTCGGCGGCGCGCACCCGGAGATCGGCCATCACGTACTCGACGCCAGCGGGCCAGCCTGCTACTGCGGGGCGAACGGCTGTTGGGAAGTCCTGGCCAGCGGCCCCGCAATGGAGTCGTGGATGCGTGCGCGGTGCGAAGCGCCGATGGATGCCGCGGCAATCTGCGAACTTGCTCGCCAGGGCGATCCGCTGGCGCTCGAGGCCGTGCGGCGCGAGGCGCACTACCTAGGGTTGGGGCTCGCCAACCTGGTGACTATATTCTGCCCGCAGACCATCGTGCTCGGCGGCGGCATGATGCGGAGCGCCGACCTCTTGCTGGCTCCCGCGTTGGACGTGGTCAAGCGGATCTGCACACAGGTGCCGGTGGAGAACACGTCGATCGTGCTGGCCGGTCTGGGCGCGCAAAGCGGTCTACTAGGCGCGGCTTGCGTCTGGTTCCACCGGGCGGGTCTGAACTGAGATGGACAAAGGAGAAACGGAAGTGGACCTTGCCTTGAAATGGCGCGACTGCGCTTACCTGCGCGATCTGCTCGAGCAGCCGGAGGCGGTGGCGCGAACCATCGCGGGGCTGGCGGACGAGCGTGGGCTGGATCGTATGGCTGGCGGACTGCGCGGCGGGCGCTGGCGGCGCGTCGTGCTCACCGGCATGGGCTCCTCCTACTATGCGTGCCGCCCACTTTACCTGCGCTTGTTGAAAGAAGGCGTGACACCCGTGATGGTCGAAGCCGGCGAATTGATCCACTACGAGAGGGACTGGCTGACCCCGGATACCCTGGTGATCGCCGTTTCGCAGTCGGGGCGCAGTGCGGAGATCGTTCGGCTGATGGAATGCGCCAGGGGCCAGTCCGAGATCGTCGGCGTCACCAACACCGCGGATTCGCCGCTGGCCACTGAAAGCACCGCGACGCTTCTGATGCACGCTGGCATCGAGTCCACGGTCTCCTGCAAAACTTATCTGACAACCTTGCTGGCGCTCGACTGGTTGGGCGATGTGCTGTGCGGGACCGATCGCGCGCTGCTGCTGGACCAGGCGCGCGCGGCCGTTGAGCCGATGCGCGACTATCTGGGCCGGTGGCCCGCCCACGTGGCCGAACTCCGGCCGGCTTTGGAAGGCGTGGAACACATTTTCGTGGCCGGGCGTGGAGCCTCGGTAGCGGCGGCCGGGACCGGCGGTCTGATTTTGAAGGAGTCAACGCACTATCCCGCGGAGGGACTCAGCGCGGCAGCTTTCCGCCACGGTCCCTTCGAGTTGCTCAGCGACGCGGTCTTCGTCCTGGTGCTGGAAGGCGACGCCCGCTCGGCCCCGTTTAGCCGCAAGCTGGTGGCCGACGTTCGGGAAGCCGGAGGGAGAAGCGCGCTGGTCTCGGCGCTGGTCTCAACGCTGGTCTCAACATCGGCCGAGGGCGTATTCCGCATCCCGGAATGCGCCGAGCGGATCAGGCCCCTGATGGAGATCCTGCCCGTCCAGATGTTGACGTTGGCCCTGGCGGCGATCAAGGGCCGCGAGCCTGGCCGGTTTGAACTCTCCGCCAAAGTGACGGAGGTGGAATGAGTCCGCGCCCACAGGGCCGCTCGCGGCAAGTTGCGGTGCTGGTGTTCCTGATCTTCATCGCCATCTCGCTGCTGACCAACATCCTGGGGCCGATCATCCCGGATGTCATTCAGGGCTTCTCGCTGAGCCTGTCGGCGGCGGCGCTGCTGCCCTTCTCGTTCTTCATCGCCTACGGCGTGATGTCGATTCCGGCCGGACTGCTGGTGGAACGCCACGGAGAGAAACCGGTCATCCTGGGCGCTTTTGCGCTGAGCCTCGCCGGCTCGTTGCTGGTCGCCTGCGTGCCGGGCTACTCCTCTGCGCTGGTTTCGGTCTTTCTGATTGGTGTGGCCATGGCCGTTTTGCAGGTGGCCATCAACCCGCTGCTGCGCGTGGCCGGGGGCGAGGAGCACTTCGCCTTCAACTGCGCGCTGGCGCAGCTTCTGTTCGGCGGGGCTTCGTTCGTCAGCCCGCAGGTCTATGCGTACCTCGTCGCCGCACTGGACCCGCGCGCCGTTAAGGCAGGCGCTTTGGCACTGCTCGCCGCAGTGACGCCGGCGCGTTGGCCGTGGATCTCGTTGTATTGGCTCTTCGCGGTTCTGTCGGTGACCATGCTCATCCTGGTGGCGCTCTTCCGCTTCCCAGCGGTTCAGCGCACCGGCGAGGAGACCGTCGGCTCGTGGCGGCTCTCTGCCCGGTTATTTGGAAACCGCGTCGTCCTCCTCTATTTCGTCAGCGTCTTCGCCTACGTTGGCTCGGAGCAAGGCACGGCCAATTGGATCTCCGAGTTTCTCTCCGTCTATCACCGCGTCGATCCGCACACCAAGGGCGCCATGGAAGTGGCCTGGTTCTGGGGCCTGCTCACAATCGGCTGTGCTCTGGGCCTCGCGCTGCTGAAACTCCTGGACAGCCGCAAGGTGCTGATCGGCGCTTCGTTGGGTGCGATGGCCGCACTGACGGCGGCGCTCTTCGGCAATACGGCGGTTGCCCTGATTGCTTTTCCCGCGATTGGCTTTTTCGCTTCGGTGATGTGGCCGGTCATCATGTCCCTGGCGCTGAACTCGCTGCCGCATTCACACGGCGCTTTCGCCGGGATCCTCTGCACGGCGATCGTTGGCGGCGCCATCGTCCCGCTCTGGATCGGCCAGATCGGCGACCATTTCGGGCTGCGCGCCGGCCTGCTGTTGCTCTATCTCACCTTCGGCTGGATTCTCGGCATCGGATTCTGGGCGCGGCCGCTCGTCCGGAACCAGACCATCGGTCATCGCAGAGATTCGTGAAGGAAGGAACGCTGCGCCATTTCCAGCTTTCGCGGAGAAGCCGCTTTCAAGGCATTGCGTAACCGGACGTACAGATAGCCGCTCATAGAATAATGGCAGTTCGGTTGCACCGTGGGGCGGCCAATCATGGCCGCAGCCGCCTTTCAGGCGGCTCCTGGCCGACTAAAAGCCGGCTGCGGGCAGGATTGCCCGCCCCTCAAACGTCATACTCACTTGTCAGCCGGTGCGGATATGGCGTCTTGGCCGCACCGCCAATCTGTAAACCTAAATCCGGCAGTTCTGGACCTTGAGTCGCCCGAGAGGCGTTTGAGCGCAGCAACTTTCAACCGCTCCGCAGATTCACCTTCCGGGTGAGAACTGCGAGCGCCTGCTCCGCAGGCGGGCAGACCACAAAAAACGATGGTCTGCCCCACAGGAGCTTGCTGAAGGCGTCCCTGCAACTGCCGGACCGCCCGGCGGGCTGGCCCGTTCATTGGCTGGCGCGCAGTTCTTCAAACAACGCCCGAAAGGTTTGGACCGCTTCGTGGACCTCGGTGTCCCCGGTTCGTTCCCCAAAATACGCTCTAGCGAAAGGTCCGAATGGAACCCATGTGGACTGCAACACTCCTTGCATGCGATCTCCGATCTCGCTGGTCGCCTGCGCCCGTGTATCGCGCACCATGGCAAGCTGGCCCAGAGCCACGTTCGGCTTGCGCCACGGGCAAGCCACCACGGGGAATCCCTCCATGGCGAAATAGGTGATCGACGGCAGCACCCTCTCATAATGCCAGTCGCAGATGACGATGTCCTTCGGGACCATGCGAATTGCATCCTGGGTGCCGTTCATGCTGGCTTCCCACTTTCCCATGCCGGTGGTGGCTCCATCGAGGAACCGATCGCCCCAGATCCACAGCGTGCGGCCGGATTGAGCCAGGTGGTCGTGCAGGGCCTTCACCTCGCCGGCCAACAGTTCCGCCTTGTTCTTGCCTTTGCAGCGCTCGCAATCGTCCTCGCCGAGCAAGAAGATTTCGTCCATGCCGGCGTGAAAGGCATCCGCCCCGGTGACCTCGGCCAGTTCGTCGATCAGGTCGAAGACGATCTCATGTACTTTGGGGTGCAGCGGGCAATAACTGCGGCAGTAGATCCCGCTGTTCTGCGGGTACTTGCCGGGCGTTTCATCCAGTTCCGGATGGGCGCGCAGTAACCCGGCCGTGGTGCCCGCCCAGGACTGGTGCCCGAGACAGTTGATCTGCGGAATCAGCCGCACGCCAGCCTGGCGGCACGCTGCGGCGATCTTCTTGACGTCGTCCTTCGACAATGCGTCCGGGTCGATCACTTCGGGCCTGCGCGTGAACTGGTAGCGATAATCGAATTCCATCACCAGCGTGTTCACGCCCTCCTTCGCAAGCCCTTCGCGAATGAAGCGCAGCGCCAAGTCCATCTCGTCCGGCTTGGGCGCCATCACGTGCAAGCCACGCACGGGCAGCGTGGGCGGGGCCGCGTGCAGCCCCAAAGCGACAGTCAGGGTCCAGACTGCGCTGGCGGTTCGGATATCGATTTTCATAAATTGAATGTTCCGGCTCCAACCAACTCGCAGTGTAACGCCAGGCGATGGACGGGGCCGGCATATCCTGCGGCTGGTTCATTCCGCGCCGCCCCAGATCATGTCGAGGTGGTCCCGGTCGGCGGTATTCCGGTCATCGGTATAGATCCGCCCCGTGCCTGTCCACTCGGCAGATCCGGGAATTTCCCAGTTGGTCACCAGGAAATTGGTCATATCTGCATCACCCGGTTTGACATCTTTGAGCCAGACGCGTCCAAACACTTTCCGGAAAGAAGCCAAAACGTTGCTGGCAAATTCCGACTCGGCCGCACGATCCAGGATCAAGTTGACCGCCGCGCGCTCCGCCACCGCGTGGACGTCGCGAAAGAAGTCGGCGGTAAGCAGTTCATCCGGTACCCCCATGCCGCTGTAGGCGTCCAGCAAGGCGAAGCCGTATCGCATGCCCTGTTGCCGGAATCGCCGGAGCGCATAGCGCGCGGAGAGCGGAAAGAACCGGATCTTGGCCGGGAGGGGCTGCCGCAGAAACTGCTGCTCCGCGATCGCCCGCACCACCGGATCGACATCCACCGCATCCACCCGCTGGACGAAAGGCAAGGCCGCTGCGTCTCGGGGGAAGGTGAAGCCTGCCGCTCCGATGGCCAGCACGTAGGGGCTGCCGGCGGCGGTTAAGATCCGGCCCGCCTCGCGGACGTATTCAAACGAGCTCTGGCCGGTATCGCAGTAGATTCCAGAAGCGCGTCCCCCGTTCAAGTACATCACTCTTTCCAGCCGTCCCGCGGCGCCCCGCTCCACCACGATGCGAATATTCTGGTGTGCGCTGTCAAAGGAAAACTGCTCATTGGCCGGTTTGGCCGCCACGCCGGCAAAGTGCACCGCGGCGAGAAAGAGGGCGCCTGCGGCGAGAATCTTCCAGCGGCCGGTCCAGCGCGCGGCCATCAGGGCGGAGGCGCCAAACAGCAACCCGCCCACCACGTAAGTCGACCCGCGCACGCCGAGATGCGGAAAAAGAAAGATGGGAGTCACGATTCCCCCGGCGACCGAACCGAGGGTGGAGTAAAAGAGCACCTTACCGGAAGCCTTGCCGGCTTTGCCTTCGGTGTTGGTTAGCTCGGCCAACAGCGGCACCGTCTGCGCCACCAAATACACCGGCACGGCGAACAGCGCCGTAGCCGCCACGCCGATCCCCAGCGCCAGGCTCAACCCGGCATCGAGGAGCTTTCCCAGCAGAAGAGCTTCAGCGGGAAATGAAAGCGCCACATAGATGGCGCCGCTCAGCAGCAGATTACGCGTGAGAGCGGCTCGCGTCCGCGAGTTCTCCCACCTGGCAGACAACTGCCCGCCGTGCCAATAGCCGGCGCTCAGGGCGAACAGGACCACGCCGAGCATCACCCCGGTAAGCGTCATGCTCGATCCAGCCACCGGTATAGCCAAACGAATCGCGATGACCTCCACGGCCAGCGTGGAGAAACCTTCTGCGAATGCGACGATCCAGATAATGAGAATTTCGAGGTCGAAGGCGTTCATCTCCCAATTATTGTTTCACGTCCGAATGTTGTTGCGATGACTCCGTCTTGGTGGGGCGGTCCCCCTGGACCGCGCGGGACGCCCCCGTCCCGCTGCCGGACGCGGAGGCAGGGGCCTCCGCGCGGGCGAGGGCGCCCGCCCTACACGACTTCGAGTCAAGTGGATACCCAGTTGTTATAAAATGAGGCTGTTCCATCTTTTGAGCGGAGGCAGTGTTATGGGATCCGATAGCAGTTGCAACCGGCGGGAAGTTTTGGGGGCGCTGGCCGGCGCGTCGCTGGCGGCGCTTCCGGCGGCCGCGGCGGCGAGCGAGCGCAGCGACATGATCTATCGCACATTTGGACGTACGGGCATCAGGGTTTCGGCCATCGGGCTGGGGGGCTCGCACGTGGGCACGCCCGCGGACGAGAACGACGGAATCCGCATCGTGCGGACCGCCATCGACCGCGGGATCACGTTTATGGATAACTGCTGGGATTACAACGGCGGGAAGAGCGAAGTGGTGATGGGCAAGGCGCTGCGAGACGGGTACCGCGAGAAAGTCTTCCTGATGACCAAGTTCGACGGCCGCACCAAGGCGTCGGCGGCGCGTCAGATCGATGAGTCGCTACAGCGGCTGCAAACGGACCATATCGACCTGATGCAGTTTCACGAGAACATCCGGCTGGAGGATCCCGACCGCTTCTTCGCGGCAGGCGGACCTCTGGAGGCGCTGGAGGAGGCCAGGCAAGCGGGCAAGATCCGGTTCATCGGGTTCACCGGACACAAAGATCCGATCGTGCACCTGCGCATGCTGGAGATGGCGGCGGAGCACAAGTTCCATTTCGATAGCTGCCAGATGCCGCTGAACGTTCTGGATGCGCATTTCCGAAGCTTCGAAAACAACGTGGTGCCCAAGCTGGTGGAGCAGGGGATCGCGGTGCTGGGGATGAAGCCGCTGGCGGAGGGGGAGATCCCGCGCAGCGGGCTGGTGAGCGCGACCGAATGCCTGCATTACGCGCTCAGCCTGCCGACCACGGTGGTGATCAACGGGTGCGAGAGCATGGAGCGGCTGGAGCAGGCGCTGGAGGCCGCGCGGACGTTCAAGCCTTTGACCGAGGCGCAGCTTAGCGGGCTGCGGGCGAAGACGAAACAGGTGGCGGCGACGGGGCGGCTGGAGCGTTTCAAGACGTCGGATGTATTCGACGGGACGGCCAAGAATCCGCAGTGGATGGGGTAGGCTGATTGTATGAAAATCGCAATCATCGGTTCCGGCCGCATCGGCGGCGTGCTTGGGAAACTGTGGACCGAAGCGGGCCACCAGGTTCGTTTCAGCTCCCGCCATCCAGATAGTCTCGACCGGCTGGTTGCCGAGAGTGGGCCCAACGCCTCGCGCGGTTCCATCGAACATGCGTTGGCTTTCGGAGAAGTCTTCCTGATTTCGATTCCCTACGGATCGCTGCCGGCGTTCGGAGATCGCTACGGCTCGCAGCTCTCCGGGAAAATCGTGATGGAGACTGGTAATCCTTATCCGGAGCGCGATGGCGAGGTGGCCAAGCAGGTGCTCGACTCCGGCCTCGGAACTGGTCATTGGTCCGCGCTCTGGCTGCCGGGCGCCCGCCTGGTCCGCGCATTCAATTCTGTTTGGGACCGGACGCTGGCGCGGGAAGCGCATCGGACTCCGCCGCGTGTCGGGGTGCCGCTGGCCGCGGATGATAGCGGCGCGGCCGAGATTGCCGCCGGCCTGGTACGCGACGCCGGATTTGACCCTGTCTTGGTCGGACCGTTATCGCGCGCCCGCGAGTTCGATGTCGGAACGCCCGTTTACAACACCAACATGTCCGGTCCGGAGGTGCGCCGTGCTCTCCGCTTGCCGGAGGCCGGAATGGCCTCATAGCAAGGGGAATCGGGTTTACTGCACTGCGCCCTTAATATGCAGCTTGAACGTGTAAGCGTACCGGCAAGGGCGCTTGGCGGGTGGTTGGATCACGAGGCCGCGGCTGTCCTGTTTGAATGCAATGGCTTGGTCAAGACCCAACATCTCGACTTTCTCTACTGCCCTGCCCGCGAGTGAAGTGAGCCTGAGATCCTCTTCCGGCCATTCGAGCGCGATGGCGTAGAGCGTGTTCCCTTTGCGCGTGAAACGGACGTCGCCGTCTTTGTAGGTCGCCCAGGGACGCGTGCCGTAGATCGCCTCGCCATTCACACGCAGCCATTCGCCAACCTGCCGGAGGGTATTCTGCATGATCTCGGGAATGGTGCCGTCGGCCTTCGGTCCGATATTGAGCAGCAGGTTGCCGTTCTTGCTCACGATGTCTACCAGGTAATCGACGACCTCGTTCGGAGTCATGTACTCCGCGTCTTTCAAGCGACGGTTGTAGCCCCAGGAGGTTGGGTCGAGCGAATCGCATTCTTCCCATTTCTCGCGCAACACGCTGCCGACCGCGGTGCGCTCCGGAGTCTGGTAGTCGCCCACCATCTTGCCATCCGTGTCGCGGCCCCAGCGGTCGTTGGCAACCACCTCCGCCGGATCCGGGGAGTGGTTGTAAAAGTAGGCGAGCAGCTCCTTGCTATTCCAATAGTCGGCGGGCAGCGGTTTTCCTTCCCACGTCTTAACCGGGCCTTCGGTGACGTCGCCCCACAGAACGCTGGGATGGTAGAGGTCGACTAGCTCCTTGATGGAGTTATTCATGTAATCGACCCAGTCTCTGCCGGGATAGCGCGGGTCGGCGAAGGTGTAGGTGGTGTTGTGGTAGAAGCCCATTTTCAAGCCGGCCTGGCGCACCGATTTTGCCAGGTCGCCCGCCAGGTCGCGATGCGGTCCCATGTCCATGGCGTTGCGGCGCGTAAATTTTGTGGGCCAAAGCGCAAACTCGTCGCCATGTTTCGCGGTGAGCACGACGTACCGGGCGCCCGCTTCGCGGAACAAATCGGCCCACGCCGCGGGATCGAACTTCTCCGCTTTGAACATGGGGATAAAGTCGTCATAGGCGAAATCCGCTCCCCAGTTCGCAATGTGGTATTGGACGGCATCCTCGCGGACGCGCGCTTTGTACAGATCTTCGGGCAGATTTCCGCGCGCCGCGTTATATGGCGGACCGCCAAACAGAAAACCAAAGCCGGCTTTCGGACTGATGAACTCGACGTACCATTCGTGGTAAGCGGGCACGGCGAAGACGCCCCAGTGTACGAAGATGCCGAACTTGGCGTCTTCAAACCACACGGGGACCTTGTGCTTGCGGAGCGATTCCGTAGTGGGCGCGTACGGCCCAGCGCCGGGTTGCGCCATAGCGGGCGCAATCGAAGAAAGGATGGCGGCGAGAGCCAGGATGGTAGCGCGGTTTCTCATGCCGCTTAAAATGCTACTCCACGCGACGCCGCAATTGCAATGCGCGTGCGCGGCAGTTGGCCGATTGACAATCGGCCGCAGCATGCCAAGCTGCCTCAAAGAGCAGCATAGCCGCAACCAAAGAAGCGGCCTGAGAGGCCGCCGCAGGCCGGGGGCCTGCCCCACGAAAAATCGGCGCCAGACTGCGAAGATTCTGAGCAGTTGTAATACAAAGGCCTCGCGTACGTGGCTCGCTGGGATTCGCGTTAACATGCTCCGTTAGGAGATCATCACCCATGCACGACAACCGCCGCGACTTCCTCCGCAACTCCGCCATCTTGACTGCGCTGTCGACCAGCCGAATCCTGGGCGCCAATGAACGCGTGCGCATCGCTGGACTGGGCACCGGGGGCCGCTGTTCCTATCTGCTGGGCCTGGCGAGCAAAGCGGGGGCCGAGATCGTGGCGCTCTGCGACGTGTATGAACCGCGCCGTCTGGCGGCGCAGGGAAAACTTGCGCCCACGGCCCGCGCGGACTATGTCGATTACCGTGCGGTGCTCGACCGCAAGGACGTGGATGCCGTGATCGTCGGCTCGCCGGACCACTGGCACGTTGCCATGACGTTGGACGCGATCCAGTCCGGCAAGGATGTGTATGTCGAGAAGCCCGTCAGCCACACCATCGCAGAAGGCGAGCGCCTGGAGAAAGCCGTCAGCGGTTCGCGGCAGGTGGTGCAGGTGGGCTATCAACAACGGAGTTGGGAGCATTTCCAGGCTGGCCGCGAAGTGGTCGCGAGCGGCAAACTGGGAAAGATAACGTTGATACTCGCGTCGTGGTATCAGGATTACCTGAGCCGGCCGCGCGGCGCTTCCCCGGTAGACGCCCAAAAGCTGGATTGGAAGCGGTTCCTGGGCTCGGCGCCGGAGCAGCCATTCGATCCGCTGCGCTTCACCGAATGGCGCTGGTTCTGGGATTTCGGCGGCGGTCACCTGACGGATTTGTACAGTCACTACGGCGATGTGATCCAGTGGTACATGGGCCAGGACTCGCCGAAAATGGCGCAGGCGATGGGCGGACGGAACGCGCTGCCGGCCTTCGAATGCCCCGACACCATCAATGCGGCGTACGAATATCCCGGATTCAATGTAGTCTACAATGGCTCGCTGGTGGGCTCGCTGGAGGGCGGCAACATCGTCTTCCGGGGCAGCAATGCGATGATGAAAATCAACCGGGATGGCTTTGCAGTATACCCGGAACGGGTGGTGCCTTTTGAGAAGACGCAGTACCCGGAGCCGGTGATGGCCATGCGCTCGCTGGGAGACGGAACGGTGGACCACGTGAAGAACTTCCTCGATTGCGTGCGCAGCCGGAAGACTCCGAATGCGGATGTGAGATCGGCGGTGGCTGCCGCACGCGCGGCCCATTTGGGCAATCTGGCCTACCGCAAGGGGAGGACGTCCGTTCTATGAGAACCCTATCCCGCCGTCAACTGCTGCGCCCGGCCGTGGCGCTGCCTTCGGCCGGCCTGTTCAGCCGGCACCGGGCGCTGGCGGCGCCCCACCTGAACCGTGTGAAGATTACGGGCATCCGCGCCATGGCGATCAAGAACATCGCCGGTAACTGCCTGATCCGCGTCGATACAGATTCCGGGCTGGCAGGCTACGGCGAGGCGGGCGCCACCGGACCGATGGCGCGGGCCCGCATCGAAACGATGAAGGCGCTGCTGATCGGCAAGGATCCCCTGGCCATCGAGGTTCACTTCCAGAACATGACCTCCCTGATGCACACCTACATGGCGCACATCCCCACCATCAGCGGCATCGACATCGCGCTGTGGGACCTGGCCGGGAAAATCATCGGCGCGCCGGTGCATACGCTGCTCGGCGGCCCGTTTCGCGACGCCATTCCGATGTACTCGCACGGCATCGGCCTCAACATGCTGGACAAGGACTCTTGCAGGGACTGGGCACAGCGCATCAAAGAAATGCCGGAAGGCTTCACCGCCTTCAAGAACAACATCGATGGGGTGTTGGGGGTGCCCGTGGCGCGCTTTGCTCCCACGCTGACCACCGCGCAACTTCGCAACGTGGCACGCGGCTACGGCAATTGCCGCGAGGCGGTGGGCGACGACATCGACATCGCGGTGCATTGCCACAACGAATTGGATACGCCCAGCGCGATCGCCGTGGCCAAGGCCGTGGAGCCGATGAATCCCCTGTTCATCGAGGATGCGCTGAACCCGCCGTTTTCCGAGGCGTGGATGGCGCTGCGCCGCTCCACGCGCGTGCCGCTGCTCACCGGGGAGAAACTGGAAATGTTGCGCGGCTTCAAACCGTTCGTCGACAACCAGGCCGTGGACATCATCCATCCGGATCTGGCATTCGCCGGCGGATTCAGCGGGACCCGGAAGATCGCCGACTATGCCGCCCTCTTCCGCACGCCGGTGGCGCTGCATAACGTCGGCTCGCTGGTGCTGACGTGCGCCAACGCCCATTTCGGCGCGTCCATTCAGAACTTCTATCGTTCGGAAAGTCAGCTCGGGCGGCCCAACCATTACATCGAGAAAATGGCTGCGGGCAGCCCGCCCGAGGTGCGCAAGGGGCTGCTCCAGGTGCCCACCGGGCCGGGCCTGGGGCTGGAGATCAATCCCGAATTCCTGCAACAGAATTTGGCGGACGGCGAAGCCTACTGGGCATGAGAGAAACCGGCTGTGACGACCCTTCAATCTCCGCGCCATCCGCTATAATCTGGCCATGCCGCTAAGCCGAAGGTCTTTTGTCTCGCGGCTGCTGGCTTCCCCGCTCGCCGCGTCGTACGCCGCCGCCGCCCAGACCGCCGCGCCGTCGAAGATCACACGCATCGAAACGGTGTACTGGAAAAGCCGCGACGACGCCCCGTTCTGGCCGCACTGGACGTGGGTGAAGATCGATACCGACGCCAGCATCTCGGGCATCGGAGAGACCTATCCGCGCAATGCGGCCGAGGCGGCCGTGGTGCACTCAGTGGCCGGTACGCTGCTGGGCAGCGACCCGCGCGATATCGAGCGGATTTGGGCCGATCTCTACCGGGCCTTCGATTTCCAAATCGCCGGCGGCGCCGAAATCAGGGCCTTGAGCGCCATCGACCTGGCCTTATGGGACCTGCTCGGGAAGCACCTCGGCGCGCCCGTGTACCGGCTGATCGGGGGCAAAGCGAATCCCCGCGTCCGCCTGTACAACACCTGTTTCCCGTACAAGTACGATTTCAACCGCGAACCGGAAAAGATCATGCGCGAGCTGATCGACACGCGCGGCATCAAGGCCATCAAGATCTGGCCGTTCGACGGCGCGGCCAAGCGCAACCGGAACCAGTTCATCACCCCTCAGGACATCGACGAGGCGCTCCAGCCGGTGCGCAAGCTGCGCGACACCTTCGGTTCGGAAATCGATATCGCCGTGGAGTTCCACGCGCAGTGGAACGTCCCCTCCGCGATTCGCATTGCGCACGCTCTGGAGCCCTACCGGCCGATGTGGCTCGAAGACATGCTCATGCCCGGCAACTACCTCCAGTATCACGAGCTGGCGGCAGCCACCAGCCTGCCGCTGATCGCCGGGGAGCGCCTGGCGGGTAAGCTGCAATTCGAGCAACTGTTGGAATCGCGCACGGTCAAGTACGTCATGTTCGACGTGACCTGGTGTGGAGGCTTGACCGAGGCCCGCAAGATTGCCGCCATGGCGGACGCATTCGAGCTGCCCATCGCGCCGCATACGGCCGGCGGACCGCTGCTGTTCTACGCCAGCACACACCTTTCCACCGCATCGCCCAACGTGTGTATCCAGGAGAGCTGCCAGCGGTTATACGAGCGCGACTGGCCGGCCATGCTGGAGAACCCTATCGTGCCGGAGGGCGGATGCATACGCGTGCCCGAGGAAAGCGGCTTCGGCATGCGGATCAAGCCGGAAGTCTGGAATCACCCCGCGGCCGTCCGGCGGGTGAGCGCGGCGCGCTTAGGTGCTGTAGGTTACGATCGGGGTGAACGCCACTCCGGATAATACGATGCGAAACATCCTTGTCATTTTTGGCGCGTTGTGGCTGGCTGCGCCGCTGTGGGGAAGTTCTTACTACACGATCCGCCTGGACGATCCCAAAGCCGTGTACCTAACTCGCGACAACTTCTCAGTGCATGGCGACGGGATCGCCGACGACTCGGATGCGATCCAGCAGGCGATCGACAAGGTTCAAGAGACAACCAACCAGGGAATCGTCTTCGTCCCCGAGGGCCGCTACCGGTTGACTAAGACGATCTATATCTGGCCCGGAGTCCGCGTGATTGGCTATGGGGCTGCGCGTCCGGTGTTCGTGCTGAGCGAGAACACTCCGGGCTACCAGGATCCGGACAAAGAGAAGCTCATGATTTTCTTTGCCGGCCGGCGGCCCGGCGCAAACGCACAACCGCCCGACGCCAACCCCGGTACGTTCTACTCGGCTCTGAGCAACATCGACCTCGAGATCCGGGACGGAAATGCCGGCGCGGTCGGGGTCCGCGCGCACTACGCGCAGCACTGCTTCCTCGCCCACATGGACATGCGCATCGGTTCCGGCCTGGCGGGCATACACGAAGGCGGGAATGTGCTTGAAGACGTAAACTTCCACGGAGGCCGGTACGGCATCTGGACGGGGACGCCTTCGCCCGGCTGGCAATTCACAGTAGTGGATGCGACCTTCGAGGGCCAACGGGAGGCCGCCATTCGCGAGCGCGCGGCGGGCCTCACGCTGATCCGGCCGCACTTCAAGAACGTTCCTGCGGCCATTGCGATCGATGCCGGCTTTCCCGACGAACTCTGGGTGAAGAACGCCCGCATGGAAGACATTGCAGGCCCGGCCGTCATCGTCAGCCTGGAGAAGAGCGCGCTGACCGAGATCAACATGGAAAATGTGGTCTGCCAACGCGTGCCCATATTCGCGTTGCTCCGCGAGAGCGGCAGGAGAGTGGCTGCCCCGGCGAACGCCTATGAAGTGAAGGTCTACTCGCACGGGTCGAATTACTCCGATATCGGCGCGGTACCGCAGATCAAGGACGTGTTTGAAACCACCCCGTTGAAGGCTCTGCCGGATCCGGTCGAATCCGACCTTCCCGACCTGCCGGCGCGCGACACCTGGGTCAACATTCGCGCACTGGGTGCGAAGGGCGATGGCTCCACGGACGACACCGCGGTGTTCCAGAATGCCATCGCCGGGAATCGGGCGATCTATCTGCCTTCGGGCAAGTACGTAGTGACAGACACTATCGCGCTCAAGCCGGACACCGTCTTGATCGGGCTGCATCCCGGCAGCACACAAATCGACTTACTCGACCGGACGCCCGCATATCAGGGTGTGGGCGCCCCAAAAGCGTTGATCGAAGCACCCAGGGGCGGCACGAATATCATGATCGGCATCGGTCTTTACACCAACGGCATTAATCCACGGGCAGTCGCCGCGAAGTGGATGGCCGGTAAAGATTCGATGATGAACGATGTCCGGTTTCTGGGTGGACACGGCACGAGCAAGTTGGACGGCACCCGCGAGAATCCCTACAACAATACGCATACAGCCGATCCGGACTTGAATCGCCGGTGGGATGCGCAGTATCCCAGCCTGTGGGTGACCGATGGCGGCGGCGGGACTTTCTTCGATATCTGGACGCCCAGCACGTTCGCCCAGGCGGGCATGCTGATCTCGAACACTTCCACCGAGGGGCGCGTCTACGAGATGTCGAGCGAGCACCACGTCCGCCACGAAGTCCAGTTACGCAACGCCTCCAACTGGCAGATCTACGCTCTTCAGACCGAGGAGGAGCGCGGAGAAGGCGGTTTCGCACTGCCGCTGGAAATCGACGCGTCCAGTAACATCACGCTGGCGAACTTCCATGCTTATCGGGTGATCTCCACCTTCCAGCCGTTCCCCTGGGCCATCAAGCTTTCGAACTCTAAGAATATCCGCTTCCGTAACGTGCACTGCTATAGCAACAGCAAAGTGTCGTTCGACGCCGCGGTTTACGACCAGACGCACCAGATCGAAGTCCGGCAGCGCGAGTTCGCCTGGCTCACGGTTTCCGGCAATGCGCCCCAGGCCCGTCCGAAACGGCTTTCACCAGTGCTGGCCCCCGGCGCGAAAGTGGAGAGGCTGGCAGGCGGGTTCTACAACATCTCAGGCGGAGCGGTCGATCCCGCCGGCGATTTCTACTTCGTGGACGCGCATTGGCAGCGCATCTACCGGTGGTCGGCGGCCACGCACCAACTTTCGACGGTGCGGGATAGCCCGCTCGATCCGGTCAACCTGGCCTTCGATAAAGCGGGCGACCTGATGGTGGCATCCTACAGTGGCAATGGGACGGTCTACGTATTCAAGCCAGGTTCAGCGGATGAAGAGATCGCGCTGCTGAAGCCGGCGCCTTCCGCAGCACGTCCAGGGATGACTCCGGTGCTGGCAGTCGGGGACTGGCGCTTGCGGGTGAATCCCGAAACCGGAGAACCAGCCGCGAGGCCTTATCAATACGTTTCTCCGGATGAAACCACGTTCCTCTCCGCAGGACAGGATTTCGTCAATGGCGCAGTGAGTTGGGGCGTCAAGAGCGCCGACTTACTGCGGAGCTTCGGTCTGTCGCCGGCGATTCCGGGAAAGCCTTTTTACTTGACCGAGGAGGCCGCCCTCCGGACTTGGTCAGCCACGGTGGGTACTGACGGCAGCCTCTCAAACCTAAAGGTCTTCGCCGAGCAGGGAGGCGAGGGCGTCACAGTGGACGAGCAGGGCAACGTGTACATAGCGGCCGGCCAGATCTATGTGTACAACTCCTCCGGCCGGTTGATCGACACCATTGAAGTCCCGGAGCGGCCGCTACAAGTGGCGTTTGGTGGAAAGGATCGGCGGACCCTATTTATCCCTGCACGCACGTCGCTGTACTCGGTCCGCGCCAGAGTTAGGGGAGAGTAGTGAATCGACGTGAATTCTCCAAGAAGCTGACCATGGCGGGAGTCGTTGCGCCCACGGCCTGGCGCGCGGCGGCCGCGGAGGCGGCGATTTCTTCCGGCCATTTCCCTCTCGGGAATTACACGCCGTATGGCTACCTGGACAACCCTTACCACTGCTGGGACCTCCATCCCAGCGGAGTTCTGCGGTCGGTTCCGCCGTTAGGCATGGGCTGGTATTTTCCCGCGGGGCCCGGCGGATACTTCAGCTACAAGACGAATTCGGTTTATCGCGCCATCCTCCGTGTGGGCTTTCGGATCGGCGACAAGGTCTTGTTTGAAGCGGATGACTTCCGCGCCGCCGGAGTCAAGATCGGCGCATCGCATCATTCCAAGAACGTCCTGGAACTGGATCTTGCCGTCTCAAGTCTATCTATCTCTGCCAGGTTCTTCCTGGTAAGTGAGAACACCCTCGCCTGCAGCTTGTCGGTGCGGAACGGTACTGACTCGGCGCAGGACGTTCACGCCTTTGCCCTGCAACGATTGGAACTGGGCGAATGCTCGTGGTGGGGCCGGGATGGGATCTCCGGCTCCTTCGACGAGCAGGATCGGCAGGCCATACTCCGGTCATTTGCGGCAGGACCGGTTTTCGTTCTCAAGGTGGACCATGCCGTAGACTCGCATCTTGTCGCCACCGATACCGCCCTGAAGGCGTGGATGGCTGGGAAGGGAACATCCACGCCCGCCGCGACAACGTACTATCCGGACGCGTTGAACTCTGCGCTAGCTTTGCGGGCGAGCATTCCCGCTGGGACAAAGTGGGCGGCCAATGTTCTACTCAGTCGCGCGGTGAATGAGCGCTTCGCGAAACGGGAGATCGGTGCCTCCGCGCTCCGGGCGGAGTCCGTTTACGCGGAGAAAATTGCCGAGGACGGCCGGTTTTGGGGCCGGGCGCCCCGCTTGGACGGCGACTTCCCCGAACACTGGAAGAACGCCTGGGTTTATGACTTTGAGACGCTGCGCATGATGGTTCGGAGGCCTATCGGTGTTTACAAGCACCCCTGGGACGCTATGCAGATTCAGGCGCCGCGTAATGTCCTCGCCGAGACTTCCATCGATATGTGGACTCTGGGTTATGCCGACCCCGATAGCGCCCAGGCCGTCTTACTCGGTCAGTTCCAGGACGCGGTGGAAGCCAACGTCCCGTGCATGCGCGAAGACGGGACCATGAATATGGTGGCGGCTGACGGCAGCGAGTGTGGAACCTCCGTGCAATGGTGCTATCCGTTCTATTGTATCGAGTCTGTCTTTCTGCGCACTGGCGACCAAGCTTGGCTGGGCGAGCTCTATCCCTACCTGGCCGCCTATCTGGATTGGACGCTCAAGCACCGCTCCGACCCCGAAGGTTGGATTGGGGCCAAATGCAGTTGGGAGTCGGGAATGGACGCGTCGGGCCGTTTTCTGATCCAACAACCTACCGGGGGAGAGTCGATCGACTTCATCCGTGTTGCCGAAATCCAAGCTGCCATGTCCCACGCTGCGCGTACCATGGCGGTGTACGCGAACCTTCTTGGCCGCCCGGGCGACATCCCTCGTTGGGAGGAACTGTCCTCCCGGTACGCGGACAAGACGCGCCAACTCTTCTACCAGGCCTGGTTTTACGATGTGGATAGCCGGTCGGGAAAGCCGATCGTGATTCCGGGGCACAAAGAGGTGACGCAGGTGGCTCCGATTATGTGCGGCGTGGCTACCTCCGGGCAAATGCGCGCCATGACGCCGGCAATGCTGGAGTACAGTCCCCACCAGGAATACTGGCTGGAGTGGGCTTCTCTGGTTCTGCCTTATGCGGAGTCCATGTGGCGAGCGGGTCAGCGGGAGCCGCTTTCGACAGTCCTGTTCGAAATAGTGGATCGCGCCTACCGCTCCATGGACCGTCGTGAACTCGAACCGGAGAAGAAACTCGGCTGGCCGGGAGTGAGTTGCGAATACTGGGGGCAAAAAGGGGCGGCGGGCGGAGAGGGCTATGGTTGGGGCGCCACGCTGCCCGCACACATTATTCGCAGTCTCTTTGGCTTTCGCGAAATCGCGTGGAGCGAAGGGGACCAGTTCGATCTGGGCCCGAATATCCCCGACGATCTTACCGGCGAAGGCAAATCCTTTCTGCTTCGCAACCTGCATTTCCGCGGGCGGCGCTTTGACCTGCGATATAGCCAGGTGGCCAAGGGAGAGTTCCTGGCAATTTTCACGACGCCGGAGAAAACTGGAGGGATTAGCGTCGCCGACGAAGTGGGACACGATGTGCCTGTGCGGGCGGTCGGCACTACGGTTGCCTTCCGGGTCAAGAACCACGCCTTGTATCGCGTCAGCCTCAATGGGTGAATCGGGACCCGTGCGAAATGAAAACCAGGCGGAGGGCGGGCAATTCTGCCCGCAGCNNGGCCGCCCTCCAGCGTGTTTTCGGCGGCTTCTCAGGCCGCCCGAATGTTAAACTCGCTTATGGCTCGATCCAGGTGAAATGATCCGTGGACCCGAACGACCGCGCCCCCCAAATCCTCCAATTCGGTGTTTTCGAGGTCGACCTCGCGCAGGGCGAACTGCGCAAGCACGGCCGAAAAATAAAATTGCAGGAGCGGCCATTCCAGCTTCTCGCGGCGCTGCTGGAGCGTCCCGGCCAGGTCGTTACTCGCGACGAACTGGTCCGCCGGCTGTGGAACGACACGCTCGTCGATTTCGATAACGGTCTCAACATCGCCGCCAAGAAAATACGCGAGGCGCTGGATGACGATGCCACTACACCGCGCTACGTAGAGACCCTGCCGCGGCGCGGATACCGCTTCATCGCGCCGGTTCAACCCCGGAACATGCCGGCCGCCCAAGCCCCGCCAGCCAGCCAGCCCACGCCGCAGCCCGTCCCAGCCATCGCACCGCCGGCGCTGCCTCACCCCCGCCGCCGCCGGATCGTGCGCCTGGTCGCGTTGGGCGTGGTCCTGTTCTTCGCCGTCCGGATCTACTGGTTGTCCACCCAGGTGCGCCCCGCCCGCCTCGTGCAGGTTGTGCAGCTTACCCAAACCGGCCAGATCGAGCTCGATCACGGCGTGGCCACGGATGGTACGCGCGTGTATTTCACCCAGCGCGACGCTGGGCGCTGGTCCCTGGCCCAGGTTTCCGTGGAAAGCGGCACTCCCCTGCCCCTGCCCCTGCCGCTCGAGCAGCCCTTGTCGAATCCGGACATACTCGACATATCGCCCGACCGCTCCAATCTGCTGGTTTCCAGCGGCTCCGAAGCCGAAGTGGAACGGCCGTTCTGGGTCGTCCCCACCGTGGGCGGATCGCCGCGGCGCGTGGGCGATGTGGCCGGCCACGCGGGCGCCTGGTCGCGCGACGGAAGCCGCATCGTCTTCGCCCGCGGCTCCGCGTTATATACGGTCGCGAGCGACGGCACGGATTTCCGCAAGCTTCTCGACACGCCCGGCACACCGTACTCCATCCGCTGGGCGCCGCCGTCGCGGGCGGACGTGCTGCGCTTCTCCATGCTCGGTCCCGGCCTGGGGCCGCGCGCCTTGTGGGAGGTCTCCGCCAACGGCACGGGCCTCGCTTCCTTTCCGCCCGACTGGACCTCCGGCGCCGCCGAGCCGGACGGTGACGACAACGGCAATTGGGCCGCCAATGGAAAGTATTACCTCTTCCGCGCACTGCGCGGCCGCGTGTCCGCCGTGTATGCCATGCGCGCGTTTCGCCGCTTCCCACGGGCCTTCGAAGGGTCCCCGGTGTTGATCTACTCCACGCCGCTGGAGTTCAGTTCACTGGCGCCGCACCCCGACGGCAAGCGGGTCTTCTTCGCCGCCGGGCAGCAGCGCCTGGAGTTGTTGCGCTACGACGCCCGCCACGGGCAATTTGCGCAATTCCTTTCCGCGGTGCAGGGACGCTGGGTCGGTTTCTCGAACGATGGTCAATGGATAGTCTACGTGACCGCTCCCGACGATATCCTCTGGCGCAGCCGGCCCGATGGCAGCCAGCGCTTGCAACTGACGTCCCCTCCCATGCGCGCGTTCCGGCCGCGCTGGTCTCCGGATGGCGCCCACATTGTCTTCAGCGGCGGACCCGCCGGCCATGCCAGCCGGGTGTATGTGGTGGCCTCTGCCGGCGGCGCACCCGAACCCGTCACCGATGCGCCGCCGATCGACGCCGACGCGAGTTGGTCCGCGGACGGAAACTCTCTCGTGTTTGCCCGCCGCCTGCGCCCCGGCGCGTCCGGCCAGCCTGGCCTCTACCTGATGGACCGGCAGACCAAGCAGGCCGCGTTTCTGCCAGGATCGGAGACCCTCGCCCAGCCTGCCTGGTCGCCTGATGGGCGCTCGATCGCCGCCACAAACCAGGCCGGAACCCAGATCCTGCTGCTCAATCTCGATACGCGCCAGTGGACCCCGCTGGCCTCCGGCGACGGCCTGGGCGCTCCCTTCTGGTCGAGAGACGGCAAGTATGTTTATTACCAGGAAACGCTGGCCCCGGAGCAGCCCATCTTCCGTGCTGCAACTGGCAGCGCCAGGAAAGAGCGGATGACGACTTCGAAACAGATCCCGCAATCCAATTCCATCGGCTACGCGCTGGCGGGTCTGGCGCCCGACGACGCGCCCATCGCTACCGTGATCTACGCCAATTCGGATATCTACGCGCTCGAAGTCGACTTGCCGTAACTCCGACTGTGTAAAATGGAGGGCGGGCTTTAGCCCNNCCGCGCGGGGCTTAAGCCCCGCAATGAGGCAACCATGACAAGAGTTCTATCCTACGCGGCGGCCGGCCTGCTTCTATTAACGGCGACCAGGGCATTCCCCCAAGGGCTGGATTGCCTGAAGACCGGCAACCTCGCGGAGTTTGCCGCACTGACGGCTGACGACGCCGTATTCGTCGATGCGCACGGACCCGCGAGCAAAGCGGAGGCCGTCAAGCACACGTCGGAGTTCCGGCTCGACGACTACACTATCGAGGACGTGAAGTTCCTGCAACTCTCCTCCAAATCCGGCCCGATCGCGTATAAGAACCGCAAAGGCAAGTGGCTCTGCATATTCAGCCAGGAGACCGCGGCCGATGACTTGGAGGTATAAACATGCGAATTAACTACATCGCCATCGCCCCGGCTCTGGCCTGCCTCTGGTTGCCGGCCTATGCCGCGCCCGCCGCGGCGCCGCTCGGGATATTCGAAGATCATGCAGACGTCGGCCCGGTGCTGCATGCCGGCTCCGCCGAATATGACGCATCTAAACGAACCTACACTATCGCCGGCAGCGGCGAAAACATGTGGTTCGCCTCGGACGCCTTCCACTTCGTGTGGAAAAAAGTGTCCGGCGATGTCACCCTGACGGCGGACATCTCCTTCCTCGGTTCCGGCGGCGAAGCGCACCGCAAAGCCGTGCTGATGATCCGCCAGAGCCTGGATGCGGATTCGCCCTACGCCGACGTAGCGCGCCATGGCGACGGGCTGACCTCCTTGCAGGCCCGCGACGAAAAGGGCGCCAATACCAGTGAAATCCAGTCCGCCGTGAAGGCGCCGGCCCGCGTGCGTATCGCCCGGCGGGGCGAGTACTTCTACATATGGGTGGCGGGCGAGGGTGAAGAACTCCAGTTCTCGGGAGGATCGATGCGCGTCCCCATGCACGATCCGTTCTACGTAGGGATCGGTGTCTGCTCGCACAATAAAGACACGGTCGAGAAGGCCGTATTCTCCAACGTCGACCTGACCGTCGGCGCGTCAACCGAAGCCGCGCCGAAATTGTACAGCACCTTGGAGACTGTTCCCCTCTCCGGGGACCGGCGCGTGACTTACGTCGCCCCGGGCCGCCTCTCGACGCCTTTCTGGACGGCTAACGGCGCCGCGCTGGTCTTCCATCGCGACGGTCGCATGGAACGGATACCGGCCACCGGGGGCAAGCCGGAAGCCGCAGAGGCAACCCCGCCCGGCCGCGAAGAACAGTCGCTCGCCGCATTGCCGTCCGACGGCTTCTATAATTGCCTACCGCACCTCTCACCCGATGGCCAGCAAATCGCTTTTCTGTCTTTCGGCAAAGACCTGTCCGGCATCCCCGAGGACCAAGATGTCATGCTGCGCGTTCTGTCCGTCAAAGACGGCAAGGTGCGGACGCTGGCGAAACTCGTCGGAGGGAAGGGCACCCTGGATGCGCCTTCCTGGTCGCCGGACAGCCGCCGATTGGCCTTCGTCAGCTATCAGTGGATTCGGTAGCTGCCTACAGCTTTTTCTGCGCCCTCTCGGGTAACGCCCGCCGGTGACTCTTCACACCGCGCCCGTGAAGGGCGCCAGCCACCGCGGCCCGGTTCCGTCCCCTTGGCGTGCGGCGGCGGAGATTGACCTTCGCGGCCGCTTGCGGGAAACCCGACACGGCGATCGTCGCCATCTCGTTACTTCCCTCGAGGGTTTCAAAATAGATGTAGACATCGCCGTTTGCCAGGCCGGTCGTCGGCAGAGCGAAATTGACCTGGTATAACCAGGCTAGTCCGGGCGCCAGACCGCCGAACGAAACGCTGGCCTCCGGGAAATTACCGGTTCCGTCGTCCAGGTTCACCAAAATGTTTCCAGCGTTGAATTCGTCGCTATAGCTCAACGGGTTACCGGAGGCAGCCGCGCCATCGGCCACCGTCGGCGTCACGGTTCCCAGACCGTCCATGTACAGGAGCACTGTCTCGCCAGGTACCGCGGGGCTGCTATCCGTGACCAGGCTGTAGTCGGCGTGCAGGATCGCGCCGGCCCCCAGTCCATTTTCCGACAGCGTGTAAATCCCGGGCGCCGAGTTATCCACGTACACCGTTACATTATTGGACTTCGACTGGTTCACCACCACCTGGAACGTCGCAAAATAGTCCCCCGAAATCTCGTAAGGAATCCAAGCGCTGATCTGGTTCTGGCTCACGTAATCGACCGGGGCCGCTATCCCGTTGACGAAAACCTGAACGCCGCCAAGCGTCGTAGAAATCGGCAGGGTCTGGGCGGTTTGCGACGCTACGCCAAAGTTTCCGAAAAGGCTCACCAGCTCACCGGGAGCGTAAGCGTTTGTAATCGGCGTATAGTTGGCCGCATTAGTAATGTAGGTTGGATCGATCCATACCGTAGACGTCGGCGTAATCGACGGGGCGCGAATGCCGACGATCAGCGAGAACTGCTGGCCGGACCCCATCTCCATGAACGCCGTTCCATTGGCGCCGGCAAAATAGTTGTAAGTGCTGCCGTCGTAATACGAGCCGTCGGCCCCGATCGTTACGGTACTGTTAGACGTGAAGTCGTAGGTGACTATATCGACGATATCGTCAAAGCGCTCATGAAAGATCAGATTCCCATCTCCAGCGGTGTTGATGGAACCATAAAAGGCATCGAGCGGCACTGAATCGCCCACGAAGTCTTCCATCCCCCCCGTAAAATAGGTCCCGTTCAGCAGCGCATTGGAACCCGTCCCGGAAGGAGGCGCGCGAAAACCGAAGATCATGTCCGATCCGGTTGTCGAGCCGCCCACGAACCAGTTGCCATCGGCCGAGACATAAAGAGTCTTCGCGCCGCTGACGATCAGCGTCGGATCGCCCGCGGTGCCAGGAAACGTCAAGGTTCCACCTGCCGTGCCGGAGAGCGCATAGGTCGAGGCCGCCACGCTCTGGGTGGTGGTGTTGCCGGAGTTCAGATTCGCCGCCGAGCCAGTCAGCGTGAATGCCGCGATATTCCCATTGCCGTCGGCGTTCAGAGTGAAGTAGCCCTGGCGCGCCACTAGATAGCCGAGGGTGGAAACGGAGGGAGCATTGAGGAAGTCCAGAGTGCCTACCGTGAAGGCCCCCGACAGGCTGCTGTTTGAAAACGAACTCGACGGTGCTTGAACCGCGACAAAAAGATCGTCGTAGTCGTCCTCCGTCGAACTGGCAATGACCAGGGGCTTGCTGAAGGCACCGAAAAGAGTCGCTCCGGTCCCCCCAAACAGAGGATTGTCCAGTTGGGCGATGCCGTTGGATTGCACGCCGTACGTTCCGCCGACCAGCGCGGCGCAGGTTCCTGCGCCGGCCGTACCGGCCGAGTCGAACAGTTGCGTGCTCGAGAGGGTGTAGGTTCCCGCGCCGTCGAACGTGATGACGCCGGTCAGGCTGCAGGACTCCGTCAGGTCGCCCGTCGTGTCGTTGAAGAAGTCGACGTACCGGAACAGGTATGGTCCGCTGAGACTCGCGGTTCCGCTGGTATCGAAAGTCTGAGCGGCGACCCGCAGCGGGGCCACCGCCATCAAAAGAGCGCTGCTAAGAAGAAAAGCCGTTTGTATCGTTTTATGCATGAGCGTCATCCTCACTGGCCGTTGCTCCAGTTCAAGATCAGGTTGTAGGCATCTACGCTGCCCAGTCCAGTAGCGAAGTTCCAACCGCTGCCTATCGCAAATGCCGGCGTATACGTTTGGACGGTTGTCGATAGCGCACCGTTTCCGAGGAACTGCGTAACCGGGTTGGCGCGGCCTCTTCCCTCGAATCCGGTACCGAAGCAGTTTAGTCCGCCGGCGCAGTTTACCGCGATATCGCCCGTGGTGATGCTATGGAACACCGATGCGGCCACGGAACTGGCTGCCAGTTTGTAGTAAACCGGATTCGGGTTACCCTGCGCGCCTCCCATCTTTTGGTTAACCAGCGCCTGAATCCCAGCCAGGATCGGGGAGGCGAACGAAGTGCCGCCCGCCGGGCCATATGGATTCCAGTTATAGGGCGCGTCCGTGCACGGCCCGCCGCCATTCCCACCATCGGTAAAGCAGACCACATAGTAGTGCGCCCAGATTTCATTACTGGCGAAGAGCGATACGTCGGGAATGTCGCGGACGCCATCGTTGGGGATGCCGGCCACGCCCGTTTGCCACGCTGGTTTGGCGTATCCCTGGCAACTGCCGCCCACCACCAGATTTTCCGCCGTAACGCCGGTTGCGCAACCGCTGGGTCCGCCGCTGCCCGCCGCCACGGTAATATTGCCGCTCTGCTGCGCGAGGCTGCTTCCACAGTACCCGCCGTCGCCATAACCAACCGAAAAACCTTCGGCAACCGCCAGGACCGAACCCGCGCACGAGTCGTTCCACGGAATCTCCGGAATGTACGACAGGGCCGAACCGTAGGTTGCGCTGTTGGTCGCGCTCCAATAGGCATCGGTCGTGCCCTGATATGTGTCGGCGAAATCGGTCCCCCCAACGGCCACGTTGTACGGAGTCGAGGCGAATGCGCTGACGCCGATGCCATGGGTCGCGGTGCTCATGAACGCATCGCAGCTTGCCGCGCCTTCGTCTCCCGCCGCCACAAACACCGACACGCCCTCCGTCACCGCTTGTTGATAGGCCGCGTTGTAGGCTGCATTCGCGGCGGCTCCGTTCCCGGCTTCGCAGACGCCGAAGCTCACGCTCATGATCTGCGGCGGAGCGCTGCCGTTGAGTAAATTCTGCGCGGCGATGAGGCCTCCAAAAGTCGTAGTTCCATCCGCGCAAGCAGCCACCTCGATGCTTGCGTCCGGCGCGGCGGCAGTGGCCCATTCGGCGTCCGCTGTCGTTTCGGCGTCGTCTCCGAAGACTACGTCGGCTCCGGGATCGGAACAATTCGAAGTTCCGCTCGGCGGCGCCGGATTGATTGTGGTTAACGATCCGGAAGAGTAACCGGATAATCCCAATACGCTCCGGAAGGTGCTCCAATCCGACGGGTCGTAAAGATCGCTATCCTCCAGCACCGCAATCGTCTGCCCTTGACCTGTATAGCCCGCCTTAAATGCCGCATTCAAATCGTAAATCGTGGCCAGATCGGCTGGCGTAACGAGCTGATACCCAGTGGCGCGCGACCCGACCGTGTATTGGGCGCGCGGTTTGGTCATCGAGTGCGGCCGGAAATCGTGCAACGACACGATCCCCGCCACCACCGGCGCAAGAGCTTCCGGAATCCGGGGATCGCTCATATTGGCAATGTGATCCTTCCCGTTTACCGAGAGCTTGTGAATTTCCGTACGGAATGCCGCCAGCACCTGGCCTGCCGTGCCGGAAAAATCGATCGACATGCCGCTCGGATACACCGTGTTCACCGTGAAGCCGCCGGAGCGCAGCCATTCGGTCACTCTCTCGATATCCCGCGACGCCGGTCCGTACAGCCGCCCGAGCTCAGCCGCGGTCAGCCATTTGTGAAAATCGGGCGAGCTGGAATCCTGTTGCCGGTCGATAAAGCTCTGCAACGCCTGTTCCCGCTCCGGGGTGCGCTGCAATTGCAGAAGCATGTGATCCATGGCGAAAGTATCCGCCACCTTCCCGCGGTCGTTCTGCGCGTTCGCTTCGCTGCGCGTATTCCCGGCCAGCGTGTGCAGCCTGCCCGCGCTGTCGGCCGCCAGGGCGGAAGTCAAGCCGGCAATGAGTGCGCCGCAGCACAACAAACGCATCAGGAAGGGGTCGCTTCGAAAACTCATCGGCATCGAATATCCTTGCAAACCAAGTTGATCGGAACTGATTCGATTTTCTCACATTGGCTGCGCGCCGGCGTCGAGCTTGGCCTGCATCCGCCGCATGCCGCGCAGCCAACGGTCGTAATCGTTGGCCTTGCGACGCAGGTATTCGCCCACCTCCGGGTGCGGCAGGATGAGGAAGCGTTCGTCGGCCAGCCCCGCCACCACCGCTGCGGCGACCTGCTCGGGCTCCAGCGCGCCTTCCAGCAGGAAGCGGCCGGGCCCCTCGACGGCCTCCGTGAGCATGCTGGTGCGCACGCCCTGCGGGCACAGGCAGGATACCCGGATGCCCCTGTCGCCGTAAGTGACCGACAGCCATTCGGCCAGCGACACGGCCGCGTGCTTGGTCACCGCGTATGGGGCCGAGCCGACCTGCGTCAGCAATCCGGCTGCCGAGGCGGTCTGCAACAGATAGCCTTCGCCGCGCGCCAGCATGCCCGGCAGCACCGCGCGCGCGGCATACACGTGCGCCATGAAATTGACGCTCCAGATGCGCTGCCAGTCGCTGTCGGACGTCTCCACCCCGCCCTCCATGGCGATACCCGCATTGGAGCAAAACAAATCGATCGCGCCAAACGCCGCCGTAGCGCGCTCCACCAGTTGGATGACGTCGGCCTCGCGGCTCACGTCCACCCCGACCGCCAGCCCGCCGATTTCGCGCGCCACCCGTTCGGCGCCGGCGCGATCCACATCCGCCACCGCTATGCCGCGCGCGCCCTCCGCCGCGAACCGCCGGCACAGGGCGCGGCCAATTCCGCTGGCCCCGCCCGTCACCACCGCGACTTTGTCCGCCAGCTTCATGCCGGTCCCGCATCGTATTTTCGCAGCTCCATCTTGGCCACGGCTTCGCGATGCACTTCGTCCGGCCCGTCCGCCAGCCGCAGCGTGCGCGCGCCTGCCCAGGCCTGCGCCAGGAAGAAATCGTCCGCCACACCCGCGCCGCCGTGGGCCTGTATGGCCCGATCGATGACCCGCAATGCCATGTTGGGCGCGACCACCTTAATCATGGCGATCTCCGCTCTGGCCGCCTTGTTGCCCGCCACGTCCATCATGTAAGCGGCCTTCAAGGTGAGCAGCCGCGCCTGCTCGATCTCCATGCGCGAGTCGGCGATATCGGCGCGCAGGGTGCCGAATTCCGCCAGTTTCCGTCCGAACGCCACGCGCGATTGCGCCCGCCGGCACATGGCCTCCAGCGCCCGTTCCGCCAGGCCGATCAGCCGCATGCAGTGGTGGATGCGTCCCGGTCCCAGGCGGCCCTGCGCGATCTCGAAGCCGCGCCCTTCGCCCAGCAGCATGTTGGAGGCGGGTACGCGCACGTTTTCGAAGACCACTTCGCCGTGGCCGTGCGGGGCATCGTCGTAACCGAATACGGGCAGCATGCGTTCGATGGTGATGCCCGGCGCGTCCATGGGCGCAAGGATCATGGCTTGCTGTTTGTGCCGCGGCGCTTGCGGATCCGTCTTGCCCATGAAGATGGCGATCTTGCAGCGCGGGTCGCCCGCGCCGGAGGCCCACCACTTGCGCCCATTCAGCACATACTCGTCGCCGTCGCGCACGATGCTGGCGCAAATATTGGTAGCGTCCGACGAGGCCACCCCCGGCTCCGTCATGCAATAGCACGAGCGTATGCGGCCCTCCAGCAACGGCGCCAGCCATTGCCGCTTCTGCTCCGCGGTGCCGTAACGCGCCAGCACTTCCATGTTGCCGGTGTCCGGCGCCGAGCAGTTGAATATCTCGCCCGCCATCACCACGCGCCCCATGATCTCGCACAAGGGGGCGTACTCCAGGTTGGTCAGGCCGGCGCCCTGTTCGTGGTCCGGCAGGAACAGGTTCCACAACCCGGCGGCGCGGGCTTTGGGTTTCAGTTCCTCGATGATGGGGACCGGCTGCCAGCGGTCCCCTTCGGCGATCTGCCGGTAGTAGAGCGGCTCGTTCGGGTAGATGTGCTGGTCCATGAAGGCGATGAGCTTCTGCTGCAGTTCCTGGACCTTTGGGGAATATGCGAAGTGCATCCTCGGATTGTCACGCAAAGCGCGGCCGGATGCAAAGGGCAGGGTTGCCGTAGTCTATGATCTATAGAGGATCGCCAGTTGTGCGACGGCGATTCCGAAGCAGAAGGAGTTTCCGATGGAGTTCAAACTGTTCGGCCCTGGTGGCTCTCCGGGCAGCCACTTTCAGAAAGATTTGAAAGTGCTGCTTGACCTCGACGACGAGGCGTGGCAGGTGCTTGCGAACTGGTTCTTGACAACCACCGATTTTGATCACGAGCCGGACTCACCGGTTATCGCGGCCAGTACGCTTCTGCCGGAGCAGTTCAGTCAAAGCGCCGATGTTCTTAAGTACATTCTGGAATCCTGGCACATGTACGGGTTGCAGTTGCAGGAGATTCAGCGCGACCTTCTGCTTCTGAATTGCCCTCGTGACCGCATTGAGCGGCTGGGGTTACTGTTGGAACGCCTGCGCGCCGTGCGTGAGCGTGTCTACCGCGACCACATGCGCTTTGAATACGAAAATGCGGTCCTTCCGACGCTGGAGGACATAGATGTCGTTTGCGACCTGCGTCCTGTTTTCGAAGATACAGTGTTTCCGATACCGGAAGGAATCCCGGTCCGTCACACCAAGCTTCTGGGGTTTAGTTACGTGGTGCTGATGGAACTCTCCACCGAAGACTCGGGCGGAAGATCCCGGCGGCTCGGCTTTCAGATGAACGAAGCGCAGCTAGTGGATTTTCAGGCGGCGCTCCAGCGAGCCAGAGAACAACTCGATATACTTAAGGCGAGCACACGTGCAATCCCGACTGAAAAGCCCTAAAGGAACGGCGACATCCGAACACCAGCCAGCGAAGCGGACAGGCATTCCCTATGGACCCCAGCGCAATGGGACCAGTCGGCCTAAAGATATTCGGTGGCACGAGCGCCATGTGGGTCGGTCACACGCGCGACACTCAGCCTTCGTAGTCGGTCGTGATATCCGCACTACAACCGGCGCGGATTCCTTGAAAATCGGCCGCGATGCCCAAGCAATCATTGATCGGGTGAAAGCATTCGGCCGCGACCAACTTGGCGACCGCTATCATGAATTGGTCGATAAACGACTTCAAGGGACACTCGATTTCACCGAATTGTTGGAATTGGAGCGAATCGAGGCTCGCCTCGATGCCGAGGACCAGGACGAGGCGGCTCGCTTGACGATCCTCCAGGAGGACTGGCGTCGCGAACGCAATCAGTTGGTGGCGTCAATTGAG
>PMVV01000095.1:41413-54539 GCA_003166475.1 Bryobacterales bacterium | reverse complement strand
CCGGCTTGATTTTGAGCGCCGTATCGGCGAACGATTTCGCCCTGGCCTTGTCGCCCAGCGCGGCGTGAGCGATCGATAAACGGGCGAGGAACCCAGGATTGGCAATCTTCAACGGAGCGGCCTGAGCCACGGTATCCGCCAACTTCTGTTTCGCGGCGTCGTCGTTTGGATGCTGTGCCAGTTGCGCGGTCAGGGTGGTGAGGTCGCTATCGGTATCCATGCGTTGCTTCAGTGCCATCGCCTGAGGCAGTGCCGGCGACGTCTGCATGGCCTTCTGCAAATTGGTTTCCGCCGCGCTACGGTTGCCCAGAGCGAATTGAGCCCCGGCGATGCTCGTTAGCGTGGAAGGGTCGGTGGTCGGGCGGCTCGCCATGCTGGCTACCTCGCTCTCGAGATTCGACCGCACCGTGCCGTCGGTCGGGGCCGCCTGCAACTGCGCCGTGGTCTTCTGAATGGTGACCGCGCCATTTTGGAACGTGATCTCCTGGATACTGGAGTAGCCGATCATGACGATCGGTATGGCGAAGAAAGCCAGCATCCCGGTGTAAGACTTGCCGCGCACCACCAGCAAGACCAGCAGCACGGCCAGCAGCAGAAAGAACAGCGCCCCCAGGATCAGGAGCACCACTTCGTAAGGATACAGACCATCGAACAGGCTCATCGAAATCCTCCCGAGCGTTCCATGTATTGTGACATGAATCGCGGTTCTGTTACAGGCTGATACACTGCGACTAAGTGCGCCGTCTGGTCCAGTCCGCCTCCTACGCCGTTTTGCTCGATCGCGCGGCCGAGTTTCTCGCGTCGCTGAAGGGCCACGCGGAAGTCCTGGTGCTGGCGCAATCGCGCGGCGCGGCCGACGATTTCGCGCGCGCATCTTGCGGCGCCGGCCTCGTAGGTGTGCATCGCATGACGCTCACCGGACTGGCGGTGGATCTGGCCGAAGGGCCGCTGGCTCGCGCCGGCCTGACGCCCGTAGGCGCCTTGGGCGCGGAGGCCATGGTGGCGCGCGTGATCCACAAGCTGAAGGCGGAGTCCATCCCGTACTTTCAGCCGGTGGCCGATACGCCTGGCTTGGCGCGCGCGGTGGCGCGTACCATAGCCGAATTGCGCCTGGAAGGTGTGCGGCCGGAGCAAGTGGCAGCCACGGGACTGCCCGGCCGCGATCTCGCGCGCATGGCGGCGCTCTACGAAGAGGAACTTGCCAACCGCGCCGCGGCCGACTTCCCGCTGCTGCTGCTCTATGCGATCGCGGCCGCCAGGGAAGGGAAGCACCGCCTGCTAGGCATCCCCGTAGTGCTGCTAGACGTCGACCTCGACGCAGCGCTGCGCAGCCAACTAGCCGAAGCACTGCTGGAGCGCTCCCCCGAAGTCTTCGACGGCTGTTTGACGAGTGGGGCAGGCTCTCAGCCTGCGGCGGCCTCTCAGGCCGCCACTACCCTAGACCGCATCCGAGAGTCTCTATTCAATCCATCCCTCTCCCCCCCCGCCGAACCCGACACCACCCTAGACTACTTCTCGGCCGCGGGCGAGTCCCTAGAATGCATAGAAATAGCCCGCCGCATCCAAAAATCGGCAGCCGACGCAGTACCCTTCGACCGCATAGCCATCCTCCTGCGCTCGCCGCAACGCTACCAGCCGCTAATAGAAGAAGCGCTCCGCCGAGCAGGCATCCCGGCATACTTCAGCCGAGGCGTAGCGCGCCCCGATCCCGCCGGCCGCGCCTTCCTGGCACTCCTCGCATGTGCCGGAGAAGGCTGCTCCGCCACACGCTTCGCCGAATACCTCTCGCTAGGTCAAGCTCCGCCGCTGGATCGCGCACCCGCCAACGCCGCCGCCCCCCTGCCGCCAGACGACGAACTCCTCGCACGATTCTACGAACGCAACGAACCCGTCGCGCCGGAACTCGACCCCGACCCCGACCCGGCTGAAAACGAAGATGCCGCCGTAATCGGAGGCACGCTGCAATCGCCCGCAGCCTGGGAGAAACTGCTGGTGGATGCCGCCGTCATCGGAGGGCGCGACCGCTGGGCCCGCCGCCTGCGCGGCCTCGAAGCGGAGTTCCGCGTCCGTCTCGCGGATCTCGGCCAAAAAGAGGAAGGCCGCCGTCCGCACTTGGAGCGCGAAATCGCGCGCCTAAGAAATCTGGAACGCTTCGCCCTGCCGCTGATCGACCGGCTCGCCGCCCTGCCGCGCCACGCCGCCTGGGGCGATTGGATCGACCATCTCACCGCGCTGGCCGCCGCCGCCCTGCGCCGGCCGGAATCGGTCCTCTCAGTGCTCGCCGAATTGCAGGCCATGGCCGACGTCGGGCCGGTCGGTCTCGATGAAGTTTCCGGCGTCCTATCCGACCGTCTGCGCTTCCTGCGCCGCGAGCCGCCCCTGCGCCGCTACGGCCACGTCTTCGTCTCCGGCATCGACGAAGTGCGCGGCCGCGTCTTCGACATCGTCTTCCTCCCCGGACTCTGCGAAGGCCTGTTCCCCACCCGCGCCCATGAAGATCCCATCCTATTGGATGTCTACCGCGCCAAGGTAGCACAGGCTTCAGCCTGTGTCCCCGCTCTCTTGCGCGTCCAGGACGACCGCGTGGCCGACGAACGCCGCCGTCTGCACATCGCCTGCGCCGCAGCCCGCGCGCGTCTTGTCTTTTCCTACCCCCGCATGGACGCCGTGGAATCGCGCCCGCGCGTGCCGTCGTTCTATGCGCTCGAAATCGTGCGCGCGGCGCATGGACGCCTGCCCGAGTTGCGCCAGTTCGAAGAGCACGCCCGCCGCGGCGCTCCCTCGCGCCTCGATTGGCCCGCGCCCTTGGAACCCCTCGAAGCCATCGACGATGCGGAATTCGACCTCGCCGCGCTGGGCCGTACCGACGCCCAAGGTTCGGGAAACTACCTGATCGCGGCCAACCGTTATCTGGCCGATTCCCTGCGCCGCTACGCCCGGCGCAACCGCACCGCATGGTTCCCCGCCGATGGCATCGTCGAACCGGACGCCGCCACGCGCGCCGTGCTGGCTACCCAACGCCTGGCGGCGCGCAGTTACTCGCCATCGGCGCTGCAACATTTTGCAGCATGTCCGTACCGTTTCCTGTTGCACGCCATCCACCGGCTCCGGCCGCGCGAGGAGAAGGTGGCGCTGGAGCAAATGGACCCGCTCACCCGCGGCGCTCTGTTTCACCAGGCGCAATTCCGCCTGTTCGGCGAATTGCAGTCCGCGCAACTGCTGCCCATGCGTCCCCAAAATGCCGCGCGCATTCTCGAAATCGCCGACGGCGTGCTCGATCGCGTCGCGGCGGACAACGAGGAAAAGCTGGCCCCCGCCATCCCGCGCGTGTGGCGCAGCGAAATCGAGGACCTGCGCATCGATCTGCGCGGCTGGATTCAACAAGTCGCCGCCTTGGACGATGGCTGGATACCGGCGCATTTCGAATTCAGCTTTGGCATCCAGCCGGACGAATTGCGCGACCCCCACAGCACCAACGCCGAAGCCGTCCTGGATAACGGCGTACGCCTGCGCGGCGCCATCGACCTGATCGAGAAGCACCCGCTGCGCGGCACCCTCCGCATCACCGACCACAAGACCGGCAAGCCGCCGCAGGAATTGCCCAAGTACGTGGGCGGCGGCACATTGCTGCAACCGCTGGCGTACGCCTTGGCGGCCGAGACGCTGTTGGGCGCGTCCGCCGAGGTGAGCCGGCTCTCGTACTGTACCGAGCGCGGCGGCCACCAGGAGATCCGCTTCGACATCACGCCCCGGCACCGCGCCTTCTTCACCCACGCCATGTCGATCATCGACGGCCAAATCGATCGTGGATTTCTGCCCGCCGCGCCGCAATCCGGCGCCTGTGGCATGTGCGACTATCTGCCCGTCTGCGGCCCCAACGAAGAGCGGCGCACTGCGCGCAAACGCCGCGAGCCGCTGGAAGCGCTGCAGGATCTGAGGAACATTCCATGATCTGGGGGGCGGGATTCATCCCGCGCGGGGCTTCAGCCCCGCAGACACAAGACGAAGCCGCCCGCGAGCGCATCCGCAATTCCCTCGGCGAGAGCCTGATCGTGGAAGCTTCCGCCGGCACGGGCAAGACCTCTGAGCTGATCCGGCGCATCGTACGCGTGCTGGCCACCGGCACTCCCGTACACCAGATTGTGGCCGTGACCTTCACCCACAAAGCGGCCGGCGAGCTGAAGATCCGGCTGCGCGAGGAGCTCGACAAAGCGCGCGCCGCATGCGCCGATCCCCAGGAGCGCGCGAATCTCGAAGACGCGCTGGAGCGCCTGGAAGAAGCGGCCATCGGCACCATCCACGGCTTCTGCGCGCAGATCCTGCGCGAGCGTCCCGTGGAAGCGCGCATCGATCCGGACTTCGAAGAGCTTACCGAGCCCGAAGCCGACCGCCTGCGGGGCCGCGCTTTCGACCTGTGGTTCCAGCGGAAGCTGGACGCGGGGTCGGAGGCGTTGCGGCGCGCGCTGGCGCGGTTGGCCTGGCGCGAGACGTGGCGCGGCGTGCAATCCGACACACCGCCGGTGGAGTCGCTCAAGTACACCGGCAAGCAGTTGGTGGATTGGCGCGACCACACCGCGCCCTGGCGCAGAGAGCCGTTCGATCGCCCGGGCCGCATCGACGCGCTGCTGGCGCAATCGCGTGCGCTGGCCGCGGTCGTGAGCCAGTGCCCGCGCTCGAGCGACAACCTGGTACGCTCCATGCATCCGTTGCTGGATCTGTCCGGCGGCCCGTCCGATCACGACACGATGGAAGCGCGCCTCCTGAAACTAGAGGGCGACCTCAAGCGCGATTTCAAGAAAGGCTCCGGAAACTTCGCGCCGGGCATCTCGCGGCAGCAGGTGCTGGACTCCCGTGACATCCTGCTCCGCGATCTCGCCGCCTTCCGCCGCGATGCCGGAGCGGACTTCGCCGCCGCGCTGCGAGACGAAATGCAGGACTTCGTCGCCGCCTACACCGAGCGCAAGCAGCGCGCCGGGAAGCTCGATTTCCTCGACCTGCTTCTGCTGGTGCGCAACCTGGTCCGCGACAATGCGGAAGTCCGCCATTACCTGCAAGAGCGCTTCGCCCGCGTCTTTGTGGACGAATTTCAGGACACCGATCCACTGCAAGCCGAAATCCTGATTCTGCTCACAGCCGGCGACCCCGCCGAAAACGATTGGCTGAAGGTCACGCCCATCCCCGGCAAGCTCTTCGTGGTGGGAGATCCCAAGCAATCCATCTACAAATTCCGGCGCGCCGACGTGGTGCTATATGAAAATGTCTGCGCCGCGCTGGCCGCGCGCGGAGTGGCGCGCATCCATCTCACCAAGAGCTTCCGCGCGGTGCCGCCGATTCAGCAACTGGTGAACGCGGCCTTCGCCCCGGAGATGACCGGCGATCACGCCGGCGGCCAGGCGAGCTATGCGCCGCTTGAACAACACACACCGGCCTACGGCGCGCAGCCGGCCATCGTAGTGCTCCCGGCGCCCAAGCCGTACGGCACGATGCGCATCAGCAAGGATAAGATCAACGAGTGCCTGCCGGACACCATCGCGGCGTATATCGACTGGCGCAGGACCGACAGCGGCTGGCAGGTGCGCGATCCGCGGGATGGCGCGCGCGTGCCGCTGCAGGCCAAGCACATTTGCGTGCTGTTCCGCCGCATGACGAATTACGGCGCGGACCTTTCGCGCGACTACACCCGGGCGCTCGAGGCGCGCGGCATCCCACACCTGCTGGTCGGATCGAAGTCTTTTTACCACAGGGAAGAAGTTGAAACCGTGCGCGTGGCGCTGGCCGCCATCGAATGGCCGGACGACGAGCTGTCGGTTTTCGGCACGCTGCGCGGATCGTTGTTCGCCATCCCCGACGATCTGCTGTTGCGCTTCCGTTTCGAGGTGGGCCGTCTGCATCCGTTCCGGACCGCGCCCGACGCGCTCGCGGCCGCGTTCGCATCCATTGCCGAAGCTCTGGCCATCCTGGCGGACCTGCATCGCCATCGCAACGCGCGCCCCGTTGCGGATACCATCAATGCGCTGCTTGAAGCCACGCGCGCGCACGCCGGATTCACGCTGCGCCGCGCCGGTTCCCAGGCACTGGCGAACGTGTACCGCATCTGCGATCTGGCCCGCACTTTCGAGCTGACCGGCGGGCTTTCCTTCCGCGGCTTCGTCGAAGAGCTGGCGGCGCAGGCGGAGAAGGCCGAATCCACCGAAGCCCCGGTGCTCGAAGAGGCATCCGACGGCGTGCGCCTGATGACCGTGCATGGAGCCAAGGGCCTGGAATTTCCGGTGGTGATTCTCGCCGACATGACCGCCAACCTCGCGTCGCGCGAAGCCGAACGCTTCGTCGAGGGCGCATTGTGCGCGACCCGCCTGCTGGGTGCCGCGCCATGGGAATTGCTGGAGCACGAAGAGCACGAGCGCACCCGTGAGCTCGCCGAAGGCGTGCGCGTGGCGTATGTGGCGGCCACGCGTGCCCGCGATCTGCTCGTCGTTCCCGCGGTGGGCGATGAGCAGCGCGACGGCTGGCTGGGTCCGCTGAATAAAGCCATCTATCCCGCGCGCGGCCAGCACCGCGCCAAGGCCGCCGCCCGGGGCTGCCCGGCGTTCGCGGGCGACCGCACCGTGCTCCAGCGCCCCACCGAACACTTCGGCCAGCCCGAGGATTCCGTGCGTCCCGGCCTGCACACTCCGCAAACGGGCGATCACCAGGTGGTCTGGTGGGACCCCATCGGGCTGCGGTTGGAAGTTGCGCCGGGCTTCGGCCTGCGGCAAGAGGACATTCTGGCGCCCGAGCCAGCCGCCAGCGCCGCCGAGGGCATCGCGCGCTACCGGCAATGGCAAACGGAGCGGCAGCGGACCATCGAAAGCGGCCAGTTGCCGGCCTTCCGGATCGTATCGCCCACCGAAGGCATCGAGGACCCGCCCGAGCTTCGCTCTATCGTTATTGAATCCGTTGCAACGGTGGCCGAACGCCCCGGCGGCCGCCGCTTCGGCACACTCGTGCATGCCATCCTGCGCGACCTCGATCTGCAAGGCGCGCCGGGTCAAATCGCCGCCCTGGCGCGAGTGCACGCGCGCCTGCTGGACGCGCCCGGCGAAGAATCCGATGCCGCCGCCGCGGCGGTGGAAGCCGCCTGGGCGCACCCGCTGCTGTCACGCGCGCGCGCCGCCCAGCGCTGCCACCGCGAGTTGCCCATCCACCTGCGCCTGGAAGACGGGCGGCTGCTGGAAGGCGTGATCGACCTGGCATTCGTCGAGCAAGACCGCTGGGTCGTAGTCGATTTCAAGAGCGATTCCGGCGACGCCGCCCGCTACCAGCGCCAGTTGCAATGGTATCTTTACGCACTATCGAAGCTCACCGGACGCGAGGCTGCCGGGCATCTGCTGCGAATTTGAGGTAGCCCAGGCTTCAGCCTGTGAGGTAGCACAGGCTTCAGCCTGTGAACTCTGCTCCCAAGTGATTGATAACGCGGCATCCTGGAAAGCGTGCCGGGCGTTCTCGCAGCCGCTTTCATTAAAAATCGTTAAAATGAGACGATTCGGTGTGAAACTGTTGACTGGCGGGCAGGCATCGTGATCTAATTCGAGCGTATCGTCTGATGTGTGCTTTAGGGGCTCGAAAATGGCTGGTTGCTCGTTGAAGGCAAAGAATTTCTCTTGACACGGGCGCAGCGATACGTTATGAATATCTTTACTGAGTTCGCCACAAATGCAATTTTTTGGGCAATCCTGCGAGCCGGCCAAAGACAAAAACAGAAACGAGGCAGCCCCATCGCAGGGGATAGTTCGGTAGTACCCGGTGCCAGGCTGTAGGGTTGACCGGCAAGATCTTAATGAAATCTCCGCCCGCACGGAGAAGTTCCCCAAGTGGTAAGGTTAAGGTAGTTGTAGAGAGGCTCAGGTTGAGAGAGAACTTCGACCGATTCAATTTCGCAATTCACAAGGAGAAGGAAATGGCAGATTTTCGCAGATGGATTCTAGCGTTCGCCGCGCTGGTCCTGGTTCTAGGATCGGTAGTTCCGGCGAGCGCACAATATGGTGTTGTTTGTACCGCCTCCGCCGGTGTGGCCCCCACGCTTCGTCACGAAGGGTTTACCGAACTCGTGGGCGACATCGTGGTGACCTGCGCGAAGGCTCCAGGGTCGGTGTCTACGCCGACGGGTACTCCGGTCGCACAGGCAAATATCACGGTCAACATAGGTGCGCCGATCACCAGCCGCGTTCTTGGTGTGCCCACCGGGCTGGTGGCCCCCGCGAACGTGAACTTGACTGAAGCGCTCTTGCTCATCGACGATCCGAAACCGGGGTCTCAGGTTCCTTGCACAAACCCCTATAACCCGACGATCGCGTGCGCGGCTGTCGCCAACGGCTTTGGCTCGGAATTCACCACATCTCCCAATATTTTCCAGGGAATCACTGGTCTTGGTGGGCCTGGCATCCCCTCGCAAACGATCACGTTTCTGGGCGTGCCGGTTGACCCGCCCGCGACCGGGTCGCTCACCTATCGCATCACCAATATTCGCGTAGATGCGTCGAATGTTGCGGTTGGCATACCCTTGACTGCGCTCGTCACATCCAGCGGCAGCACATCCATCGGTATCGTCGCCGGCCAGGATACGGCTGTGGTTGGGTATGCCACCATGGGCCTGAGTCAGGACGTTACCGGTAATGGGCCGGTCGTGGCGGGTCTGACCCCGTCTTTCCTGGAATGCGAAAACGCTAATAGGACCAAAATAGGCACCGCGACCTTTACCGAGAACTTTGCGACTGCTTTTAAGGTCATCAGCAGCCCAGGGACCGGTTACAACGCGGCCATTTACCCGCCGAGCCCGCAAAACGTGCCGGGTGTAGTCTACAACTCGGAGGGCGGTCTTCAGATCCAGGTTAATGGCAGCACAAACATCGGCATTGCCGATCACGGGACAAGGCTGGCGGTGATGATTAACAATGTGCCGCCGGGCGCCATTATCTACGCGGACGGCTGGGCGCAGTCTCCGAACTCCTCTGTGGGGTGTTCCGACATCAGTGGCCCTTCTCCCGCTCCTGGCACAAGCGACGCTGGTTGCACGCTGGTCTCGGATGCCACCATAGTTACCACTGTGACGAGCAGCGGCGGTGTGACTTCGACCCCCACTCCCGTCGATCCCGGGAGCAACACCATAACTCAAGTTTTCGACAATAGCACTGGCACCACAGCTACCAGTGGCTGGATCATTTGGGAAGTAACCAACACGAATTCCAGCGCGATTGATTCGTATTCGTTCAACATCTACGCGTCTTTCATCGGCCAACCGAACAATACCCTCCCCAATCTGGCAACTACTGCGTGGGGCGGATACTATCCGCAGGCTGGCAGCGCCACTTCTTCTGAGCTGATCCCGACGTTCTCCTCCACGGTATCCGCGCAGCCGGCCCCGCCCAGCACTGGCGTCACGCTGTTCACTGCTTCACAGTGCGTGACTTACCTGCTCTTCCCGTACATTACCGATGCCGCCGGGTTTGACACCGGTATCGCTATCTCCAACACCTCTATGGACGGTCTTGGGACAGTCCCGCAGAATACCGGAGCCTGCACAGTCTCCTTCTACAGCGGCGGTGCTCTTGCCCTGCCCGTTTACACCACGGCGGTTATTCCTGGAGGCGGAACCGATGCCTTCACCCTGGCGGGCCTCGATACGAACTATCCTGGGACGCCGGCGATACCATTCGGTTACGCCATCGCGACTTGCAATTTCCAATATGCTCACGGTTACAGCTTTGTGAGCGACTATCAATTGGAGCATTTCGCGGCCGCTTACCTGGCGCTGGTCATCCCCGATGCCACGCCTCGTACCGCGCAACCGTTCATTTGCTCGACGGGTGCTCTATACTGCACCACGGAAACGGGCGAGCAACTCGTTCACTAACCTTCACGGCACTCGTCGTGAGAAGGGGGGAGCTTTTAGCTCCCCCCTTTTTTTTTGAGCCGGATGGTGCTACCATGGTTTTCCGCGTCCACCATTCTTATTCTTTCCCTACGTCAGGAGGACGTGTATGCAGAAACACCTTGCCGCTGGCAGCTTTCTAACCGCGTTGTTGCTTTTCCCAGCTTTTTGTTCCGCCCAAACCGTTTTGATCGTTTCCGGTAACGGACAGTTGGTTTGCGTGAATTGTCCATTGAGCGCCACGCAATTCGTTCCACTGGTGGTGCAGGTGAACGATGCGACCGGGAGTCCCGTGGCGAACGCAACCGTTACCTGGACGGACACACAGCCGAATGGCCAGTTGACGGTGGCCACGTCCACGACCGGCACGAACGGTCAGGCCTCCTATGCGCTGGGGCCTCAAGGAGTGTACATCGGGCCTAGCTTCTTTCCGTTTACGGTGCTTGCATCGGCCCTCGGTGCCGGCGTTCAGTTCGTCGAGACGTCGGCTCTGGCAAGTGGAGTTATAGCTCCCATCTCCGTCACACTCGTTTCTGCTGTGGTGCCGCCGTCGCTGAGCGGCGCCGTAGGCACGACGGCCGCCACGCCGCTTGTCGTGAGTGTGGCTGGAACCAACGGAATATTTGGAGGAGGCCCGGTTCTCTCCGGAATTCAGGTGAGGCTTCAATCCGGGACAACCGGCCCGACCGTAAGCTGTGCCACGCAAGCGGGCCAGCCGGCGGGCACTGTTCTTACCGATACCACGGGCACGGCCAAGTGTTATCCCGTCTATGGCGGTCAGGTGGGAACCGGGACATACACCATCGTCGCGGGGGGCAACTTCCAGAGCCTTCCGTCGGCGGCGCTTACAGTCACTGGCGGACCGCCGGCTATTATCAGGTACATTAGCGGCAACAGCCAACGCGTTAATTCGGGTGTCAAGGCGCCCTTCGCGCTGATTGCTGAAGTGACCGATACCAGCGGAAATCCGTCCAACGCCGCCGCGGTCACCTGGTCTGTGACAGCGGGCACCGCGACCCTCACCAGCGCCATCACATCCTCGCCGTCCACCGGACTGGTCTCGGCTTTCGTAACCCCGACTGTCGGACCGGTCGGAGTAAAGGTCGCGCTCACCGGCACCCCCTCCGTGCAATATACTTTCACGGTCAATGTGAACATCGTCGTCACCGCTCTGCAGGCTGTCTCCGGCAGTGGCCAGGAGGCCACCGAGGGATCGCCTTTCACCGCTCCGCTGCTCGTGCAGGTGAACGACAACGCCTTGCTGGTCCAGGGCGCTACCGTCAACTATGTGGTCACCAGCGGATCTGCCACCCTAAGTGCACCTAGCGCTGCGACCAATGCAGAGGGGCAGGCCCAGGTAACCGCTACGGCGGGCGCCACTCCCGGCCCAGTCGTGATTACCGCCAGTGTTGTTTCCGGAACCACGACGTATACGCAGACCTTCGACCTGACCGTCCTTCCGCCCCTTGGGGTCACCGCAGTCGTGAACGCGGCTGGTTTCGACCAGTCCCCTTCGGCAGCCTCGCCGTGCAGTCTCGTTACGATTTATGGAACGGGGCTGGCCACTGGGCTGCAAGGGTTGGTGCTCCCCTTCATCGCTCCGCAGTATCAGGTAGCGGGCGTCAGCGTCCAGTTCGGCGGTGTGCCCGCGCCAATTCTGTATGTGGCGAATTTCAATGGCGTGCAATCCTTGTCGGCCCAGGTGCCCTGCGACGTGCCTTCGTCGGCCGCTGTCCCGCCTGCCACGGTCCCCATGGTGGTCACTGTCGATAACGTAGCTTTTCCCACCTTCCCTGTGCCGGTAACGCCGTACAGCCCTGGTATCTTCCAGTTTGCGGACTCCGATGGGCAAACGCGTGCCGTCCTGGTGAGGGAGGATGGGTCCTTCATCACGGTGAATAATCCGGCGCAGCCCGGAGATACCCTGCGCATGTTTGTCACGGGACTCGGCCAGACAACGCCACCGTTGTTTACCGACGAGTTCGATCCCCTGAGCGACCAAAGCGGCACTTGGGTGCCGCAGAATCTGCCAGTGAACGCCGGCGTAATCGTGGGGGTCGATAACGGCGGGGCGCTGGTTCTGTCGGCCAAGTACGCTTACGGCATGGTGGGCGTCTACGAAGTGGATTTCCAGGTGCCGAACAATGCCGCCCCAGGCAACAATGCGCCGTTCGCCGTCGTGGTGCAACAAGGTAATACCGTGGTGTTCGGGAACGGATCTCTGATCCCGATCAAGTAATCGCAGGCAGGTCCCCGCTTGCCGGGGACCTGCCTTACCTTCGGTGACTGTTACCGAGCCGCGACCGTAAGGGAGCGGTTTTCAGCCGTACTAATTACTTATTGGCAAAAGAGACTTTGATCGGGATAATCTGGTTGGTCTGCTGAACTCTAACGGCGATGGTGATTTGCGCCGTGGGAATCTGAACTGCACCGCTCGACTGAACTTTCAGGATGGCCTTCTCGCCCGCCTTCAGGGTCAAGCGATCCAGGCTGACGGTGAGGCCGGCAATCTTTGGATCGGAAACAGTAAGCGCCACGGGCCAGGGCGACGGGTTTGAAATGGCTACCTGCTCCGAGGATGGGCCCGAGGAGTTGAGCCGCACGCTTGCCTTGTCCACTGTCAGCGCCAGCGGATGCGGAACGTTACCCGGCGTGGGCGCCGCCGGGCCTGACGCGCCGGGAGGTCCTCCAGGGGGGAGGTCCCTGACCGGGCGGCGTAGTTGTTTGAATGGGGACATGTTGAACCCGGCACGTGGATCCACGTAGTAGCACCACTGGCCGTTCTCCAGTTTCCAGTGGCGGGAGTCCTTTAAGCTTAAGGGGTGGCCCATGAATCCCTCAAGCGGCAGCAGGCGCCGAACTAAAACCACTACATCCGCCTTCGTGAAATCGTCGGAAAACTGGACGCTTTCGATCTCAAAGCTCCGGATCGTCGGCTTGTTTACACTCACGTACGAATTCTTAGTGTCTTCCGCGACCAGTTGCAACGCCTGGTAGAACTTTCCCTCCACTTCCAATTGGTAGAACTGGGTGACGCGCGCAAGCAAGGCTGCCTCCACCTCCGGCGGAGCCGCCGGGGAGGTTTGCGGGGGAGAGTTTTCGGGTATGGCTGGCGGCGTCTGGGCAAAACTTGCGGTCGCCACAAGGATAAGCGGCACGGCTCTCAGCATGTCTTCATTCTACCCGAGAGTTGTGGGGCAGGCCCCCGGCCGGGGTGCC
>PMVV01000095.1:0-41400 GCA_003166475.1 Bryobacterales bacterium | reverse complement strand
ACTTATTGGCTTCGTTCGTCAATAAATGACTTATTTGGCGTTCCAGCCGGCGCCGATTTACCGGACACACAACGGAAATCGGAAGAGGGGTTGCCGGTTGCAGGCGCTGTCGCGCCGTCTTCTCGCCGCGTCTGGGCGGCCCGAGAGACCGCCGCAGGCCGGGGGCCCGGCCCGGGACCTGCCCCACTGAGACGTTTGCTACACTGATTCCTCTCTTCCCCATGGATACCAACGAACTTCTCCTCGCCAGCCAGGATTACCTGTTCCCGGCGGTCTTCCACTACTACCGCGAGCCGCTGGTGATCGCGCGCGCGAAAAACCAGTTCGTGTACGATGCCGCCGGCCGTGCCTACCTGGATTTCTTCGGCGGAATCCTTACGGTCAGCGTCGGACATTGTAACGACCGGGTGAATCGCGCCATCCACGCCCAGGTGGACACGCTGCAACACGTCTCCACCGTTTTCGTGACCGAACCGCAGGTTGCGCTGGCGAAGAAAATCGCGTCGCTCACACCGGGCGGCCGCCTGACCAAATCGTTCTTCACCAACAGCGGCACCGAAGCCAACGAAACCGCCATCCTGGCCGCGCGCTGTTACACCGGCAGCACCGAGATCGTCGCCCTGCGGCATTCCTATCATGGCCGCTCGGCCATGACTATGGCCCTCACTGGCCAAGCCGCCTGGCGCTTGGGCGGCGCCGTCCAGCCGGGCATCGTGCACGCGCATAACGCGTATTGTTATCGCTGCCCGTTCGGACTGACTTATCCTTCCTGCGAGGTCCGCTGCGCGCGCGACATCGAGGATCTGATCCGCACGTCCACCTCGGGCCGCATCGCGGGCTTCATCGCCGAGCCGATACAAGGCGTCGGCGGATTCATCACGCCGCCCAAAGAGTACTTCGCCATCGTCGCAGATATCGTGCGCCAGTCGGGCGGCATCTTCATCAGCGACGAGGTGCAAACGGCCTGGGGCCGCACCGGCAGCAAGTGGTTCGGTATCGAACACTACGGAGTCGTTCCCGATGTCATCACCAGCGCCAAAGGCTTGGGCAACGGTTGTCCTATCGGAGTCACTGTCGCCACGCCCGAGGTGGCCGCGGGCGTCACTGGACTCACCATCTCCACCTTCGGCGGCAACCCTGTGGCCACTACCGCCGCCAAAGCCGTTCTGGATTTAATCGAAGAGGAGAACCTGCTGGCCAACACCGCCGAAACCGGCGCATACCTGCGGGGGAAGTTGGAAGAACTGCGCGACAAACATGCCGTCATCGGCGATGTGCGCGGCATGGGCCTCATGCAGGCGCTGGAGCTGGTGGAGGATCGCCAGACCAAAGCGCCCGCCGCCCGCGCCACCGCCGAGTTGATGGAAGCCGCGCGCCGCAATGGCCTGCTGATCGGCAAGGGAGGCGCCTACGGCAACTGCATCCGCATTTCGCCGCCGCTGAATATCTCGAAATCCGATGTGGACGAGTTCGCGCGGCTGTTGGATCAGTCGCTGGAGGAATCGACGAATGGGACTGGAAGCTAACTGTGAAGTCCGCTTCGGCGGCAAAGTATCGCAAGGCAAAGCGCTGCTCGAAACCGGCGATCTCATCTTCCGCGGCGATTTCCGCTTGTCGATTCCGCTGAAGAGTATCCAGTCAGTGGAGGCCGCCGATGGCGTGCTGCATGTCACATCGCCGGCCGGCACGGCGCTCTTCACGCTGGGCGCGCAGGCTGATAAGTGGGCGCACAAGATCCGCAATCCGCCCACGCTGGCCGACAAGCTCGATATCAAGCCGGGTATTCGCGTCTCGTTGGTGGGTGTCAGTGTAGATCTGGAGGGCCGCACCCGTGACATTACGGAAGGCACCGCGGCCAAAGGATCGGACTTGATTTTCTTCGGAGCGGAGAAGGACAAAGACCTGGCAAAATTGCGCTCTCTGCAGAAGGCGCTCAAACCCAAGGGCGCCATCTGGGTAATCTATCCAAAGGGCCAGCCGCAGATCACGGAAGTTGGCGTCATACAAGCGGGCCGCCAAGCCGGGCTGGTGGATGTCAAGGTTGCGCGCTTCTCCGAGACCCACACCGCCCTCAAGTTCACTTTTCGAGCCCTTCCATCTCCTTCCTACACTGCTCCGCGCCGGGGGCCAACTTACAAGCCGCCTGTAAGTGCTCCAAAGCGTCGTGTGTAAGTCCCAGCTTCTTATCGGCGATGCCTAACTCAAACTGAGCCATGTAGTCGTCTGGCGCGGCTGTCACTACCCGCTCAAAACATTCGCGCGCCTTGCCGTATAAATGTTGCTCGACATAAGTACCGCCCAAGTCGCGGCGCGCCAGCGTGTTGCGCGGGTCGCGCGCCAGAATCTGGCGGAAAGTGGCGGCAGCATCTTCCAGCCGTCTGTCGTAGAGCAACGCCTGCGCCCTTTCGTAGAGCCGGTATTCCGGCAGCCGGTCTTTCGGGTCGGGCATCGCGGCTCCGGCCGCTGCGCGTGAACGGCCGGATAGATAGCCCAGCGAAGACAGCAGCGCGCGCGTGGCCGGCGAGATATTGGCGGGCGAGGCCGGCTGCTTGGGAGCGTGACTGGCCAGCAGCTTCCGCAGTTCGCCGGATAGCGTCCGCGCGCGCGCTGGATCTTTGCCATACAGATTCGTCTGCTCGCGCGGGTCAGCGGCTAAGTTATAGAGTTCCGGGCGGGGCGCATCGATATACTTATACGCTCCGTCTCGCAGACTGCGCAGAGGCGCCCAGCCGAAGCCGTCGTGGGCGTAGAGGCTCTCGCTGTAGACGCCGGGCGGCCCGCCCGCATTCAGGAGACTGCGCCCTTCAAACGACGGTGGCGCTGCGATGTGCAGAAAGTCCAGGACGGTGGGCGCGACATCCATCAAACCGCCCGGCTGGTCGTCGCGCGCGGGCCGGCCCGGCGCGCCGTCAGGCCAGTGAATGATGAGCGGCACCCGTAGCGTGCTTTCGTAGACGAAGTAGCCGTGGCTGTCTTCGCCGTGCTCGCCAAGACTTTCGCCATGGTCCGACAGCACGATCGCCAGCGAGCGTTGCCACCACCCGCTTTGGATGAGGGCCTGCTTGAACGCGCCCAGGATGCGATCGGTGTACGCCAGTTCGCCATCGTATCCGGCGCGGATGTAAGGCTTGTGCAGATCGAACAGGTGCGCAAACACGAACACCCCCGCGCCCTGCTGGATCGTGTTGGCAGCCAGCCAGCGGCGCGCCGCGCCCAGCACTAAGGCTCCATCGCGCCGGTCCCTGACCCCGTAGCGGTTGCGGCCCGCCCCGCCGAAGAACATGGAACCGGAGATGGGCGAGAAGGCTTCGAAATGAAACGGGCTGTCGTACAGATCGAAGCCCTGGTCCAGGCCCATCTCACTTTCGAGAAACACGCTGCCTATGAAGGCCGCGGTCTTGTATCCATGGGACCGCAGCACGGAGGCCAGAGTGACCACTCCCGGCGGTACGCGCTCGGCGTTTTCTTCAATCTGACTCTGAAACGGGTAAGTGGAAGTGAACAGCGACGTATGCGAAGGAAGCGTGAGAGGGACCTGCGATTCAAGGTTACTGAATAGTGTGCCTTGTTGGGCAAACGAATCGATGTTGGGAGTGCGGATGCGGCGGTATCCATACGCGCTTAAGTGGTCGGCGCGCAGAGTATCGATCGAAATCAGGATGACAGAAGCCGGTTCAGCCGCCAGACAAAGTCCGGCACTCATACCGACCAAAGCAGGACATAACCACCAGCTACCAGCCACTAATCACCAGCCACGTCGCGCATCGCGCCGCGTGCGCCACCGGAACCATCGCGTAACCGATGTTCTTTTCCAAACGCGGCGAATAGATAGCCGAAGTCACCTGACCTATGTTCTCGCTCCCTTTGTGCACCGGCCAGCGAGTCATATTGAACTCAATCGGGGCGCCTCCGATCTCGACCCCCACCAAGCGCCGCTTCACGCCTTCCGCGCGCACTCTGCGAAGCGCTTCCCGGCCCAAGAACTCCGCATCTTTGTCCAGATCCACCTTCGATGCGGCGAATGTCGCTCGGTCCAGTAGGCCGGATATTGAAAGGACGGCCCGCCTCCATGATGCGTTCCCACAACTCGTCGCCGCGGCTGCCATCCCGCAGGTAGATCTCATAGCCGACCTCGCTGGTCCCTCCGGTGCGCGTGACCACCACCGGAATGCCGTCCAGATCGGTCTCCAGGAAGTAATAATAGCGCAAGGCCAGCCCTTCGATTTAGGCCCCTGCACTTGCACGGGGGAAACATCCGGCTCGCGGACGGTCGGCGCCCGCCTGACGATGCCGCCGTCTTCGGTAGTAATCGGCACGTACTTGCCCTGACCCACTGCGCACTTTGCTCAGATCGCGCGGCGTCAAACGGAAGGCGTCCGGGCCGGTGATTTCGGTGTTTCGCTCCACCTCGGCAGGAACATGTGGTTGTAAACGGTGTAGGCGCGACAGCCATAACGCAGCGTAGCTTCGAAAAAGGGCGACCGCCGCAGGCGCGCGCCGCGCTGGATCAGGCGCATGTCGAAGGCTTCGGGCATAGTGAGTCAAGCCAGTATACTACGGCCCGGTGTTAGACTATTTGCAGCATGCTCCCTGTCGCGCTGACCGTCGCCGGTTCCGACCCCAGTGGCGGCGCGGGTATTCAGGCCGACCTGAAAACATTTCATCAGTTTGGTGTATACGGCGAAGCTGTAATCACGCTGCTGACGGTGCAGAACACGGTGCGCATGACGCGCGTGGACTGCATCCCCGCCGAACTGGTGTTGGCACAGTTGGCGGCGGTTCTGGAAGACATTCCGCCGCAGGCCGCCAAGACCGGCGCGCTCGGCAACCGCGAGATCGTGGAAGCCATCGCCGCCGCGGCCGCCGGATTCCGCTTCCCCTTGGTGGTCGATCCGGTCATGATCGGCAAGCACGGCCAACCGCTGGTCTCGACAGACGCGATTGTTGCGATCCGCGAACTGCTGCTGCCCCTCGCCGCGCTGATCTGTCCTAATCTGCACGAGGCCGAAGAGCTGACCGGCATTCGAGTGCTCACCGTGGACGACATGCGGGCAGCCGCCAAACGCCTCTGCGAAATGGGGGCCAAAGCCGCGCTGGTGAAAGGCGGCCATTTGCAGGAAAGCGCGGTGGATGTCTTATTCGATGGCCAGGACTGGCGCGAGTTTACCGCCCCGCATTTCGATACGCCGCACACGCATGGAACCGGCTGCACTCTCTCGGCGGGCATTACCGCGGAGTTGGCCCGCGGCGCCACTCTGGATGCGGCCGTGGCGCGCGCCAAGAGTTACGTCACCCAGGCCATTCGCTCCAACCCCGGCCTGGGGCACGGCGCCGGTCCGTTAAATCATCACGCCGCTACAGGATTGAAAGGGGGTTCCAAATGAAATTCGCCGAGGTGCTGAAAGCCTCCATCGAGCGTTCCGAGATCCCTCTGCGCTTCGAGCCTGGGGCCGAAGAAGCCGTCGCCAAACCGGTCACCGAGTTGGTGCGGGCATGGCTCGAAGCGCACCGCACCACTGCCCCGCGCTCCGATTTCGACCTTGGCCGCGAAGCTCTGATCGCGGAGTTGATCGACGAACTGACTGGCATCAGGGACGTGCCGTCGGATTAGCCTTTTTCTGAGAACTCCGCGCCCCTTGGCGCACTGCACAAACGGAGTCCTTTTTGCAGAGATTGGAAGAGCGGGTTCCCGAAAGGTGTACTCAAGCTCCAATTGGGAAAGCCCGGTGTTACGCCCGGGCCTTCCAATTCGAAGCAGAAAGGAGGGTCAAAATGATCCTACTCTTAGTTGACCTGCTGCTCCTCGGCAGTGTCACGATCATTATCGTATGGCGCCGTAAGGGCCGGCGGTAATGGTCGAGCGGGATCGGGGCTCGCACGCCCCGGTCCCGCTACTAGGATACTCCAAAAGGGAGCCATTTGGGAAATCCTTTTTTTCACCGCGCGCTCTGGTGTATAAAGGAACTCTATGCGCGCTCTACCGATTCTTTTTCTGGCGATCCTCCCGCTGGCCGCTCAGAAACACGTGCCGCCCAAGCGCTCCTCCCAAATCCAGGACGGTTTCGGCATCAACGCCGACCTCCCGCGCGACCCGTATCTGCCATGGGACCGCCATTGGTGGACCCGCATGTTCGACGCCGGCGTGAGCTGGATCCGCATCGGCCAGTACGAAAACACTTCCGACTACACCAGTTGGGATTGGATCGAGCAAAAGCGCGGCGTCCTGGCGATTCCGCCGGGCTTGGACGACTACGTCGACTCGCTGGTGGATAACGGCGTCAAGGTGCAGGTGCAGTTGCTGTACGGCAACCCTATGTACACATCGCCCGCCGGCCAACTGCCCGATGCGATTACGCCCGAGCCCGGCGGCTTCCACAATCCCGACCGCAGTCTCTACTCCGTTTTCTGGCCCCCCAAGACGCCCGAACAGATTGCGGCGTTCGTGAAGTATGTGCGGTTCGTGGTGGAACATTTCCGCGGCCGCATCCACTATTACGCGTTGTGGAACGAACAGGATATCGATTACTGGAATCCGCTGCCCAATCCGGAGGATTACGGGCGCTTGTTGAAAGCTGTCATCCCGGCGGTGCACGGCGCCGATCCGCAGGCGAAGGTCATCTATGGCGGGCAGGCCGATCCCACCCGCGACTTCGCGCGCCGCGCGCTGGACGCCTGCGATTGCGCCGCGGGAATCGACGTATTCGCTTATCACACCTACCCCGGTTACGGGCAAAACCTCAATCCGGAGTCGATGGACTATGGCGCGTATGGCGATGAGTCGCCCGCCAAACTGCGCGAGATGGTGCGCGCATATCCCGGTATCCGGCCTAACATTCCCTTCTGGGACGACGAGTTCAATTCCATCCCGGCGTGGCCGGGCTCGGACGAATCCGTGCAGTCGAAATACATTCCGCGCGGCATGATCTACAACTGGGCGCGGGGCGTGCGCACTTTCGTCTGGCTGCTGACCGCCGCCACGGACGGCAACGAATACGACGATTTCGGCTTCATCCACGGGCTGCGGCACCTGCCTGACGACTTCACGCCGCGCCCGGTCTTCTACGCGCTCCAAAACACCAATGCGCTGTTTGCGGATACGCATTTCGACGCGTCCATCAAAGTCAGCCCGGCGGATGTCCCCGCGCTGCACAACAATTCACAGCCGTTCCTGGCTTACGGTTTCCGCGGCAAGGCCGCCAAGCCGATCGTGGCTTATTGGTTGGCCGCGCACAGCGTTCCCGGCGGCGCGTTCCCGCCCATCCATGCCGACCTGACCATTGCGAACATGGGCATCCGGCATCCGGTGCTGATCGATGTAGTGTCCGGCGCCATCGAGCCGATCGCCAAGCCGGAATCGAGCGATGTCTTTCCGAACCTGCCCCTGCGCGACAGTGTCATGGCCATTGCGGATGAGGATTACTTCGATTGGCCGGTGCTGCCCGAAGCGCCCAGCTCGCTGACTGCAGCCGTGGCGGGCAACTCCGTGCGATTGCGTTGGCAGGCGCATGGCGGCGATCCGGCGAACGCTATTGTTGAGCGGCGTGCCGGGGACGCGGGATCGTGGACCCGCATCGCCACGCAACCGTCCGCCAGTGCGGAGTACGCAGACGGCAGCGCTCCCTCGGGCGTAGTGTGCTATCGGGTGCGGGCAGCCAATAGGAACGGCGAATCGGCGTATTCGAATGTGGCTCGCGTGCGGCGGTAGTTCGCCGGCGTCAGAAAGAGATCAGGTTGAGGCCTGGGATCTTCTGAAAGTGGCGGAGGTTCCGTGTCGCCACGGCATACCCTCTCTCCAACGCCGACGCCCCAATCAGCAGATCGTCGAAAGGAATGGTTACGCCTGCAGCAGAGGACTCAGCGCCGATCTTGCCCACCAACTCCGCGGTGCCGTCCGTGATAGGATACACGGGGACGGCGGCTTTCAGATCATCCAGGAAAACCCTGCGGCGTTCTCGTCGCCCGGGGGTGTCCGCGCGGTAAATCCCATGCGCCAATTCGGCAACGGTGATTGCACAGAGGGCCACTTCCGTCTCACCGATCTTCTGAACCATCTGTCTCGGGAACTGGGCGACGTTGAGATGCCGGCGTTCCGCTTCGATCACAACGCTGGAGTCGAGAATTACTCCCAAGCTGGCGGGTTCCATGGCTGCGTGCGCCGTGCAATTCCTTCCTCGACGTCCTTCATAAAGCCCTCATCCAACGTCGCCATGGAACCGCGCGCTTCCGCCAGGGCGATACACTCGGAGAGCAGCCTGCCCTTTGGCAGCGGCGAACGGATGACGGCCACAGGCCGATGGTCCTGCTCGACGACGATCTCAACGCCCTGCTGGACTCTATCCAACACGCCATGAAGATCCCCAGCTACTTCGGCTTCGCTCATGCGCACTTGCCCCATCGATTCGATCATAGCGCTTCTATCGCAACGCCGTCACCGGAACTGTAAATGCCACCGTGTTCACCACTCCTTTGCGCTGGAACTGGATCCACACCCGGTAAGCCGCCTCGCGCGGGAAGAAAATATTGAACTGCATATCCGGGCCACCGCCGGCGATGAAAGGATGCTCGTGGATGGTGTCGACTAAGTCGTCGCTCACCGCGAGTAAGTGCGCCCACGCGCCGATGTATGGCTCCAGACCCTCCGCGGGAGTCACGTGGACGAAGAGCATGGTCTTCCTGCCCGCGATCGGCTGCGCCGGATCGAGTTTCAGTTCCACCTCCAGGTTCTCGCCGTGCTGGGGCGAGAGGTCCGGCGCCAGCCGCGGAATGCCGGCTTCAAGGGGCGTCGTGTAACCGGCCGTGGTGATGGTCTTGGGCACCAGTTGCGGCGTGCCGCCGGTGGGATAGAAATCCACCAGCAAGCGGTAGGCGCCGGGCCTCGGCAGCACGGTATTCAGCCGGAAAACCGCGCCATCGAAATCCGGATGCACGTGCGCGAAATACCGCAGATCCTGGCTGACGATGAACAGGTGAAACAGCTTCTCGTGCACGATTTCGAACTGCTTCACCGGCGCTCCGGTGCGCGGATCGGCGATGCGAAATTCGAGCGCGATGGGACGCGCGCTGGGAATCTGCGGCGGATCCACGCGCAATTCCACCGGATATTCGACCGGCTCGGGCAGATTGGCCACCAGCGTCATGCCGCAGCGCGGGCATTTGCCGGGAGTCTTGGAGCGCACATCGCGATCCATGGGACAGGTGAACTCAATGGCCTGCTGCGCGCACAGCAGCACCGCCACCAACCAGCAGCCGAGCAGGCGGCGCATGGTCAGCGTTCCGGTTCGAAGGGCCAAACCGCGGTGGTGGTGTAGCCGCCATCCACCGCGATGATCTGGCCGGTGATGTAATCCGCGCCCCGTCCGGCCAGGAAGACGGCCAGCGGCGCGATATCGTCCGGCGCGCCCAGCCGCGGATTGGCCTGCGCGCCTTTCAACCATTCGCGCATCCGCGCCGGCTCCCACATCTGGCGGTTGAGGTCCGTGACGATGAAACCCGGCGCGATGCAGTTCACCTGGATGTTGTAGCGCCCCCACTCGGCCGCCAGCGCTTTGGTGAGCTGCCCCAGCGCGCCCTTCGTCATGGCATACACGGAAACATACGGCAGGCCCAGCAGCGACATCAGGCTGCCGATCATGACGATCTTGCCGCCCGCGCCGCGCTCGATCATGCGCGCGCCGATCTGCTGCGTCAGTTCCACGATGCCGTCGAGGTTCGTGCGCATGATGTGCTGGTACTCCGCCTTCGTGTATTCGGCGAAGTTCTTGCGGATGTTTGTGCCGGCTACGTTGACCAGGATGTCGGGCGTCTCCAGCCCGTCCACGGCCGCACGGATGGAGTCGGAATCGGTCAGGTCCAGGCGCAGGGCGCTGGCCTGGAAACCGCTGGCTTCCAATGCCTGAGCATGTTTCTGCAATTTGTCGATGGATCTTGCCGCCAGTATGGTCCTCGCGCCGGCCTGGGCAAGGTGCTGCGCGATCGCCAGGCCGATGCCGCGGCTTGCGCCCGCTACCAGCGCGGTCTTGCCGGAAAGGGAGAAGACGTTCATTTGATTAGCTGCACGGGGAGGCGGCCTGAGAGGCCGCCGCAGGCTTAGAGCCTGCCCCACATTTTATCATCGAAGGAATCCGAAGATGTGCAGCGTACCCTCGTAGCTCCACTGCGACATCCAACGTCCCAGGTCGGAAACCGATACCGCAACGATCAGCAGCAGGAATCCGGCGCGCGCCAGTTCGTTGTAGACCACCACTGGAATGCGCGCGGCCAGCAGCAGCTTGGAACCATCCAGCGGCGGCACGGGCAGCATATTGAAGATAGCCAGATACAGGCTCAGATTCACGCCGCGTGCCGCGAATTGCGCCAGCGCCGGAGCGAAGCTAACGGTGGCGCGCGCGACCGCGGCCAGAATCACGGCGAAGACCACGTTGCTCGCGGGGCCGGCCATGGCCACCAGCGCCAGCCCATTCAATCCCCAGCGCAGCTTGGACGGGTTACTGTAGACCGGCTTGCCCCAGCCGAGCAACCCGCCGCCGAATAGCGACGTGAGCGCCGGCAGGATGGTGGTGCCCAGCCAATCCACGTGCGCCAGCGGGTTCAGGGTGAGGCGGCCCTGCAGCCGCGGCGTGTCGTCGCCCAGGCGGGTGGCCGTCCAGGCGTGCGCGAATTCGTGCGGCGTGGTCAGAAGCCACAGCAGAGCTACGTTGAGAAGTGCGCTGGCGAAGTCTAAGTGCATTGGAAATTCAGCGGCGCTGTACGATCAGTGCCCACAGGATGAGCAGCACTACGACGGCCGCGACCGCAATCACGATTAACAAGCTGATACTTTCTATTGTATGCGCATCACGGCTGTCGAAACGATCCATCTGCGGCGCGGCGTCACGCTGCATGCCGGTCCCATCCAGTGGCTGTGGGTCCGCATCCATACCGATAGCGGCCTGGTGGGGCTGGGCGAAACGTATCCGCACCCGGAGGCCGAGAAAGCCGTGGTGCTGCGTTCCCTTGCGCCCGTGCTACTGGGGCGCGATCCGTCGCAGATCGACCGGCTGTGGGCGGATATGTTCCAGGCGGTTTCGTTTAGCGGCTGGGCGGGCGCCGAGATGCGCGCCATCAGCGCGGTGGATATCGCGCTCTGGGACCTGGCCGGAAAAGTGGCGAACATGCCGGTATACCAGTTGCTCGGCGGCGCATCGCGCGCGTCTATCCGCACTTACAACACCTGCTACGACCATATCGATTTTCTGACGGAGCCCGCGCGGCTGGCGGGCGAACTGGCGAAATCCGGAATCCACGCGATGAAGATCTGGCCTTTCGATCCGATCGCTAAGGAAACTGGAGGCCAATACATCACCGCCGACCAACTGCGCCGGGGGATCGAGCCCTTGCGGCTGATTCGCGAAGAGTTCGGCGACTCGATGGAAGTGGCCATGGAGTTTCACGGCTACTGGAACCTGCCGTGCGCCATCCGCATCGCCCAGGCACTGGAGCCGTATGCGCCCATGTGGCTGGAAGAGATGCTGCCGCAGGACAACCTGGCCGCCTACCGTGAACTGGCCTGCGCCACGCGCCTGCCGCTGTGTTTGAGCGAACGGCTGATGACGCGCTTCGGGTTCCGCGAGCTGCTGGAGAACCGCGCGGCGCGCATCGTCATGCCGGACATTTGTTGGTGCGGCGGAATCTCGGAAGCGAAGAAAATCGCGGTCATGGCCGAGACTCACTATTTGCCGGTTGCGCCGCACAACTGCGGCGGTCCGGTATTGCATGCCGCATCGCTGCACCTGGCGGCGAATGTGACGAACCTGTATATCGTGGAGAGCGTCCGGCGGCATTACCTGGATGAATACCGCGGCATCGTGACCCAGACATTGCCGCCAGCGGACGGCGAATTCGCCCTGCCGCCGGGTCCCGGGCTGGGCGTGGATCTCTGCCCGGAGGTGTTCGCCCGTGAGGATGTGCAGGTGGAGTGGGGCAGGCTCCCAGCCTGCGGCGGCCTCTCAGGCCGCCTCCCCTCTTAGCCCCATCAATGCCGGAAGTGCCGCACCCCGGTAAACACCATCGCCAGCCCCAACCGGTCGGCGGCCTCGATCACCTCCGCATCGCGCACCGATCCGCCAGGCTGGATCACCGCAGTCGCGCCGTGCCGGGCCGCTTCCTCCACTCCGTCCGGAAACGGAAAGAAGGCATCCGATCCCACCACCGTGCCGGGCAGCGGCAGCACCGCTTTCATGGCCGCAATCTTCACCGAATCCACGCGGCTCATCTGGCCGGCCCCCACGCCCACCGTCTGTCCGGCGCGCGCAAACACGATGGCGTTCGACTTCACGTGCTTGGCCACCTTCCAGGCGAATTCCAGCGCCACCCATTCCTCGTCGCTGGGCGCACGCCTCGTTTTCACCTGCGCTGCGGCGCGGTCGAGGCGCGCCGTATCCGGCGTCTGCGCCAGGTATCCGCCGGAGATCGATTTCAGCACCAGCCCATCGTCGCCCGCCGCTGCCTGCATCAGCCGCAGATTCTTCTTGCCGCGCAGCGCCGCCAACGCTTCCGGCGCATAATCCGGCGCGGCGATAGCCTCCAGAAACGTCTTGGCGCATTCGCGAGCGGTCTCTTCATCCACCGTGCGATTGAATCCGATCACGCCGCCGTACGCCGACACCGGATCGCACTCGAACGCTTTGCGGTAGCTCTCGGCCAGCGTTCCCCTCTCCGCGCAGCCGCACGGATTGGTGTGCTTGATGATGGCGGCGGCCGCCGTATCGAATTCGTTCACCAGTTGCCAGGCGGCATCCAGATCCACCAGGTTGTTGTAGGAAAGTTCCTTGCCCTGAAGCTGCGCCGCTCCCGCGATTCCCGCACCGCGCCTGCCGTAGAGCGCCGCGGACTGGTGCGGGTTCTCGCCGTAGCGCAGATCCATGATCTTCCCGGCGCGCAGATCCAGCACGGCGGGCAGCGGCCCGGCGCCATCCACCATCGCCAGGCGGGCGCTAATCGCGCGATCATAATCGGCCGTAGTGCGGAAGGCCTTCTGCGCCAGCCGCCACCTGGTTTCGACCGAGAGCGCGCCGCCATGCGCCTTCATCTCGTCCACGATGCCCGCGTAATCGGCGGGCGAAACCACCACCGCCACATCCTGGTAATTCTTGGCGGCCGAGCGGATCATGGTTGGCCCGCCGATGTCGATGTTCTCGATCAGCTCCGCGAGGCTGGCATCCGCCTTGGCCGCCACCTCCTCGAACGCATACAAGTTCACCACCACCATGTCGATCGGCTGGATGCCGTGCGCCGCCAGCGCCTGCATGTGTTCGGGCTTGCCGCGCATCGCCAGAATTCCGCCGGTCACGTTGGGGTGCATGGTCTTCACCCGCCCGTCCAGCATTTCCGGGAAGCCGGTCACTTCCGAGACGTCGCGCACCGGCACGCCGGAATCGCGCAGCAACCGCGCCGTGCCTCCAGTGGAGATCAATTGTGCGCCCAGATCGCACAGCTCGCGGGCAAACGCCGCGATGCCGGTTTTGTCGGTGACGCTGATCAGGACGCGTTCGATTTTGGTCATCAATGGAAAGGTAACACGCGTGCTCCGAACAGGGGATCTCATCGCCCGCCGAGAGCGATCTTGCGGATCTGGGATTCCACCGGAGCGCCGTGCGTCGGTTCTCCCAGGCCGGGAGCGTTCGCCTCCATCACCTCCTGCGTGGTCAGGGCCGGCCCAAGACAGCACCACGCGCTCGGAGGGCGGCCAATCTTGGCCGCATCCGCCTTTTTAGGCGGCCAGAGCCGGCTGAAAAGCCGGCTGCGGGCAAAATTGCCCGCCCTCCAATTGCAAAGTGACGGTGGACCGGATCTCCTCCCCTCCGTCTGGTACTGTACGTCACAGAACCATATAAATGCGCAAGATTTCACACAATCGGCGTGTTAGGATATCTGGAGCGGGAACGCGCCCGCCTGTTCCGCCAAGCGGGACGCCTGTCATGGATCTGGCCAAAGCTCTTACCGAGTTGCGCGAGCAGCGCGACGATATCGACCGTGCCATTCTGAGTTTGGAACGGCTTGCCAGCGGTCGCTCACGGGGCCCAGGCAGACCTCCCGGCCCAACCCTCAGCCGTGTCCGGAAGCGCCCCAATAGTCCCCCGGCTAATATAGACCGATTGAAGGCCACCTCGGATTGAGTGGGGCAGGCTGATGAAGACCCTGCCCGCCCTCCAATTTCAGTAACTTGCGGAGTTTTCGACCGCGCGCAGGTTCGCGTGGCCCCCCTCTTTCGTCCGGAGAATCAAAGCTTTCGACTACCGCTGCAGGCCGACGTGGGCGTCGACCGCAGTCCAGGGGGACCGCCCCACGAATTTGGCATTTGGGTCGCCGCCGCGGAAATTTTGAGGTCCCCCAAAAACTGCATGAGAGACTTGTGCCCTTCCGCACACTGAAATTCGAAGGTTGACGAAACCCATGCAATTTACCTCGGAACCACACAAGCAGGTCCTGATCGTTGAAGATGAAGGCATTATCGCCGCGGACATCCAAAGCAGGCTGGAGCGGCTGGGCTATAAGGTGCCAGCCATCGCGCGCACCGGCGAAGAGGCGCTCCACTTTGCCCGGTCTACGCCGTTCGATCTCGTCCTCATGGACATCCGTCTGAAGGGCGACATGGACGGCATCGCCACCGCCCAGACCATGAAAACCGAGCTGGAAATGCCGGTGGTCTACATCACCGCCCATGCGGACGAGGAAACCATCAACCGGGCCACCAGCACGGAGCCATTCGGTTACATTTTGAAACCCATACGGGACTCCGAACTGCGCAGCGCCGTGCAGATTTCCATCCACAAGCACGAGATGGAACGCCGCCTGCGCGCCAGCGAAGCGTGGCTGGCAACCACTTTGCGCAGCATCGGCGAGGGTGTGGTGGCCACCAACACGGACGGCGAAGTGGTCTTCATGAACCCGGTGGCCGAGCGGCTCACGGGCTGGTCCGCGACCGACGCGCATGGACGCCTGCTCATGGAAGTGCTTGCGTTGCATGAGGAATCCACCGGAGCGCCCGCGGAAAACCCCATCGTCGAACTGCTGGAGGTGGACCCACCCGGCACGCCCAGCCGCGCGCATCGGGCCTACACGCTGGTTTCCCGCGCGGGGGACTCCGCCGTCATCGAGATCGCCTGTTTTGAGAACCGCTCGGATGAGCGCTTGGGCGCGGTCCTGGTGCTGCGCGATATCGGCGGCCGGCGGGACCTGGAGCGGCGTGTGATGCAATCGCAGAGGATGGAGGCCATCGCCAATCTGGCGGCCGGGCTGGCGCACGATTTCAACAACCAGCTCACCGTCATTCTGGGCTGCGCCGATGAGCTTTGCGACAGCCTTACCGGCGCCGCCCGGGATCGGGCTTTCGAGATCAAGCACGCCGCCTCCCTGGCCACTGCCCTCACCAGCCAGTTGCTGACCCTGAGCCGCCACCAGGCCATGCGCCCGGAGCCGGTCAACATCAACGAAGCCATCGTCGAAATGCAGCCCGCCATTTCGAGCGCCCTCGGCAGGATGCGCATCCTGACCACCAACCTGGGGGCGAATCTGGGCAAGGTGCGCGCCGACCGCAATCAATTCAAGCAAGTCCTCCTCAACCTGTCGCTGAATGCGCGGGACGCCATGCCCCTGGGTGGGGAGTTGCGCCTGGAAACCTCCAACATCGATGTCCGGGCCACCAGCCCCAAGGCGGAGTTGGTTCCGCCCGGACCCTACGTGCGGCTGCTGGTGTCCGATTGCGGGGAAGGCATGGACCCGGACACCCTGGCGCGTATCTTCGAGCCTTTCTTCACCACCAAGAAACCCGGATTCGGAACCGGGTTGGGCTTATCCATGGTACACAGCATCGTGGTCCAGAGCGGCGGCAACATCGCGGCTCGCAGCGAACTTGGACTGGGCACGGCATTCGAGATCCTGCTGCCGCGGGTGGGCGCTTTTCAGAGGTTGCGCGATATTGGGGGTCGGCAAAGCCTTGCGGCCGCCGCCGCGGATGCTACGCCGACCGTTCTGCTGGTCGAGGATGAGGACAGTGTGCGCCGCGCCATGCATAAACTCTTCGAGGAAGAGGGGTATCAACTGCTGGAGGCCAGCGATGGCGAAGAAGCCGAGATCATCGCGGAGCGCTACGACGAGCCCATCCACGTTCTGGTCACCGACGTGGCGATGCCAGGCATCACCGGGCCGCAACTGGCGGACCGCCTGGCAGCTCTCCGGCCGGATCTCAAGGTGCTGTTCGTCTCCGGCTGCCCGCACGATTTCTTCGAGAGCGATGGCTTGCTGGACCGCCAGCGGAGCTTTCTGCCCAAGCCATTTTCCGCAACGGAACTTCTGGGGAGAGTGCGCACACTCCTGGGCGCCGGAGCGCCCTCGCAGGCATGAGCGTGCCGATGGCCGGACAGACCCAGGAGCGGACAATCGAAGAGTTGCGGTCCTATCTGGCCGCTATTGTAGACTCTTCCGACGACGCGATCATCGGCAAGCGGCTGGATGGCGTCATCGAGACTTGGAACCGGGGGGCGGAGAGGCTGTATGGCTATGCCGCGCCGGAAGTCGTCGGCCGGCACATCGCGCTGCTCGAACCGCCGGAACTGCCTGGCGAGATCTCCGGCATTCTGGCCAGAATCGCGCGCGGAGAAACCATCCGCCACCATCGCACCGTGCGCATGCGAAAAGATGGCGGCCGCGTCGGCGTGTCCGTCACCGTCTCTCCGATCTACGACGCCGGGGGCCGTGTGGTGGGCGCCTCCACAATTGGCCGCGACATCGGCGAACGGGCCGCTTTGGAAGACGCTCTGCACTTCAGCCAGGAGCGCTACCGTTCGTTGGCGCTGTCCGGCGCGCTGATCGTCTGGACCATGAACGCAAAGGGCGAAGCGGTTGAGGATTGGCCCATGTGGCGCGCCTTCACCGGCCAGCGCGCCGGCGAACTTGCCGGCCGAGGATGGGCCAACGCCGTACACCCCGACGACCGCGAGAGAGTCTCGCCGGTCTTCGCCAACGCTTTGCGCAGCGGCACGGTGTACGAGACGGAATATCGGCTGCGCCGGCACGACAGCGAGTACCGGCACATGACCGTGCGCGGCGTGCCGGTGCTGGAACCGGGAGGGCGCGTCCGGGAATGGATCGGCTCGTGCACCGATATCACCGAGCGCAAGCGGGCGGAGGAGGAAGCGCGGCAATCGCAGCGGGAGCTGGCTCTGAAGACCAGGTTCGCCACGATATTTCTGACGCTGCCGGAACGGGAGATATTCGCCGCCGTGCTGGACGCCGTCCTGGAGCACACCCAAAGCCCGGAAGGGATCTTCGGCTACATCGACGAAGCGGGCGCGTTGGTATTCCCGATCTGGACTTGGGGGGAAGGCCACCCCTCCGGCGCCCCCGGTGAAGCCGTTCGCTTCCGCCGCAGGGAGTGGACCGGCATTTGGGGCCGCGCGCTGATCGAAAGGCGATCGATGTATTCCAACGAACCGCCGCCGCCGCCGGATAGCGCTTCGGTCCGCCGGGTTCTCGCCGTACCCATCTTTTTCCAAAAGGAACCGATCGGACTGTTTGCCATTGCCAACAAGGCCACGGATTACGGCGAGAGCGATCGGGAGATGCTGGAGCGCATCGCGCGCGATACCGCGCCCATCTTCAAAGCGCGGTTGCAGCGGGATGCCCAGGAGCGGGCGCGCGAACACGCGGAGGAGGAAATTCGTACCATGAACGCCGAACTGGAGGAACGCGTTCAGGAACGCACCGCACAGTTGCAGGCCGCCAACCGGGAACTGGAATCTTTCGCATATTCGGTTTCCCACGATCTCCGCGCGCCGTTGCGAGCCATCCACGGCTTTTCGCGAATCCTGATGGAGGAGCATGCGCCGCTGCTCTCCCCGGAGTGCCGGCATTATCTTGAGGTTGTCCGCGATAATGCTTTGCAAATGGGAGAGCTGATCGACGATCTGCTCACCTTCTCGCGTCTCAGCCGCCAGCCTTTGCAGAAACAGCCCATCGCGCCCGCGGATCTGGTCGCGCAAGCGTTGCACGACTTGAGCCCGGAGCTTGCGCCGCGCATCGAAATCCGGGCCGGAGACTTGCCGCCCTGTGAGGGCGACCCGGCGCTGCTGAAGCAGGTTTTCGTCAATCTGCTCTCCAACGCCATTAAGTACACCGGCCGGCGCGAGCAAGCCAGAATTGAAGTGGGCGCACAGCCGCGCGCCAACGGGCATGCCGCCGTCTACTATGTGCGGGACAACGGCGTGGGCTTCGACATGCGTTACGTTCACAAGCTGTTCGGGGTCTTCCAGCGCCTGCACCACGCGGCCGATTACCCGGGGACGGGCATCGGTCTGGCGAATGTGCAGAGGATCCTACACCGGCACGGCGGGCGCGCCTGGGCCGAAGCCGCGGTTGGCCAGGGGGCCACGTTCTACTTCACCATGGAGCCGGAACCGTGAACCATCCCGTGGAGATTCTGCTGGTGGAAGACAATCCCAGCGACGAGGAGTTGACCCTGCATGTGCTGAGCCGGCACTTTGCCGGCCACATCGCCGGTCGCGTAAAAATCGTTCGCGACGGCGCCGAAGCTCTGGAATTCCTCTTCTGCACCGGCGCCTACGCGGGCCGGGGCCCCCACAACCCACCCCGGATGCTGCTGCTCGATCTCAAGCTGCCGAAAATCGACGGCCTGGAAGTGTTACGCCGCGCCAAAGCCGATCCGCGCACCAGCGCCATCCCCATCGTGGTGTTCAGCTCGTCGTATGAGAAACGCGACCTGGAGCAGGCGCGCGAACTGGGCGCCCACAGCTACGTGGTGAAACCGGTGGACTTTGGCCAATTCGCCGAGGCCGTGCGCGAGGCCTTGGCTGCAACTAACGCGATGGATCGCACCATCGCCAATGCCGCAACCAACGAGGCGACTTGACGTGAGCGACACCCTACTGCGCGTGTTGATCCTGGAAGACCGGCCCGAAGACGCCGAGCTGATGGCGCGCGAGTTGCGCCGCGACGGCTTCGATCCGCAGTGGCTGCGGGTGGACACCGAGCCGGACTTTCTGGCGCGGCTCACCCCGCCGCCCGACGTGATCCTGGCCGACAACAGCGGGCCTGAACTGGACGCCCGGCGGGCGCTGCAGTTGTTGCAGGAGCGCGGGCTGGACATCCCGTTAATCGTGGTGTCCGGGACCATCGGCGAGGATGCGGCCGTTGGCATCATGCGGGAAGGCGCCGCCGACTACCTGCTGAAGGATCGCCTGGTCCGCCTGGGGCCGGCGGTCAAGCACGCGCTGATGGAGAAGGACCTTCGCCAGGAGAAGATCCAGGCCGAGGGTGAACTCGAAGCCAGCGCGGTTAAACACGCGCTGATGGAGAACGAACTCCGCGAGGAGAAGATCCAGGCCGAGGGTGAACTCGAAGCCAGCGAGGTGCGCTTCCAAAGCTTCATGCGCCACAGCCCGGCGCTGGCGTTTATCAAAGACGATTCCGGCCGGATATTGTATGTCAACAATCCGTCGCACGATGCGGCGGACATCGCCGCCCAACTCCACGCCGGCGATGCGCGGGTTTTCGCGAGCGGCGAGCCTTCGCGAAGCATTGAAGAGGTGACCACCGCCGGAGGACTGGTTCGCCAGGCGCTTTGCTTCCGTTTCCTGTTCCACGACGCGGCCGGCCGCCGCCTGCTGGGTGGCGTGTCCGTCGATATTACCGAGCAGAAGAATGCCGAAAGAGCCTTGTCGGAGGCGCTGGCCGCCAAGGACTTGCTCCTCAGGGAAGTACACCATCGGGTCAAGAACAATCTGCAGACCATTTCCAGTTTGCTGCATATGCAAGCCGCGCTGCTGCCCGATCTCGCCGCGCGCCAGGCCCTGCGCGATGCCCAGCTCCGGGTGCACTCCATGGCCTTGATTCACGAGCAGATGTACGGCGACAAGGACATGCACGAGGTGGACTTCGGCGAGTATGCCAAACGCCTGACCCGCGACCTCTTCGAATCTTTCGGAGCCGCGGGGGGACGCGCACGCTTGCGCTTCGCGCTCGACCCGGTATCGCTGGCCATGGATCAGATGATACCCTGCGGCCTGATCTTGAACGAACTGGTCACCAATTCGCTGAAATACGCTTTCCCCGGAGAACGCGGCGGCGAGATTCTCGTGTCGCTGCGGAGCGGGGACGGCGGAACCGTGACCCTGACGGTGGTGGACAACGGAGTGGGGCTGCCGCCGGACATCGGCGGGAAGCGTTCGCAATCCCTGGGCATGCGGATTGTGGACATTCTGACCAGGCAGCTCGGCGGGAGCATGGTGCAGCAATCCAACGGCGGAGTGAGTTCGACCGTGACGTTCACGCGCTCCGGCAAGGTCTGATAGACTAAACCGAGTCATCCATGAGCACGCCCGGACCCGGCCTCGCCCCACATCTCAACCAAGAAGAGCGCGCCCACGTCACGCGTCTTCTGCGCGATTCGGAAAACGAGTTCCTGGAACTGATCTCCGGCCTGACCGGCGACCAATGGACCTGGAAGGCCGCGCCGGATCGCTGGTCGGTGGCGCAGACCGCCGAGCACCTGGTGCTCGGTGAAACGGCCATGCTCACCATGATCGAGCTGGCTCTAGCCGCGCCGCCCAATCCGGACTGGGCCGTCGAGGACGCCCGCAAGACCAGGTTCCTCGATCGCGTGTTGCCGGATCGCAGCTTGAAGGCCGCCGCGCCGGCGCCGCTCGAGCCGCATCACCACTGGACGCGCGAGGAGACCCTGGCCCGCTACAAGAAAGGACGCGCCAGGACGTTGCAGTTCGTGGAGCAGGTTGACCAACCCGTGAAGGACCATTGCGCCGAACATCCGTTCCCGGTCTTCAATATGCTAAATGCCTATCAGTGGCTGCTTTACATCCCGCTGCATAATGCGCGGCACAACCGGCAGATCGCAGAAACATTGAAGGAAATCGTCCTATGAACACCCCCGTCAGAACCATCGTGGTGACCGGAGGCGGCGCGGGCATCGGCCGCGCGGTCGCGCTGCAGTGCGCCGCGCGCGGCGATCGTGTCGCGGTGCTGGATATCGACGGCCCAGCGGCCCACAGCGCCGCGGCCGCCGCGCTGGCCGCTGGAGCCAACGCCGCGCTGGCGGTGGAATGCGACGTCTCGCGCGAGGAAAGCGTAGTGCGCGCATTCGAAGAGATCGCCGCCAGTCTCGGTCCGCTGTATGGCGCTTTTGCCAATGCGGGTATGGATGCGGGCGGCTTCGTGCATGAACTGCCGTTCGAGACGTGGAAGCGGGTGCTGGACACCAATCTGACCGGTGTCTATCTGACCTGCAAGTATGCGCTCCAACAGATTCTGAAAACCGGAGCGCCGGGGTCCGTCGTGTGCACTTCGTCGCCGGGGGCCACGGTGTCCTTCGCGGCGGGCGCGGCGGGCGCTTACAGCGCTTCCAAAGGCGGCATTTCGGCGCTGGTGCGATGCATGGCGGTGGACTATGCCAAGTACGGCATCCGCGTGAATGCGGTGGTGCCCGGCGCCACCGAGACCCGCCTTATGTGGGCCAATGTGGAACCGTCGGCCATGCCGGAGATGCTGCGGCGCATTTGCGAAGAGGTGCCGCTGGGCCGCCTGGCCAGCCCGGAGGAGCCCGCGCGCGCCGTGGTCTGGCTGTTGTCCGACGAGTCGTCTTATGTGACCGGCTCGCACCTGGTGTGCGACGGGGGCATACTGGCCAAGGCATGTATCAGTGTCTAGCAACGTTTTGGAGGGCGGCCAATCTTGGNNTTAGGCGGCCAGAGCCGGCTGAAGGCCCGCTGAAAGCCGGCTGCGGGCAATTGCAAACTGACTCACTACGGAAAATGAAATGGAGATGAAGACAGGAATCCGTGCATTGATCGCGCTGTCAGCCATCATGAGGGCGCCCGCGGCGGCGCCCGAGCCTAAAGCCGTCGAGATCGCGCGGGCCATGATGCAGGCGATGGGTGGCGAGGCCGCCTGGAAGCAGGCGCGCTATGTGCGTTTCGATTTTGTGGTGAAGACTCGCGGCCAGGTGAGAATCGAGCGCAAGCACCTGTGGGACAGGCAGACCGGCCGCTATCGCCTGGAAGAAAAATCGGCGAACGACAGCCCCGGCGTGGTGCTGTTCAATGTTCGCGACCGGCGGGGCACGGCGTATGTGAGCGGAAAAAAACTGGAAGGCGAGCCTGCCGCGGCGGCTCTGAAGGGCGCCTACCGCACCTACCGCATGGACATAGACTGGCTGACCTTGCCATGGAGATGGCTTGACCCGGGAGTCCATCTGAAGTACGTGGGCGAGAAGAGCCTCCAGGGGCAGGCATTCGACGTGGTGGAAGTGACGGTCGACCAGCCCGGCGCGGCCGAAGGCATGCGCTACCAAGCGTACGTCTCGCGGCGGTCGCACCTGTTGGAACACTGGAGCGTAGGCGCGGACAACGGTCTGTGGGATTGGCAATACACCAAGGTGGGCGGCCTGCAACTGGCCAGCGATCACATCAACACCCAGAAAGACGCCTCCATCTCCATGGGCACCGTGAAGGTGCTGGACAACGTGGATGAGGCTTTCCTGACAGATCCCGCGCGCCGGCTGGCGACGCTGAAGTAGGAAGACCGTCGCCGCCCGGCCTCCCCCTATGAAGGAGGCCGAGCCCGGAGATCCGGTGCAGATTGGAGGCCCGCCAAGCCTCTTCAGCGCACCCGTCCGGGCAACCGTCGTAATTGCCCGGCAAGCCTTTCTCAAGGGCTCCGAGTTCCGGATCGCCGCCAGCCGGCCGCTGAATTCCGGCTGGGGACAGGAGAAGCGCCCCAAAACGCTTCTCGTAAGGTGCGCCGCCAAGTCAGCACAGCGCCCTTTCTTGATTTCACAATGACATGGGGCGCGCGGCAGTCTGGGGGGCAATTTGCGCAAGTGATTGAAATGGAAGGCAAAAAAAACTGCGTCGGCTGGCGACTGGCGAATCTCGCGATCCTGGGTTTCCTGGCAGTTGCCTGTATCGACATCCTTACGGGTTTGGAACATTGGCCATTCGGCAGTTACCCCATGTACTCTCTGCTCTATTCTGAACAGCGGTCCTGGCTGCGGCTCTATGGGGTGACGGATCGGGGCGAGATTCTGCTGCGCGGCGAGCGCGATTTTGCTCCATTCGATGAAGCGCGCCTGGTGATGGCGCTCGAACGGCTGGAAAGCGCGCACGGAGGAAAGCAGAAGCTTGACGAGGCGCTGCGGAATCTGATGCGATTGTACGACCGCCGGCATGCCCACAGCGTGCCTCTCCGCGCGTTGCGCTTGTATGCAGTGCGCTGGGTGTTGCGGCCGGGTTTCGAAGGCCCCCAACCGCCCCAGGAGCGAATCCTGGTCGCCCAGGCGACGCGGGACGACGCCGAGGCCGGGCCATGATGGTCCGAAACTGGCAGCGCTACTGGCTCACTCCGGCGACTGCCGAACACCTGGCATTGGTGCGGGCGATCGGATACGGGCTGCTGTTTCTCATCTATCTGCCGCTCGACGACCGCGGCTGGACCCAAGTTTCCCCGGTGTTCTGGATGCCCATTTCGGCGTTCCGCTTCCTCTCCGGCCCCCCAGGCAACGCGGCGCTGATTGGTGTTCTGCAAATCCTATGGAAGATTTCGCTCTTGACGTCGGCGATCGGATTGGTCTCGCGCGCGAGCATGGCGACCGCGGCAGCGCTTGGCTTCTTTCTCCTGGGGTTGCCTAACTGCTTCGGAAAGATCCATCATCTCGACGGATTTCCGGTGTTACTCCTCACCATCCTGGCGCTGTCGCGCTGCAGCGATGCGTTGACGGTCGACGGGGCACTGCGGAGCAATCGAGAAATGCGGCGCGGCCGGCAGGCGCGGACCGGAGCCTCCTGGCAATACAGGTGGCCCGTTCGCCTCGCGCAGACGCTCTTCCTGCTGGTGTTTTTCGCGGCAGGCTACGCCAAGCTCCGGAATGGCGGGCTGGCCTGGATGACCGCTGCCAACATGCGCTCCATCTGGTTGGGAGAGCTTCTCACCCATACCCCTCCGACCGCTCTCGGCGGCCTTCTGGCAAAGTCGACGTGGCTGAGCCAGTTTGCGGCAGTGGCGACAGTGATCGTCGAATTGTCGGCGCTGCCCGCATTATTCGTCCGGCGTCTGCGGGTTCTCACTCTGGTTGGGCTTTTCGCGATGCAGGTATTCATCGCCCTGATGCTGGGCGTGTATTTCACGCCGCATTTGGTTGGTTACGCTCTGTTCCTGCCGTGGGAACGCTATTATGGGTTCTTATGGCCGCTGAGCCGTCCGCCGCTGGCCCCTTGCTTTCCGTGGTGGTCCCCAAGTACAACGAGGCGACCAATATCGAACCGTTTCTCGCAGCGGTAAGGGCCTGTCTGGATGCGGGAACCGCCGGCGGCTACGAGGTGATCGTGGTGGACGACGAGAGTCCGGATGGCACGGGCGAGCTTGCTACGCGAATTTCGGCCGATTGGCCCAACCTGCGTGTGGTGCGGCGGGCGGGAGAGGGCGGCGTGGCGAGCGCGGTGGTGCGGGATTGGCAGACTGCGCGCGGAGACGTGCTGGCAACCATCAACGCGGATTTTCAATACCCGCCCTCGATTCTTCCGGAGATGCTGCGCAAGATCGACAACGCGGACCTGGTGGTCGCCACGCGCTACGCGGCGGAGGGTTCGGTGGGGCGATTTCCCGTACATCGCCAGTTCTTGTCGGCGTGCGCGAGACACGTGGGGGTGCTCCTTGCACCCAGGGTATTCCGCGGGGTCAGCGACCCGCTCAGCGGATGCTACATGTTTCGCAGGCGGGCCATCGAGGATATCGAGTTGCGGCCCGCCGGATTTAAGACGCTGATAGAAGTCCTGGCGCGCGGGCGGGTGGGAAATGTAGTGGAACACGGGTACACCATGCAGGCGCGGCGCAGCGGACGGAGCCACGTGCGGCTGCGGGACTGGTTCGAGTATCTCGGGCAATTGGGCCGCATCCGCAGCGAACTCCAGCGGCGGCGATCTTGACGTTCCATCCAGCCAGGCGGTGGGTGGGAGTCGCGCTGGCTCTTCTCTTTTGCTTACTGGCGGTCGAGGCTGCCGCGGGGATACTGAATGCCCCGTCTTTTGTCTGGAACGAGATCCGGTTGGCGCGTTCCGTAGCTATGTTGCATGGCTTCAGTCTCTATTTAGACAGGGACGCAATCGGCCCGGTAATCGGCACGCTGCATACTCCAGTGAGCCATTGCCTTTATTTGTTAGCCGCCGGATTTCATAGCCCTACGAATGCACTGCTCGCGGGATCGCTGTTGTCCGTTTTGCTCGTGTTTGTGCCGCTCGGTTGGGTATTGCTTCGGACCGGCGAGGGCGCCCGTGATCGCCTATTAGCGGCCAGTGCCGCGTTTCTGTTCTGCGGATTCCTGATTATGCAAGCGCCAGGCACTTTCCACACGGCTTCGATGATTCATACCGACGCGGCCGCCCTGGCCTTCGCCACGCTAGCTTGCGGCGTATTCTGTAATCCGCGGAAACCCATCACCGTACCGCAAGTGTGGCTTGCGGGCGTGGGTTGTGTGCTGGCCGCGGGAAGCAAGCAGACCATGGCGCCGATCGTGCTGGCGATTGCGCTGTTCTTAGGCGCGAGCGCCGGCGCCAGGCTGCTGGCCCATTTTGGGGCTGCGGTGGCGGTTGGCGGCACGGCACTGCTGGGGGCGATCGTGGCGTTTGTGCCGGCGCATGCCTTCCTGTTCAACACGGTCACGCTGGCGGCGCACCGCCCTCTCAAGGATGGGTATGTTGAGCTCCTGGTGAAGTCTTACCGGGAGGGAAAACTGGATGCGCTTCCGGCACTGTTTCCGATATTGCTGCTGGTGGGCTTTCAGTGGATACGAGCCGAGCGCCGGCCCGAGTTGCGGGAGTTCGTTCGGGCGAACCGGTGGTTGGCGTTTGCGTTGGCCGCGGCGGCGCTGATTCCAGTGACTGCGAAGGCGATCGTCTCGGTCGGCGCCGATGTCAACCATCTGGGATTAGCGCTCTATTTACTGTTTGTCGCGGCGGGCCTGGCAATCGAGCAGTGCCTGGCCGATCCCGGCAACTCTTTCTTGCGCGGCAGCGGCTGGATGTGCGCCGCTCTGGGAATATTGGTCGGTATCGCTCCGGGAGCGGCGCTCAGCCTGCCCTCGCGTCTGCGCGATGTTCACCAGAACGCGCCGGAGGCGGCATTACGGTATGAGCTGCGACATCCCGGGCTGGCATATTTCCCTTACAACCCGATGGCTAGCCTTCTATCGAACGGCAGTGTATATCACGTGGATTACTCCATCTACGATCGCGAGATTACCGGATACCCTTTGACTTCACATCAAATCGAAGCGGGTCTTCCATCCGGATTCAAAGTCATTGCGGTTCCACCGGGGGAGTGGCTCCGGTCGAGCGCACTTCGAGATATGTTGGGGCGTTATGAGCTGGTTGCGGACGTGGAGCTGCCCGGTTGGACCGTCTATGTGGGGCAGGCCCTCGGCCTGCGCGGGACTCTCAGTCCCGCTCTGCCTTAGTCGAATTCGTCCATGCCGTCGGCTGTCTCTTCGTCGGCTTGGCCGTGGATTTCCACGACATCGTCGTCGCCGGAATCCGTCGGCTGCGGCGCACGCCGCCGCCGCTGACCCGATGGGAAACGTCTTTCGTGGGGATCGATATCCCGCCACTCGATACTTGTGACGTTCATACGCTAAGTAGATCGGCGGCATCCGTTCAGACTTTACTTGGTCAAGACCACCGGCGCCAGATCGCGGCTGGCGATCACCCGGTCGATCATGCCATACTCCACGGCCTGCTCGGGGCTCATGATGTAGTCGCGGTCCACATCCCGCGCGATGCGGTCCACCGGCTGGCTGGTGGCATCGGCCAGCAGCGAGTTCAAGGTCTCCCGCATGCGCAGGATTTCCTTGGCGTAGATATCGATGTCCGCCGCCTGGCCGGCCAACCCCTGCATGGACGGCTGGTGGATCATAATGCGGGAATTCGGCAAGCTGAAGCGTTTGCCCTTGGTGCCTTTGGCCAGCAGCACGGCCGCCATAGAGGCCGCCTGCCCTACGCAAATGGTGACGATATCCGGGCGGATGAAATCCATGGTGTCCAAAATGGCCAGCCCGGCCGTAATCGAGCCACCTGGGGAGTTGATGTAGATGGAGACGTCCTTCTCCGGGTCCTCGGCCTCCAGGAACAGCAGTTGGGCGATCACCAGATTGGCGACGTTGTCGTCAATCGGCGTGCCCAAAAAGATGATGTTTTCCTTCAATAATCGCGAATAAATATCGTATGCACGTTCCCCACGCGAAGTCTGCTCGACTACCATGGGAACCAAGACAGATTGGCCCATTGGGCACCCCCTAGCTATTTGATGCAGTAGATTACTTGCGGGCCGCAACCGCGCGCCTGGGCTTGCGCTGTTTGGCGAGCGTCTTGCGCTTCTGATCCAGCGCCTTCACCAGGTCGGCAATCGTATTCCGCTCCAAGTAATCTATGATACGCGTGCGGAGAGCCACCCAGCTATCGTGCATGGAACAGGGCATATCGTCGGAGCATTCCGACAGACCGCTGGCGCAGGCCGTATACTGCGACATTCCGTCCAGCGCTTCCACGATGTCCCAAAGTTTCACATCCGCGGCCGGCACCCGCAGCGCGAAACCGCCGGTGGGACCTTTGCTCGAGCGCAACAATCCCTTGCGGGCAAGTTGCTGCAAGATCTTGGCCAGGAAGTGCGCCGGAATTTCCTCCTGCTCCGCGATGTTCTTGACCATCGCGTATTTTCCATCCGGCACTTGCGCCAAGTGCACGAAAGCCCTAATGGCGTATTCTGCGGACCGAGAGTAGATCATCCTTCGATTCCCTCCAATTCGGAGTTATCCACATCGTTATCTTAAACTTATATCAGGCCCGTTTGCAAGCGAATTCGATTCCGCGAAAATACGATCACAAAATCCCATTATCTTCCGGTGCGGGCCGCCCGCACCATTCCCACCAGTACCGTACGTACCTCCCCGCTATCGAGGACTTCCCTCGGAAAGGCGATCCGCAGGCCGTGCACCCGCTCGCCGCTGCGCAACCGCAGGTGGAATCCCAGGCGGTCGATGGCCGTCATGGTAGCGGCTTCCACGCCCGTTTCGCCGGCTGCACGCGCCAGCAACACCAGCGCTTCGCCGTGGTCCTCATTCATGTGCCGCAGGATTCCGGCGGAGTCGGCAGCCAGCGGGTCCGGCTGGCTGCTGGCATATTCGTCCGCCGCAACCCAGCCCATCACTCCGAAGCCGCCAATGAAATAGACGTCGGCCGGCTGCATCCGGCGAAAACCAAAATCGTCGAAATCCACCCAATAACGGGCGTTTTCGTGGCGGCTGAGGTACAGTTCCCTCGCCGCGCCGGTCTCCGTCTCTGGCACCGGCAGTACCTCGCCGACCAGGGTAATACGGGCGGCGCCCAACGGGTCCGCCTCGCCGCTCTCTTGCATCACCAGCAGGCTGGCGCGCGCATCCGCCTTCAGGTTCTGCGTATGCATGGCCATGTTGCTGACGAGGAATATCGGCCGCCCCTGTTCGTCGGGAGCATAGGGCATCACGGAGCCAAAGGGGAATCCGGGCTGTTTGCGCGAGTGGGTGGAGAGCGTCCCGATGCGCCCAAGCTGCACCAGAGTGCGGCCGCGCTCGGCAAGCGTGGGCTCGGGAACCGGCGCGCGCTCCGGAGTTGACGGAGCGGCATGCTGCCGGGAAGACGCCATAGATCGGATTTTTCCCTCTCCTTGTATTATTTAAGCATACCGAGGCTCCTCGGGGCGCGAATCACAGTTTCGCCATGTTCACGAGCGCCCGCCGGCTGGCCCACTCCGGCGATCGCGATGCGGATGCGGTATAAGTGCTGCGCAGTGCCCACTGGTTGTCGAGCACCTGCTTGGCCTCCAGCGTGCGCAGGCGCTCCTTCAGCGACCGGTAATCAAAGCCGCCGTCATCGCGGACATTATGAATTCATTTTAATGAACGGCGCGGAATTCATCCTGCAAAGAAGGTCGAAAACGCACTGCAACGTATGGGGAGAAAGGGCGGGCCTGGAGACTGTAAGCGCTTGTGGGCCAGCCCTGGGGGTTATAGCGCCTAATAGACCATCAGCAACCCGGTCTGAAACAGGTTGGTTTTGTTGAAATTCCCCGGCAGGGAACCGACCTTGTAGGTCGCGTTGAGAGCGAAATGTCCTCCCGGATCGAGGGCCACTTTGGCGCCCACTTCGCCATAGGGACGCCAGCCCGAAACGCTGGCAAGGTAGATGTTCTCCTTGGCGCTCCCGGTCGCCTTAGGCACGAGAACTTGGCGCGTGACGTCTTCCGTGGTGAACAAATACCGGGGAACCACCGATAGATTCAATGTGACCGCCCTATACTCCAGCGTGGTGGTGGCTCGGGGACGAAGCCGTGCAATCGTGTAGCTGGGCACCACCACTTTCGAGCTCTTATCCGAAGATTGCGCAGTGACGGCCATCAACGCTCCGCCGGCCTCGGTCCCGAGGAAAAGCTGCACGCTGTAACCGAAATTCTCTTTGACCGATGGGTCGTCGGCCTGGACCTTAGCGTCATTCTTGCGCGCGTCCAGGAGCTTCTGGAGGGAGCTTTCCGCCCTGGTTTTCGAGAGGCCTCTGAGATAAAAACGCAGATCTCCGTCGAATAACGCGTTGCGCTTATCGTTCTCGCGGTCTGTTTCGTAGCTGAAGGAAGGTATCACTCCGATGCCTTGAATGAAGCTGTTGTCGAAACTGAACAGGCGCGTCGCACCGATCGAAGGTTTGATCAGGTCCATCGCTTTGGTATCACCCACGCTTCCATAGCCGACATCCGCCAGAAACGAGGGTGCCAAGAACCAGCCTCCCCAAGGGCGCCCGAGAACAGGCGCGATCTTAACGTCCGCGGCCCAAGTTGGCGTGATCCCCCAGCCAGCCTGCTGCGAAAAATTAATATAGTAGTTGGCGTCCGCTTTGGACTTCGGAACCGAGATTGGCGGAGCGTTCTTAGTGGGCGCGACCACGAGCGCCTTACCAAACACGTCCTTGAGCCCCTCGAGCTTGAAGGGGCCCTTAGGCAGCGATGGTCCCAGGCCATCAATAGTAATCTCGCCGAGTTGTATTGGGCTAGGTTGTTCACCCTCATCTTTCTGTTGTCTAAATGTCGCCGACGTCAGTTCTACCCATTTGCCGGAAGCGTTCCTTTCAAAGAGCTTGCCGTCGCGCAGCGTCTCCGGCTTCACGGCGACGTGGGAATCAACAACGAGAGCCCCTTCCACCGCTATGGCTACGTTGGGTTTGGTTGTGAAGCGGAAGCGCGCGTTCTTGAAGGGTTGGGGCTGCTCGCTTACTTCGTTGCCGACTCGCACCACCTTGATGGTAACGGTGCCATCGAATTGGAGCTCGTAATCCGTGTCCCCTGTTAACGGCTTAACGAACTTGAAGACCAGGTAATCAGGGGGCTCGAGGCCTGTGTCTTTAGGGTCGTGGCTACCGGCGGTAGCGCTAGTCAAAGACGGGCGGACGATGCTCTCGTTCACAACCGAGTAAAGCAAACCTGTAGCGTCGATCCGCACCGGGACGACGGCGTCGCAAACAACCAGTAGCGTGTTCGCGTCGCGGATTTTATAGTCGACAGGCTGCTTGCAAGGAAACGGCTGAGCGCTGACCTCCTGAGCGCTGATGCAGGACGCCGAAAGCAGGCTCGCGATGGCGAGACAGTGAATTCTATTCATTGTCCAGCCGTCTTAGGAGACGACGCGGCCACCCATTTCGCGAGGAGGTAAATCGTCTTGACCGTCCCTTTAGGCTCGAAGTTGGTTGGCGCAAGCTTGACGTCCAATCTCGGGTCGCCGGTGTTGAACTCATTTACCAGCGCCACGATAAGCCTTCTCACGCCTTCTGGTTGGAAGTCGTAATCGTGTTTGTCGAGGGTCGAGACCCACAATTCCTGAAGATTCTGGCCCGAGGGGTACGGGCCAGCTTGGCCGCACCACTTGACGACAACCGCGTCTACGCGTTCTTCGACTGACATTGGGATTTCCTCTTAGGATAGATTCTCTGACAACTATCCACTCTAATCTGTGCCTCCGCCTGGAGCACCCGCGCCGGTGCCGGATGGCTTGATTCGCCCTCCCGTCATCAACCTTTTCATTTCATTGTCCTTAACGGCGATCTTCCGGTGGTCAAGAAACTGAATGACGTGTTCATGTAATATACCAGAGCTTTTCTCACCGAGTAGATCATTAAGTAAATTTAATGGCTGGACTGGCCGGAAAGGGCGATTGGACTCGAACACTTCTGGGCGGGCGTCTGACTGCGGCGATGAGTTCCTGGAGATAAGGGGTGTGGCGGAGTCTGGAATTGCTCTCCTTTCGATCGCGTCTTTTCGGCTTCCGCGTAGCGGCCCTCCGCGATCGGTATTCCGGCAAGATTGGGCCACGACAATCGCAGGCTGTATATGCAACGGCCCTACCAGCCCACCGGCTTCCCCTGGTTCTGCTGGTCGAGCCACTTCTGCAGCGGCGCAAAGTAATCGCGGATCGCCGTCGCATCCATCTTCCGCTCGCCAGTCAGCTTCGCCAATGCCTCCGGCCACGGCCGGCTGAGACCCATTTCCAACATCTCATTAAAACGCCGGCCAGCTTCTTTGTTGTCGTAGATCGAACAACGGTGCAGCGGCTCGTGGCAGCCTGCGATGCGCGCCAGCGCACGGTGAAACTGGAATTGCAGGATGTCGGCCAGGAAATAGCGCATATAAGGCGTATTCGAGGCCACGTGATACTTCGCGCCGGGATCGAAATCGTCCTCCCCGCGCGCGACCGGCGGCGCCACGCCCTGATACTTGCGGCGCAACTCCCACCATGCCTGGTTGTACCGCTCCGGCGGGATCTCGCCCGAGAACACCTTCCAGCGCCACTGGTCGATCACCAGGCCAAACGGCAGGAACGCCACCTTCTCCAGCGCCTTGCCCAGCAGCAGCCCGATATCCTTCGAACCATCCGGCGCTTTGTCCAGCAGCCCGATCTTGACCAGGTAATCCGGCGTCACCGACAACGCCATGGTATCGCCCACCGCCTCGTGAAAGCCGTCGTTGGCGCTGTCGCGATAGAGGAACGGCTGCTTGTCGTAGGCGCGCTGATAGAAGTTGTGGCCCAGCTCGTGGTGGATAGTCAGAAAGTCTTCCGCCGTGATATCGATGCACATTTTCAGCCGCACATCTTCCACAAAGTCGATGTCCCAGGCGCTTGCGTGGCAGACCACCTCCCGGTCGCGCGGCTTCACAAACTGCGAGCGTTCCCAAAAGCTCTCCGGCAGCGGCGCGAATCCCAGCGACGTAAAGAAATGCTCGCCATAATGCACCATCTGCTTGTAGTCGGTCTTGCGGCTCTTTAGGATCTCGCTGAGATCGAAGCCCGGATCGGCATCGCGCGGCGCGGCCAGCGGGTATACGTTGTCCCAAGTCTGCGCCCACATGTTGCCGAGCAGGTGCGCGGGAATGGGGCCATCAGCGGGCACCGCGCCGGCGCCGTACTGTTCGCGCAGCTTCGTGCGGATGTAGGCGTGCAGCGAGAGGTACAGCGGCCGCACCTGTTCCCAAAGCCGGTCCAGCTCTTTGGCGAAATCGTCCGGCGGCATGTCGTATTTGGCGCGCCACATGGCGCCGTTGTTGGCGAACCCCAGCTCTCGCGCGCCCTTGTTGGCCAGCGCCACATAGCGCACGAACTCCGGCCGGATCGGGCGCGCAATGGCGTGCCACCCCCGCCAGGCGTCCAGCAGTTCGGCGGGCTTGCGGCTGGCGGCCATCAGGCGCGTCAGGTCCTCCAGGTCCAGGCAAGCGCTGGCGCCTGGCGGGCAGTATTTGCCTTTGCCGTAGGTGCCCTCCATGGACTCGGCGATGCGCGTGAGTTCCTCGCTCTCCTTGGCGTCGGCGGGCGTGGCCAGCGTCAGCGACAGCTTCAGCAGATTGATCTTGCGGCGGACATCGTCCGGCAACTTCAGCGCATCGAACCGCGTGGATTTCTTGGCCAGATCGACGGCGGCGTTGATGGCCCGTTCATCGGCCTTGGCGGCCAGGGCCTCGGTGTCGTCGGTGATGTAGGTGGACTTGACCCAGTCGGCGCGCTGGCCCTCCACCGACAAGGCCAGCAGCCGGGCCTCGGCGTCTTCGATGAATTTCTGCGCTTCGTGGACCGTGGGCGGCCCCGCGGCTTGCATCGCGGCGGACAAGGCCGCGGCGGCGATCAAAATAAAAGTGCGCTTCATATGCCGTGCACCATTGTAAACTGGCAGCATGGCGTTGAAAACGGTTCTATTCCTCGCGGCGGCGATGGCCGCCTCCATTAGCATCCCATCCGCGGTTGCCCAGGAGCATGGGCGCGTCTTCGAACTGCGCACCTACACTTGTAACGAAGGCAAGCTGCCGGACCTGTTGGCGCGCTTCCGCAACCACACCACGCGCCTCTTCGAGAAGCACGGCATGACCAACATCGCGTATTGGGTGCCGCAGGATTCGCCGGCTCACGAAAATACCCTGGTCTACGTCATCGCGCATGCCAGCCGCGAAGCCGCCAAGAAGAATTGGGACGAATTCCGCAACGACCCGGAGTGGCAGAAAGTGCAGAAGGATTCCGAAGCCAACGGCAAGATTGTGAATAAAGTGGAATCCGTCTTCATGGACGCCGCGGACTTTTCGCCAATGAAATAGCTCTGCCTTTGTGGGGCAGGCTCTCAGCCCGCCAGCCGCCGCTCGCCTTGCCCTACCCGCCGTACTCCTTCAACTTGTTGTGCAGCGTCTTCAAGCTGATGCCCAGAATATCGGCCGCGCGGGTCTTATTATTGTGGGTGTGTTCCAGGGTCCGCAAGATGAGGCCCTTCTCGGCGTCCTCCACCGTAGTGCCGATGCTGAAGCGCACGGATTCCGGATCGTCCGTCGCGGCGGCCGTTTGAGCGCCGGCCGCGGCCATCGCCGCGCGGCCCTGCAAAAAGGCGGGAATGTGCTTGATCTCGACGGTTCCCTCGCCCGCTAGAATTACGGCGCGCTCCAGCACGTTCCGCAATTCGCGCACATTCCCCGGCCAGGAGTGCCGCTCGAAGGCGTCCTGCACGTCCGGCGCGATGCCCGTCACCCGGCATTCGTGCTTGCGGTTCAGGCTGGCGATCAGCGCTTCGGAAATGGGCGCCACATCCTCCTTGCGCTCCCGCAGCGGCGGCAGGTGAATATGGAAAACGTTCAGCCGGTAGAACAGGTCTTCGCGCAGATGGCCGCCCCGGATGGCGTCGTCCGGCGCCTTGTTGGTGGCCGCCACCAGCCGTACGTCTACTTCAAATTCCGCCTTGCCGCCCAGCCGCCGCACTTTGGAATCCTCGATGATGCGCAGCAGCTTGGCTTGCGTGGGCAGGGGCATCTCGCCGATCTCGTCCAGCAATAGCGTCCCGTGTTGCGCCAGTTCGAAGCAGCCGGCGCGCCGCTCCGAAGCGCCCGTAAAGGACCCCTTCTCGTGCCCGAACAGTTCGCTTTCGATCAGCGTTTCCGGCAGCGCCGCGCAGTTGATGGCGATGAACGGCCCTTGCCGCCGCAGGCTGAGCTTGTGAATCGTGCGCGCCACCATCTCCTTGCCGGTCCCGCTCTCGCCGGTGATCAGCACGCAAGCTTTGCTCGGTCCGGCCTGCTGCAGCAGCGCAAAGATTTCCCGCATCTTGGGCGAATTGCCCACCAAATCGCCCAGCGAGCCGTTGTTGGCCAGTTGCCTGAGCAGAGCCTGTTTGTCGTTGCGAAGACCGGCATGCGCCGCCGCCCGGCTCACCAGCACCTCCAGGCTCTTCGGCTGGATCGGCTTCTCCAGAAACCAGTAGGCGCCCAGTTCGTGCACGGTTCGGACCGCCGTTTCCACGTTGCCATAAGCCGTCAGCACGATGGTGGGCGGCATATCGCCCATTTCCCGCAATCTCTCCAGGAAACCGAAACCGTCCAGTCCGGGCATGTTCAAATCGGTCAGGATCACGTCGGGCATGTTCCGGCTCAACGCCTCCAGCGCGTCGTTGCCATCCGATGCGGTCTCCGCCGTCATGCCCCAGGCCGATACCATGGCCGCCAGTCCGCTGCGCTGCGCGGGTTCGTCGTCAACGATCAGAACTCTCAACAGATTCAATCCTTCGGGTGAGGCAGGCCTCCCGGCTTGCCTGTGCCAGTGTGTTTTCCGCTATTGTAACGCCGGGCGCATTTCCACACGACTGTTACCGAGCCGCGACCGTTACCGAGCCGCGACCGTGAGGGAGCGGTTCCCGCTTTTGCGATAATAAGAAGCACCAGGGCTAATGGTCTTCGAAACGGTCCGCCGCGCCCGCCATCGCATCCTCGCCAACGAGGCATTGCGCCACGCCGCCTATTCGGTCAGCGCGGCGCTGGCTTCGCTGATCCTGCTTCTATTGGCGGGAACTCAGATCCTCGCCTGGGCGTGGCTGCTCCTGCTGCCCGCCATCGCGCTGGCCGCCGGGACTTACGCGACCTGGCGCGGCGCGCCTTCCCTCTATCGGGTGGCGCAGCGTGTGGACCGCAACCTGCAACTCGCCGATACCCTCTCCACGGCCCTCTTCTTCGCCCCGGCGGATCGATCTGCCCGATCGACCGGCACGCGTCGCGCGCAATGGTCGCAAGCCGAACGCATCGCAGCCGGCGTGGATCCGCGGCGCGCCATTCCCATCCGCATGCCGCGCGCGCTCTATGGGGCCGCGCTGCTGGCCCTAGTGGCGGCCAGCCTGTTTGGGCTGCGCTATGGATTGGATCGCCGATTGGATCTGCGTGCGCCGCTGGCTCGCATCGTGCAGGAGAAACTGGGCTATCCCGCATCGCGGCAGGCGGCGCGCGACCGCCAGCGCCCGGCCGCCCGCGATCCCAAGCGCCCCGAAGAGCCCGGCTTTTCGCTCGACCAATCCCAACAGAAAAGCTCCGGCGAATTGGATGCCGCGCCGGACTCCGCTCTGGACACCGTGGGCGTGCCGGACGTCGACAAGACCGCATCCAGCCGTCCGGACAATTCCAAGCTGGCGCAATCCACTCCACTCGAAGGGGAACAGAACGTGAGCGAGGAGCCCGAGGGAATCAGTGCCAACCCGGGCGACCAGCAGTCCGCCGATGGCCGGAAGGGTCCGGGACAAGGGAAACAGGGGCAGGGCGACGACCAGCAAGCCTCCGGCAATTCCGGTGAAAGCTCCAGCCTGCTCGGCAAATTCCGCGACGCCATGTCCAGCTTGATGAATCGCATGCGGCAGCAGGCGGGGGCCAAGGGGGCGCAGCAGCGGGCCGGCGCGCAGAAGGGCGGCCAGCAGAAAAGCCAGTCCGGCAACCCGGGGCAGAACGGCAAACAGGGCCAGCAGCCGGGAGACGGGCAGCAGGCCGATGCCAAGGATGCGGAGCCCGGAGACGATAGCCAGAATGCCCAGAATTCGAAATCGGGCAGTCCCGGCGAAAGCGGACAGCAGCCCGCCACCAAGCAGCCCGGAAGCGGCATCGGACGGCAGGACGGCAGCAAAGAAGTGAAGCTCGCCGAACAGCTTGCGGCCATGGGCAAGATCAGCGAAATCATCGGCAAGCGCGCCGCCAATGTCACCGGCGAGGTTACCGTCGAAGTCGAGAATAGTAATCGACAGTTGCGCACGCCGTACGCCCCGCGCGACGCGCATCACGCCCAGGCCGGCGGCGAGATCAATCGCGACGAGGTCCCGGCTGCGTTGCAGGCTTACGTGCAGCAGTATTTCGAGCAAGTGCGCAAGCAGGCTAAGCCCGCCAACGTTACCGAGCCACGACCGTAAGGGAGTGGTCGCCAGGCGTCCACGCCGGCCTTCGTTGTATTCTTGAGAGAAGGAGCCGTAGAAATGGAAGTGCACGTCACAGGGGAACTGGAAGCAAAGTTGACCCACTCCGCCGCCCTGCAGGGCTGCAGCCCCGAACAATTGGTGGAGGATGCTCTTACGCGTTACTTCGACGAAGAGGCCCGCTTCGTCGACGCCGTGAAGCGCGGCGAGGAAGCTTTCGAGCGGGGCGAATACCTAACCCATGAACAGGTCGGGCAGCGCCTTCAGCGGTTCCTGCAAACCTGATGGAGGTACGTTGGTCGTTGCCCGGAAACTGCCTGCGGCGTTGCTCGAACCATCAAAATCAACCAGGTGACGCGGCGCGAATCGCCGCCAATCGTCCACCCGCATCGCCGTAATGCGACCTCTCGAACTTTCGTCGAAAGCACCACATCTGTGCTCCTTTCGCAACCATGCCCTACGTGAACGCCCTGGCTTTCCGTCCAGGCCACCCCTTGTCAGCCCGCGTGAACCACCGACGCCATCCCTTTTTGGGAGCCGCAAGGACCCAGAAGCGATGCCTGGGCGCCCTCCTAGGCGTACAAATCATCCCATCCGATGTCGAGCACGTACTCTGTACGCTCTAGACGCAAATACTCCGCAAACGCCGGATGAATGACATACTGATACGTGTCCAAAAGACCAGGCTCATTAAGGCGAATCAGGCGTCTTCCTTCACCAAAGTAGTAGAACGCATAAGGATAGGTGATATTGAACTGTTCCTGCTGCTTGCTTGATAGCTTTACACCCAAAAAGCCAGCCTCATACAGCCACTGAATCTTCGCTGACACCTCATCGATGCGAACATTTTCCGCCGCGAACACAAATCGCACATCGTTTAGGATGCCCCGCACTTCCTCATATTCGAGCACTTGCGCTTTACCGCGAAACGCTGCCACGACCTCGGCGATGTTCGTAAACGTCGATTCCCACTCACCGATAAACTCTAAACGAACAACATCGACTGCCGTATGACTAACGATTCGTCTTACAGTCTCCGTAGTAATCTCCGAACTGTGCGATGCTAACTCATCAGCCGCAGCGATAATCGGCGCGAGATGCATCAGGATCTCGCGCGGACGCCAAAACGTATGTCGCATAATGTACAAGAACCAATGTGTCTTTATCGAACGCCCCTTGAACACAAACGACAGCTCCTTCGGAAGAAATCCTAGATCGCCACTGCAAGCCTGGATGAGTCGCTCATGGGGCTTCTTTTTGTTGTCCGCTGGTTGTTCGCCGAGTTTCTCCAAGCGTTTCGTCACCAAACTGCATAGCTCTAGTCCACTCCAATCAAGGTGGGAGTCCCTGTTTATATAGACGTACCCGTCACGCTCGGTACGTTCGATTTCATCAAACCGATCTGTTGGGACCGTGATGCAGAATTCAATGAGATCTTGCCATTTTGTCCTGTCTACGCGATCATGAGGCTCCTTGATCTCGATGACCAATTGCAGCAAGGACCTCAGCCATGCCAATTCAAACCGAGTTCTTTCTTGAGCTTCACTATCGGATTGTCGCCGCATGTTATTGGTGTTGCGGCGAAATGCATCGAACGCGCTGTCAAAGCCGTCGAGTGTTACCAGAAACAGCTTCTTGCAGGTTGACAGTATGACCTCAAAGGACTCAACCGCTTCCCGCCCCAGCGCATATTCCATAAAGGCGGCTTTGCGAAAACCTGCTCTAACGTCTGGGATGAAGTACTCATCCTTCTCCCTAGCCGACTCAATGCAGTGTTTGGCAAAATCCACGATGCGATTAAACGAAAAGTCGAACCAGAACTGATTGCGGGTCTTTTCGTCTAGCCGGATGTTGTGGTCGCCTAAAATAGCGGCAAGCCCACCGCTGATTGCCGGCATGTGGCGGCTCTGGTCGTCGCTGAGGTGCCGCTCGTGATCGAGGCGATCAAGAATCTGCATACAGCAGAGGCGCAGAAAGAGCTCCCAAGCTAACTGAAAGCACTTGGTTTCATCGAAGACATTGCGTACGTCAGAGCGGATCTGCTGGAAGCCAAAGAGGCTATGCACAGTTTCCAAGCTAAAATCGTTAGCGATGATCGAGACATGGCCCTTGTACCGGTGGCGCTGACGGGCCGCCATCGCTCCCGCTGCTGTGGACTTTCCGCTTCCTTTTCGACCGACCACGAAGTAGACGGCTTGCTGCTCGATCCTCTTATAAGCCGCGGTTTCTACAAAAACATCGGGCTGGTAGGCTTGCAAGGCTGGCTCAGCCCTAGGAACCGGGGCCTTAACATCCAAGAATAGCGATTTGTAGTAGGCGCGGTACCGCTGTTTGAATTCCGGCGTCTTGATAGTACGAATTGCCTTAAGTTGATCAGTGATCGCCTTAACAGCAGGCCCGTATTTCTGTTTGATAGCGGTCGTATATAGAAAGTTGCCGCGATCATCTTTAGTCCAGTGCAGGCCGACGAAGTTCGTTGCAAGTAGATGCATCAGTTCGTCTGGTAGAGAGGACTGAATGTCTCCCGCCATAAGGATTGGTATAATCTCGAAATAGTTCGGCATGTCATGGGCAGACGTGGACAGACGCTCTTCCTGCTGCCGCTGAAAGCGGCTCATGAATTGTCGAAATTCGTCATACACATTTCCCTTTCTTGAAAGTATCCGCCGCCTGTACTCTGGCGATAATAGGAGTAGTATCGCATCGACACTTTGAATCTGGTTCATGAACTCGTTCAGCGCAGCACCGGGCGGTAGCTTTCGGTCGACAAGAATATCGTATTCTTGACCTGCCTCCAACTGGAGCCAATTGAGGAGGTAGTCAAGGGAGTCCGTGTCGGTATCTTCATGGCAATATGAAATGAAGCAGCGGATTTTGATCATATAATACGGAGGGGATAGGATAGCACAAAGGCCGAAGGTGCAGAAGGTATTTTTGCGGGATTCTCATTTTGGGTTCCTGTGTTCGCGGGAGTGTACATCCAAACCAGTCGTTCAAAAACCTTTATTAAGACATGTTAATTCTAGCCAAACCGCCGTCCGCGTGAATCGCCATCCCTGTACGCCCGGGAATCGCAACCAACGTCCGGCTGTCCGCTTCCAGGTTGGTCACGATGAATCCCGCGCGGGGGACAGCACTCCGAGTGGAACTGGACCTTCGCGCCGCGCTTCCTTGCAACGGCCGCCCGGTACGGAAAGACCCGTTGTGCCAAATCACCGCCTTAATGGCGGTCTGCCCACTGGCCGCGTCAACAAATCAGCGATATCCAGATCCAGGCTGACGTTGGCGGGATGCGGATGGCGAACTTCACGTCCATGGCCGTCTCAAAAAGGACGGCATTGGCGCGTTATTGCTCCCACACCCGCTTGGGCACGCCGCGATCCCGGTCCTTCACGCGGTCGTACATATAATAGGTCGAAACGGTGCCGAGCGACTCGTTATACAGGCTCTCCAATCCCAGCCCCTCTTTCAGATCCTCTTCGAAATCGTGCAGCGCCTTCAACTCGGACGCCAGCGCCGGCTTGCTCTTCCCCGAAGGGGTGCGGAAGAATTTCTGATAACCGCCATCCACCAGCGAGCCGATCTCGCCCCCCATCAGAATGCCGGCCAATTCGGCGCGCCGGACCTGGCCGCCCGTCTCGCACAGCGCGACCCCGCATTCCCCCTTGGCCACCAGCACCGTGCCGTCGGCCCGCGGCGTCACGCTGAATCCCGCGCGCTTCAGGTTGTCGAGCCTGTTCTGGAATGTGAACTCGATGGGACGCTGCCTGCGAAAGAACATACCGTCATTATACCGGCCCGTACGCCGCTATCGCCACCGGTCACCCGATTTCGCGCCCGCCGCCGCACTGAAAACAAACGCCTAACGGCGTCAGGCCCGCCAGATCCCTTCCACGGGCGTGCTATAACTCGGGTAAGAACGTACCGCGCACTCGCTCGACAAGCATTCCGCAGGACCAAGTGCCGAATCCTTGGCCGAAATTGGCTGTGCGGGACGTCGGGGCCATCCTCATACTGGGGCTCTGCCCACGTTGTTTGAAAACTGAATATTCCTTATGATCCGAGTCGCGGATCAACGCGCCGCAAACGGATGCAACCCGAACCCAAAAACCGGCTCTTGGTTGCATCCCTCCGGCAAGCCCGTCGCTCGGACATCCCGAGATTCGGTCTGAGTTTCTTCAAGAACTCCGTAAACCTGATCGGAGATGCGGAGAATTGCCTATAATGCAATGATAATAAACAAGATATAACAAATTGGGTACGCTCGGCCAAAAAAAGTGCAGGGCGAACCGATGCACAACTTCGCACAATAATGCCCATTGACCGGCCAATTTCTCGCCATTTTTGGGGGGTGGGGACGGATGGTCCCAAAACTATTATCGCGCAACTCGGAAGAGGTGAGAAGAAAACGACTGGAAAAAGATAAGTTATTCAATCCGCGAGACTTGGTCACTTGCGGCCGCAGCCGCCTTCTGCCTGCGCCCCCAGCGACTTCGGCTTTTGCTCTCCCGTATTGGCCGGTTAACGGCCCAAGAACGCACAATTCGAAATCGTTCCTCAGTATTTTGTCAGCAATCATCTGAAAACG
>PMVV01000226.1 GCA_003166475.1 Bryobacterales bacterium | reverse complement strand
CCGACACCTTCCGTATCCGGTTGTTGCCTGCGTCGGCGATGTAGAGGTTGCCAGCCGAATCTATGGCCATTCCAGCGGGGAGGGAGAGCGACGCGCTGGTGGCGGGTCCTCCGTTGCCAGCGAATCCGTCGCTTCCACTTCCGGCGACCGTGGTGATCGTCCCGCCCGACACCTTCCGGATTCGGTTGTTGAAGGAGTCGGCGATGTACAGGTTCCCAGCCGAATCTACGGCCACCCCAATCGGGGTGAACAACGACGCGCTCGTGGCGGGCCCTCCGTCACCGGAGAAGCCCTGATTTCCGTTTCCGGCGACTGTCGTGATGGTCCCGCCCGACACCTTCCGAATGCGGTTGTTGAAGGAGTCGGCGATGTACAGGTTCCCAGCCGAATCTAGGGCCACTCCAGCGGGGAGGCAGATCGACGCGCTGGTCGCGGGCCCTCCGTCGCCGGAGAATCCAAAACCTCCAATGCCGGCGACCGTCGCGATCGTCTCGCCCGACACTTCCCGAATCCGTTGGTTCTGTTGGTCGGCGATATAGAGGTTGCCAGCCGCATCGAACGCCACTCCATAGGGAGTGCTGAGCGATGCGCTGGTGGCGGGGCCTCCGTCGCCAGAGAAGCCCGCAGTTCCATTGCCGGCGACCGTCGCGATCGTCCCGCCCGACACCTTCCGAATTCGGTTGTTGCTTTCTTCGGCGATATAGAAGTTGCCCGCCGAATCTACCGCTACTCCCACTGGGTTGTTGAGCGATGCGCTGGTGGCTGGTCCGCCATCGCCCGAATAGCCCGCAGTGCTGTCCCCGGCTACGGTAGTAATAATCTGCGCCCCCACCGGGCCGGGGGCGGCGAAAAGTCCGCAGAACAGCGGAATGATCGCAAGAAGGTTAGTGGAGAAGGCGCCCGCCAGTATTCGCTTAGGCGGTCGGCAGAAGGCGACGTTCGATTCATCCGGAGTCAAGGGCATGCGTATCGCGGTTCAGCCGAGGGAACGGCCAAAACCGCCTCCTTTCGTTTCGCTCGACAGACCGCAGCTTGGCCAAGTAATGGCCGGATTAACCTTGTGGCAACATTCCAGCCGGAACGTTCTGTGTCGCCACCTGGCCCGCATCAATTATACGCCTAATTGTATTAAATGCTCTGTTTCTCTCATTTTATTAAAACGCCGGATTCTTGGGAAGGGCGAGACTCCACTTCCTCCGGGCACGAAAAGATCGAAAGCGCCTCCTCAAGCCGATGCGCCGAAATGCCCCAGACCCCGGTCAACGGGACCGGTCACCCCGCCGAAGCCTGCGCCGCCAGCACTTCCCGCACCTTGCGCGCCAGGGCCTCCGGCAGGAACGGCTTCTGCAAAAACGGCGCGCCGGAATCCAGAATACCGTGATGCGCCATGGCTTCGTCCGTGTAGCCCGACATGAACAACACCTTCACGTGCGGGTAACGCGCCCGGATCTGCTCCAGCACCTGCGGCCCGCTCATCTCCGGCAAGACAACGTCCGCCAGCAGTAGGTGGATGCGGCCATGATGCTCCGTAACTATGCGGATGGCCTCGTCGCCGCGCACCGCTTCCAGCACGCGGTATCCGCGCCCGGTCAGCACTTCGCAGATCAGCTTGCGCACGCGCGCCTCATCCTCAAGCACCAGGATGGTCTCGCTGCCCCGCAGCGCCGCCGCCGGCTTTCGCTCGGCCGCATCCACCGCCGCTTTGGCCACCGCCGAGGGCAGGTAGATCTTCACCGTGGTGCCGCGGCCCGGCTCGCTATAGACCGAAATGGCGCCGCCGCTCTGCTTCACGATGCCGTAGGCCGTGGCCAGCCCCAGCCCGGTGCCTTTGCCGGGCGCCTTGGTGGTGAAGAAAGGTTCGAACAGGTGAGTGATGGTTTCGGGGTCCATGCCCATGCCAGTATCGCTGATGGACAGCACCACATACGAACCGGGCTTGAGGTCCACATTCGGCCCGGCGTAGTTCTGAGCCACCTCCGCATTGGCCGTTTCCACGATCAGCTTGCCGCCGCCGGGCATGGCATCGCGCGCGTTCACCACTAGGTTCATGACTACCTGCTCAAGCTGCCCCGGATCGGTGCGGACGGTGGACGGCTCGGCGGCGGCCACGGTGATCAGCTCAACATCTTCACCGATCAGCCGCGAGAGCATTTTTTCCATTTGCACGATCAGCGCATTCAACTGCACCATCCGGGGGGTGAAGGGATGCCCGCGGCTGAATGCCAGCAGTTGATGGGTGAGCGCGCCGCCACGCTCCGCGGCCCGCTGGATCTCGTCGAGCGCGGTGCGTTGCGCCGGCTCCAGGCCGCTGCCCGCCAGCAGCAGTTCCGCATAGCCGGTGATGACGGTCAGCAGGTTGTTGAAGTCGTGCGCCACGCCGCCCGCCAGACGGCCCACCGCCTCCATCTTCTGGGCCTGCCGGAATTGCTGCTCCAGGCGGCTGCGCTCGCGGCGGCCCTCGGCCTGGCTCATCTCGCGGCTCACCGTGACGCCCAGCCGGGATAGATGCTCGCGCGTGATGTAGTCCGCCGCGCCTGCCTTCAGCACCTCCAGCACGGACTCCTCGGGCGCCTCACCGGAGATTGCCACCAAGGGAACGTCCGCGCCGGTCTCATGCAGAATCTCCAAAGCGGCCAACGTGCCGAGCCGGGCGCTCGCATCCGTCGCCAGGATCAGGTCCCAGCGATGCGCCAGCGATTCGCGCAAGGCGGCTGCGGTGGTCACCCGCTCCCAGGAAGGGATATAGTCGCTTTGGCGCAGCGCGTCGATGAGTTGCAGCGCGTCGTCTTCGCGGTCCGAGACTATGAGCACCCGCAATGGAATGGGCATCCCTAACACCACCACCACACTAATCCGATTTCAACACGTCGGCCGTGTTTCGGTAAGAGTGCGGTGTACGATTCGCCACAAGCGCGGGCTGCAACGTGTATCATAACGGAAGGTGCCCGTGACGTCATCCACCCCGGAACTGAATTTGCGCGGCGAGCGCTTGCCTTGGGTTGCCTGGGCTTGGTTCGGAGCACTGCTGCTGGCGTCTTATGCTCCGGTGCTGTGGCGGCTGGTCCGGCAATGGGATTACGACCCGGATATGGGTCACGGCTTCTTCGTCCCTTTGGTGGCGGGCTTCATCGTATGGCAGAAGCGCGCGGAACTGCTGGCGCTGAAGCCGTCGCCCAACTGGTGGGGCCTGGCTGTGGTGCTCTACGGCGGGCTGCAGCTTTGGATCGCCACGCTGGGTGCGGAGTTGTTTCTGGCGCGCACCGCCTTCGTCATTTCGGTCATCGGCATCGTCCTGCTGTTGGGTGGCACGGCTTGGGTGCGCGCGCTGGCGTTCCCTCTGTTCCTTCTGTTTTTCATGATTCCGATTCCCACCGTGGTGTACAACAGCATCACCTTCCCCTTGCAACTTCTGGCCAGCCGGGTTTCCACGGAAGCGTTGACCATACTGCAGATTCCGGTGCTGCGTGAAGGCAACGTGCTGGAGCTCGCCGAGCAGAAGCTCTCGGTAGTGGAGGCGTGCAGCGGCATCCGCTCCCTGTTATCGCTCACCTTCCTGTCGCTGGTCTACGGCTACTTCTTCGAAAGCAAGGTGTGGATGCGGGTGGCGCTGTTTGTCTCCACGATTCCCATTGCCATCGTGGCCAACGCCAGCCGCGTGACGCTCACCGGCGTGTTGACCGAGTACAAGCCGGAGTTGGCCGAGGGGTTCTTTCATACGGCGTCCGGCTGGGTGATCTTCATGGTGGCGCTGGCGATTCTGATCGGGCTGCACCAGATTCTGAACAGGGGGTACCGCTGGCTCAATGGCCGCCGGTGACCAGAATCTCGTGGGGCAGACCTCCAGGTCTGTCAGGATGGGCCTGCGGCCCACGTTGGAGGGCGGGCAATCTTGCCCGCAGCCGGCTTTCAGCCGGCTTCTGGCAGTCCTCCAATTTTCAATAACTTACGGTGGGTTTTCGACCGTGCGCGGGTCCTCCAGGACCCGCAACGGACGGGCCGACGTAGACGTCGGCCGCAGGACTGGAGTCCTGCCCCACGAATTATGAAAGGCTGATGTGAGCTGGATACGCAACAAATACGTGGGGATTCTGACCCTGGTGCTGGTGGTGCAGACGACCCTGTTCTATGCCGCGTCGCGCGGCGAGCGAGTTCCCGCCAGCCAGCCCCTGGATCTGTTTCCTGCGCAAGTGGGAAGCTGGCAGGAGACGCAAAACTATCCGGTCGAGCAGGAGATCCGGGATCAGCTCAAGGCCGACGACTTGCTCAACCGGGCGTACGCGGACCTGGAATCGCGCGCGGCCGCGGGTCTTTTCGTGGCGTATTTCAAGACGCAGCGCACGGGCCAGTCGCCGCACTCGCCCAAGAACTGCCTGCCGGGATCGGGGTGGGAGCCGGAGGCCACCGGATTCCTGGACGTGGCTGTGGCGGGCCAGCCGGAACCCATCCGCATCAACCGCTATGTGGTCTCGCACGGCGGCGACAAGAGCGTGGTGCTGTATTGGTATCAAAGCCAGCGGAGGGTGATTGCCAGCGAATTCTCGGCGAAATTCTGGCTGGTGATGGATTCCATTCGCTATCACCGCAGCGACACGGCCTTGGTGCGAGTGACCATTCCAGTCGTCCACAACGACCAGGACGCCGCTACACAGGTGGGCGTGTCGTTCGTGCGGACCGTGTTCCCGTTGCTCAAGGGCTATCTGCCGGCGTGAGGCAGGCGAGTCCTGTCTTACTCGTGACGGAGAGCGGTAAGTGGATCTATCTTAGCGGCGCGGCGCGAGGGAATCCAACACGCCAGAAATGCAACCGCGGCCAGGAAGAGCGGTACGCCGGTGAAAGTTACTAAGTCGTGCGGACGGACTCCGTAGAGGACGCTGGCCGAGACGTCAGCCACAGCCCACGCGGCGGTCAGACCCAGCGTCAGGGCGATCAGAGTGAGCAACATGCCTTGGCTCACGACCAGACTCCGGACCTCTCCTGCTTGCGCTCCCAGGGCCAGGCGGATGCCGATCTCGCGCGTGCGCCGGCTGACCGAGTAGCTCATCACGCCATACAAGCCGACGGCAGCCAACAGCAGACCGACGACGCCGAAGACGCCGAACAAGGTACCCGCCAGACGCGGCAGAAAGAGCGCGTTGCGGAGGTGCTCTTGCATGGTTTCCGCGTTGTAGACGGCGAGTGTGGGGTCGAGTGCATGGATCTCGCGGCGCACGGCTCCCGCCAGCGCCTCGGGCGATCCCGCCGTTCGCACCAGCACCGCATATCCCACGAAGGATGGGTCGCCCGCGATGCTCTGCTCCAGCGAGCGGAACAGAACCGGCCGAAGATCCTCGCCGACGGTCCGCGACTTGATGTTCTTGACTATGCCGACGATCTGGTAGGTGGCGCCCCCGCCAGTGACACGCTGCCCGATAGGGTTCTGGTTCTTGAATAGGCGGCGGACGAACTCCTCGGTGACGATGGCCGCTATCGGTCCGGCGGGAGTTTCGTTGCCGAAATCGCGTCCGGCAATGCGCGGAATGCCCAAGGTTTCGAAGTAGCCGGGGCTGGCCATGTAGAGTTCCACGGTCGGGTCCGGACCGCCGGTGCTCGGCCGTCCCTCAACATGCAAACCGTCGCTCCGGTGTCCGCCCGACAAGGGCGCGGCGTCGGTACACGCAGCGGAAACCACACCCGGAAGTGCGCCCACGCGCTGTCGCAATTGGGCAAGGAACTGCGCGGTGCGCTCGGCGGTGTACCCATGTACGCGAGGATCGACGGACATGGTCAGAATCCCGCGCGAGCGAAAGCCGACGTCCGTGCTGGAGGCGCTTTCGAGGCTGCGCAGGAAGAGTCCGGTGGCGCAAAGGAGCACCAGCGACATGGCGACCTGCGACACAACCAGCACGTTGCGCAAAGTCCAGCGGCGTCCGGGACGCGCCAGCACGTCCTCGCCCTTCAACGCGCTTGCCAGGATGGGGCGCGCGGCCGCCCACGCCGGGGCCAGTCCGAATAGCAGGCCGGTGCCGGCACTGAGCGCGAACGTGTAGAGCAGCACGCGCCAATCGACGGCGACATTGAGATCGAGCGGCACGGGCGCGGGAATGCGGAAAGCGGAGAGAGCCTGCGTAGCCCACAACGAGAGCGCAACGCCCAGCAATCCTCCACCGAGCGCCAGTAGCAGGCTTTCCGTTAACATCTGGCGCATCAAGTGCGCGCGTGTGGCGCCCAGGGCGAGGCGCACGGCCATCTCGCGTTGACGGCCGGAGGCTTGCGCGAGGAGTAGATTGGCCACGTTGGCGCAGGCGATCCCGAGGACCAGCACCACCACCACCGTGAGCGCGGCGAGGAACATCATTACGGTGGACCGGTCGCGCGGAGGCAGCGATCCGGCGGGTTCGAAACGGAAACCGCCATCCTTGTCCGTTTCCGGGTAGGTTTGGCCCAGGTTCCGGGCGATGACGGCGAGTTCCGCGGCGGCCTGTCGGCTTGTGACGCCGGGGTGGAGGCGTCCGGCGACCTGGATCCAGTGGTAGTTGCGCGATTGGTAATTGCTGGTGTTGGGCAGCAACTGATCGAGGTTGCCGAGCGGCACCCAGAATTGGCAGTCGAGGATGATGTCGAGACCGCGGAAGCCGAACGGCGCCACGCCAACCACGGTGAAAGGGCGGCCCGATAGGGTGATGCGTTGGCCGGCGATGGCCGGGTCGGCGCCGAAGCGGCGCTTCCAAAGGCCGTTGCCGAGAACGATGACGGGCAGGCGCTCCTCGCCGGCGGTGAAGCCACGGCCCAGGGTCATTCCCAGTTGCGCGACGTCGAAGAAGTTGGCGGTGGTGGCTTGGCCCCAAACGCGTTCCGGCTCGCCCTGTCCTCCGATGGAGGCGGGCAGCAGTTCGTAAACGCCTGTGACGCCGGAGAACGCTTTGGTTTGCGCGCGCAGATCGGCGAAGAGCGGCCAGGAGAAGGCGTTGCAACATTCGCCCTGGTGGGTGGTGTGAACGGCCATCAGGGTGGCGGGGTCGCCCACGGGCGCGGGCCGCAGGACGAAACGGCTGACCATCGAGAATATGGTGGAGTTGGCGGCGATGCCAAGGCCGATGGAGACCACCGCGGCGGCCGCGAAGCCGGGCGATTTCGCAAGCCGCCGGAATGCATAGGTCAGATCTTGCCGCCAGGCTGCCAAGGTATTTCCTCCGTTAGACCTTATGACGGGCGATGGAGTCGGTTATTACGCCGAAAGCGGCCTTAGAGGCCAGGCCCAGAGGGCACCCCGGCCGAGGGCCTGCCCCACTTTTCAGATGGTCTTCAGATATTCGAGCAGGGCATCCTTCTGGTCCTCGGTCAGCTTGGCGCCGTACGTGTCGCCGGCGTGTCCGATATTACTGTTCCCCGGTTGTGAGGTGTCGAAGGTCCAGCCGTTTCCGTCCGTTGCGTAACCGAGCTTGGCCGGATCGTACTCCCGATTTCCCACAATGAATTTCGCAGGGCGTTGAGCGGGGTGAAGGAGGTGCCAGAGCGTCGGCACCGAACCATTGTGCAAGTAGGGCGCGGTGGCCCAAACGCCGGTCAAAGGACGCGCCAGGTATTGACCCGTCGCCCGCCAGACCACCTGTTTGGCATCCATGGCCGCCTGATCGGCCGCGGAGATTCCGTCGTCGGAAAAAGCGCGGGCCTTCAGGCCGTCGAGGACCGGCTTGACCATCGCGGGGAACGGCACGCCTCCGACGGGCCGGCCGAAGCTGTTGGCGCGCAGGGGATCGGTACCGGCGACGATCATTGGGTAGAGGCCGTTCTGGTGGCAGCCGCGGCAGGTGTCGTTGAAGATCTTTTCGCCGGCTGCCGCCTTGGCCTGGTCGATGGGTCCGAAAACATCGGCGGGCCACTTGGGCGCCTGGAGCTTGTGAGTCAGCACTTCGAGCCGGTGCAGGTTCGCAATGCGCAGCGTCGATTCATAGGTCTTGGGATCGAACACCGCGCCCATCCCCAGGGCCTGCCCGATGTTGCGCTCAAGGATCGAGTTGGTGTTGCCGTCATAGTGGATCCAGACTGCGTCAGTGGTGGATCGCTGTTGAGTGGTGTCCGGAACGTCCCAGATGAAGGGGAAGCTNNGTGCCGTTGAGCAGCAGCTTGCCGTTCTTGAGGTAGGCGAGCCTGGCCTTCAGTAATGCGAGCGCGCGATGCCAACTTGCCGCGAAGGTATCGCCCCGCAGAGCGGCGGATGGGGCCGCGGCGTCCGCCGTCGCGGAGGACACGCTGTGGAAGTTCGCATCCGCCGTGGAGGCGGCGCCAACTTCGCCGGCGGCGTTCGCGGCGGGATCGGAAGCGTAACTGGAAGCGTCCCCGGATGGCGGGGCATCACTGGCGTGCAGATCGCGGACCATGGCGATAGCCAGCGCGACGGCCTTCGCGGGATTGCGCAGTGTCGCCTCGAGCGAGTCCTTCACTTCCACCTGGTAGGCCTGGAGGTCTACCAGCGCAGGCGCGCCGTCGATGCGCACCCTTTTTCCCCGATAGGTCGCTTCGCCCACGTGGCAGGCGGCGCAGTTGAACCCCACCATTTCAAGGCCGGTGTGACTCTTGTCGCGCGAGTGCACGGTAGTGAGTCCAACGGGCAGTCCGTGAGGATTGGTGGCGCTGGCGGCATCGGGGATGAAGCCGAAGCGCTGCATGTTCTCAAGAAACGGCTTACCGGTTTTCGCGCTCGCAAGGTTCGAGAGCAACGCGTACGAGATCAGCTCGCTACCCTCGGCGAGATGGTAGTATTCGGCGCGCTCGGCGCCGGACCATCCGTTCTGGCTCCAAATCACGGCTTCCCCGGAAGCCGGGGACGATGGCTGGGGCGCGGATGGTTTGGGCGCGCATCCCGCCAGGATGAACGATCCGGCCATGGCCGGAAAAGAAAGGAGGCTCCGTCGCATTGGATCATTATACAGACGGAGGTGGTCAATTGCGCCGGACCGCGGCCTATTTCACCAGGCGCGGCTTGGCCGCCCCCGCCCCGCCGATCACCGCCGATAACTTATGGTGCAGACGTTCGTACGCCTCGCGCACACCCTCGTAATCGCCCGCCAGTGCCTCGCCGGCCGCCATGCTTTGCGCCTCGGCAATATCGAAGGTGTGCTGCACCTGGCGGATCGCCACCACCAGCATCTTGATCTCGTTGTCGTCTAACTGCACCAGGTTAGGAGTCATCCCAGGATTTGTGTCCAGTCCATACCCGCCGCCATTTGCTGGCCGATCTGGACCAGGGTGGGTATGGCGGACAAATCCGCTTCGTCGATGTCGCTCGGCAACTGCGGGTTGAAGCTTTGCATGACTCCCGGCCACTGCCGCTTCACGGCGTCGTCCACCCAATCCTCGCCGCTATCGACCAATGTGCTGGTGACCCATCCAATGGTCTGCACCAGGCCTTTAGGAGGAGTGCTGCCGGCAGGGAAGAATCCCGTGCCCAGCGCCGCAACTTTGGTGTCAGCCGGTGTGAAGCCATCGTACTCGAAGGCTTCCACGCAAGCCTGATAGGCGGGGTTGGCGGTTCCTCCGGCGCCCCCGTCGAAGAAGTTGAGCGTCTGCTGCCCTTGGATGCCGGCGATCGGCCAATGATCGAAATACGTGGGCGCGCACGCGGAAGCCACCGCCGCGTCGATCAACTTCACCACGCCGGTGGTCTGGTTATTCTTGGCGTTGTCTTTCACGAAGAACCAGTTGTGGCCGTCCATGGCCGTGGCCGAGATCATCACCCCGATGGGAGAGTCGTTCATCGTCCAGGACGCCGCGGCGCCGAAGACGCTGACCAGGACATCGTGCAGGTTCTTCGGATCGTACATGAAGCCCTGGATAATTCTCTTGCCATCCGCGGCGATGCCGGTTGGCGTGAAAATGTCCTTGGAGCGTTCCGTATAGACCGTCAGAAGCTGGCTGGCCGGAATGCCCGCCGCGACTGCAGCCGTTAAGAGTGCGCCCGTCGAAGTTCCGGCGCAATAGTCGATGTGATCGCGCGTGAGGCCGCCCAGTTGCGTTTCCAGTTTGATCAGGCAGCAGCACGGGATGATCCCGCGGATGCCGCCGCCTCGGATGGATAGAACGTTTCGCATGTTACCTCCTGTCTTTAGACAGCATACGCCATAGGGACAGGTGGTGGGAAGGTCTTAATGCCGGTCTCAGCCCTCTTCCGCGGAGGGGTCGAGGAGATCCAACGAGGGGAAAAGCTTGGAGTAAAACCCGCGATCCCGAGAGAGCAGCCGCTGCGCCCATCGCGGTGATCATCGTCCGCGCAGGTCATCGATGAATCTGTCGACCGATGTGTATCCAAGCTCGGCAAAGCTGTCCTTGCAGCGTCCCTTCCACTTTCGCAGATCGAGCTTCTTGGGCGCCTTCTTCAGCACGATAGACCCATCGACCACGCTGAACTCGACCTCCGTCTCCGGCCCAAGGCCGAATCTGTTTCGGATCTCCTTGGGGATGGTGACCCGGGCCCGCTCGCCGATTCTCATACTTCATAGTATGACCCACAAGCCCGCGGAGTTCTATCATGAATAGCAGGGATGCCTGCTTTGAATGTGGCGCCGGCTCTGCTGCTGGCGGCATTATCGTTCCAGCTTCCGGACACCGAAGGGGTCCGGCACACTGCCGCCGAGTTCCGGCAAAGCAGGGCCGGGGTGCTCGCGTTCGTCCCGGCGGATGCGCCGGCGGCGAGCGCACGCCGGTTGGGCTTGCCCTTCCCGGTCCTACAGATACTGGCTGCCAGGCCTGTGCCGGCGCCGACTTTCACGCGCGACGTGGCGCCGATCCTGTACCAGCACTGCGCCACCTGCCACCATATCGGCGAGGTCGCGCCGTTTCCGCTGATCGCTTATCAAGATGCCGCCAAGCGCGCCAAACTCATCGCCACCGTGACCGCCAGCCGCTATATGCCGCCGTGGCAGCCGGAGCCGGGCTGTGGACATTTTCAGGGCGAGCGGCGGTTGCCGGACGCGGACATCTCGACGCTGCGGCGATGGGCCGAGGCGGGAGCGCCGCAAGGCGATCCTGCGCAACTTCCGCCTGCCCCGCACTTTCCCGAGGGCTGGCAGCTCGGCACACCGGACATGACCGTCCGCATGCCCAAGCCTTTCGCGATCGCCGCGGACGGTCCCGATCAATACATGTGTTTCGTCATCCCCTTGCACCTCACCGCGGACAAGTACGTGCGCGCCATGGAATTCCGCCCCGAGACGCGCAGCGTGGTGCATCACGCGCTGTTCCTGCTGGATTCCGGCCACATCGGGCGCCAGTTCGGCGAATCGTATCCGTGCTTCGGTACGCCGGGATTCCTGCCGAGTGGAGCGTTAGGCGGATGGACGCCGGGGATGCAACCGGCCCGCATGCCCGATGGTCTCCAACTCGTCCTGCGCAAAGGCTCGGATCTGGTGATGCAGATCCACTATCATGCGACGGGCAAGCCGGAAACGGACCAGTCCGCGCTGGGGCTATACTTCACCGATAAGCCGCCCACCAAGTGGGTGGCGGACATCCCGCTGGGCTCGCACCAGATCGACATTCCGCCCGGCGAGCGCGCGTACAAGGTACGCGACCACTTCACCACGCCGGTGGATGTGGAGGCGGTAGGGATCATCCCACACGCGCACTACATTTGCAAAGAGATCGAAGGCTGGGCCATCTTGCCCGACGGCCGCAAGCAGTGGCTGATCCGCATTCGCGATTGGAATTTCAATTGGCAGGAGCAGTACCGTTACACCACGCCGGTAAAGCTGCCGGCGGATACGCGCCTGGAAATGGAATTCACTTACGACAATTCCGACGCCAATCCGCGCAACCCGAATCATCCGGCGCGGCGCGTAGTGTGGGGCCCGGACACCACCGACGAGATGGCCGGTCTCCATGTGCAGGTAGTGCCGGAAGACATGGACGACTGGCACGAATTAGGCCAGGCGCTGTGGGGCAAGTTCATGCGCAGCGTGGGAGGCGGGTTCTATCGGAAGCCGGAATAAGAAGACAGAAGTCAGAAGTCAGAAGACAGAAGTCAGAAGCGCGGCACTGGCGTGATTCTGACTTCTGACTTCTGACTTCTGACTTCTGTCTTCTGTCTTCTTTTCTTATCTTGGCGCATAGAGCGGCGCCACAGAAACCATCGCCAGGCCGGTAATAAACAGGACGAACATGATCACGATGAGCGCCTTGATGCGCGAGTCGGCGCCATCGAATTCCTTCCAAACCACCAGGCCCCAGAGGGCGCTCACCATGGCCGCGCCCTGACCCAGCGCCAGGCTGATGGCCGGTCCCACCTGCACCGCTTCCGGCGCGCTCGACGCTACGAAATTGGCGATCATCCCGGCGCACCAGAGAATGCCGCCCGCCAATCCCAGGAGATGCTGCTTGGGTAGTCCTTTGAAGTAATCCGGAAGCTCCAGCGGCTCACCCTCCACCGGCAAATTCATGAAGAACAGGTTGAAGACGAAGGTGGAAAAAAATACGCCCAGCGCGAAGACCACCCCGATGGCGTACGGCCCCAGTCCGTTCTCCCCTGCCGTGCCGCCCCACTCGCTGGACTTTGCCATCACCACCAACGGATAGAACGACCCCATCAACACGCCGCTGGCCAGGCTGAGGAACACGCCCTTGAGGCTCACCTTTTTCCGGGTGCTCTTGGCCTTTCCGGCCTGCGCCCGCAGCTCCGCCCGCAACTGCTCCATGGCGCGGTAGGCGACGGCATCGACGATGATGGCCCCCACCACCAGCGCGCAGCCGACGAACAACAGGAGGGGATTTCCCTGCGGCCGAATGATGTAACTCCAGATAACCCCGATAATCAGCGCCAGGCCGATGCCCACTGGAAACGCCACCGCCAGCCCAGCCACCGTGATGGCCGCCACCAGCAGCATGTTCGCCAGATTGAAGATCATTCCCGCGCCGAAGCCCATGGCCGCGTAGCGCTTGCCGCCGTTCATCAAATCGTCGAGGAAGGAGAAGCCGTCGTAGCCCAGCGAGCCTAAAGTGAGGGCGCAAATCACGGCGGCCAGCAGGACGCCGAACGCGTAGTCGAAATAGAACAGCTCGAAGCGCCATTTGCCCGACATCTTCTGGGTATTGGCCCAGGATCCCCAGCAGAGCATGCTAAGGAAGAGCACCAGCAGGGTCGCGATATAGGTGTGCGGTAGGATCATGAAGGCCTTCGACTTGAAACCTGAGCCTACAACTTTGTGCGGGGCGGGTCAAGGGGCGATGGGGCAAGTGTTACTGCTGCAAGTTGGCAACCTGCCCTACAAGCTGCCGCACATGTAAGGGCCGTGGCGATTGGCTGCAATCGGGCAGCGGCGTCACGGAGTAGTAGTTCAATCCGTAGCGCCAGGTCCGGTGCATACTCTCGATGCACACGCGGTCGCGCTGGCTGGCGATCTCCTGCCACAAAGGCCGCGCCGAATATGCGCGATCGATCGCCGGCAGGTCGATCCGCTTCAGCGTGGTCACCCCCGCGGCGACCGCCACTGCCATGACAGCCAGCGCAGCGGCGCGGTGGCCTTGCCGTTCCAGCCAGTAGATGCCCAGCGCCAGCGCGACCGGCAGAAGCCACGTCCAATGGAATGCGGGCAGGGGTGCGCGCGAAAGGCCTTCCGCCAGCGCCTGCGGCAGGACCGGCATCGCCGTCGGTATCGCCATCAGGCAGAGCGCCGCGGCAGGCAGCACCCATCGTGCGCGCCTGGCTTCCGCCAGTGAGATGCCCATCAACGCAGCGGCCGCCGGCGCGAGCGGCAGCAGGTATCCGGGCAGTTTGTTCTTCGAGAACGAGAAGAAGATCAATACGAAGAGCAGCCACAGCAACAGGAAGCGGCGGCGGGCGTCGCGATAGAGCGCGCGGCGGGCCAGCAGCAGAAACGCCGGCGTCCATGGCATCAGCGCGGCAGCCAGCACCGGCGCATAGAACCAGAATGGCTGCCCATGCGCCAACGATGCGGTGGTGAATCGCTCGAAATGCTGCTGCCAGAAGAAGGTTCGCGGGAAGACCGCGCCGTTGCGCAGGTAGCACAACACGTACCATGGCAGGGCGACGATCAGGAAGGCGCCGGCAACGGGCAGGCGCAGCAGATCGATCCAGCGGCGGCGGCCGCACCAGACCAGCGGCAGCGTGAGCACCAGCGGAACCAGGCCTTTGGCCAGCACCGCCACGCCCAGCAGCGCGGCGGCCAGCGGCAGACGGCGGCGGTTGCCGGTCTCGATCCAATCGAGCGACAGTAGCATCGCGGCCGAGAACGCCGCCGCCATGGGCAGATCGGTGGTGCCGATGAAGCCGCACCCCAACCATGCGGCTGAAGTCCCCAGCATCAGGGTCGCCGCCCAAGCCGCCCGCGCGCCGAATTCGCGGCTCAGCATGCATTGGAAGAAGATCAGGAAGGCCACAGAGAGCAGCGCCACGGGGACGCGCGGAGCCAGGTCTTCGCCGAACCCCAACCGGAAGGCCGCGCCCGTCATCCAATACAGCAGCGCCGGTTTTTCGAACCACGGCGTGCCCCACAGGCGGGGTGTAATCCAATCGCCGGAGCGGGCCATTTCGCGGCCGATGGAGGCGTAGCGCGGCTCATCCGGCCCGAGCATGCCGGCCGCCGAGAGGCACGCGAAGTAAAGGATCGCGAGCAGGGGAATCGCCAGTAACCAGGCGCGCGCTCGCCCCCCGGCAGCTATGGCTGTTTCCTCGCCGCGTTAAACGACCGCTCCGCCATATCGTGCACGTCGGTCGAAACGCCGTGGTCCCGCCACAGCCAGCGCATCATCTCCGGGAAGACCGTCTGCAGCATCTTCTGCCCGTGCCGCTGAATGCCCCACGAGTAGTTCAAGTCGTAGCCCTTTTCGGTAAGCGCCTGTTGCATGCGGACGTTTTGATAGAACCAGTCGCGCGCCTGGTCGTAGGTTCCGTCGTCTCTCAGGCTGCGGTTATCGTTACGGCCATCCACCAGGAAGACGCGCAACGGCTTCTTGTCGCTGGCGCGGATGATGTCCGGATAAGCGTTTCCGCCGCGAATGTTAGTGAAGCTACCGACGTTGCTCAGCACTTTCCGGAAATCGCTGGGCCGCTGCCACGCTACGGTAAATGCCGCGATGGCTCCCGAGCTTGACCCGCCGATGCCATGGCGCTCCGGATCCTTCGAGATGTTGTATTCCTTGTAAAGCACCGGGAGCAGTTCATCCACGATGACCCGTGCGTACTTATCGTCCAAGGTGTTGTACTCGGTGGGCCGGTTGGTGGTGTGGTCGCCCCACTCACTGCCGGACGGCTCGGGCTGATCGGGGGTGCGGCCCGGATTGATAAAGACTCCGAGCATGACGGGAAGCTCGCGGCGGTAGATCAGGTTGTCCATCACAACCTGTGCGCGGACATCGCCTTCCGGAGCCATGAAGGCCTGCCCATCGTTGTAGATCATCAGGCTGGCCGGAACGGCCGGGTCATACTGCGCCGGCACGTAGACCCAGTAGGTATGCTGCGTTCCCGGATAGGCTGTGCTTGGCAGGGTAAAAGGTCCCTTGATCTCACCCTTCGGGACGCCGTCCTGCGGGATCGCATCGGGCGCCAGTTTGTAATAGATGTCGGTGTTGGGGGTCTGTGGCGCCGCGTTTGCCACTAACACGAACAATGCGGAGAGAATGCATTTCATGGCTTTGGAAGCCACCATACCACAGCGCATTGGAGGGCGGCCAATCCTGGCCGGGGGTCCNNCCGCCTGAAAGGCGGCTGCGGGCACGATTGCCCGCCCTCCAACTATCACTTCAGCTTAACCGGATACGGCTCGTGTTCCGGCAGCTTGGGACTGGACTTCTCCAGGGCCTTCAGCAACTCCGCCACTCCCCGTTCCAGTTGCGGATCGTGGCCTTCAATGACCGACTTCGGGTCGTTCTCCACCACGATGTCGGGGTCCACACCGCGGCCTTCGATGGCCCACTTGCCTTCGGCCGTGGCATAGGCAAATTCCGGCACGTTCACGTCGCCGCCATCGATCAATTGGCCATGACTGGTGATTCCGACCACTCCACCCCAAGACCGCTCGCCGATGAGCGGCCCGAGCTTAGCGGTACGGAACATCCAGGGGAAGATATCGCCGTCCGAGCCGGAGTTTTCGTCCAGCAGCACGGCCTTGGGCCCGATGAAGACGCTGTCCGGGTAGGGGCTTGGAGTGGCCAAGGTCCGCGAATAGGTTAACCCCAGCATCGTGCGCGTCAGCCGCTGGATGACCATGCGTGAAATGTTGCCGCCGCCGTTGGCGCGGTCGTCGATCAGGAACGCTTCCTTACGGAGCTGCGGATAATACCACTTAATAAACTCTCGGATGCCGTTTTCACCCATGTCCGGCAAATGCATGTAACCGATGCGGCCATGAGACAGTTCGTCCACGCGGCGGCGGTTTTGCTCCACCCAGTCGAGATACAACAAGTTAGTCTCGCTACCCAACGGTTTATAAGTGACCTTGCGGGCGCCGGCCAGGGACGGCGTACTGTTCAGCATCAATATCACCGGCGCATCGCCGGCGTGACGCAGATACTTGTAGATGTCCTCTTTGGCGGTCACATCTTCGCCATTGATGGTCAGGACATAATCGCCCACCTTGGCATCCACGCCGATTTCGGTCAGCGGCGAACGGTAAACGTCTTCCTCGTTTTGACCGCGGAAAATCCTTGCGATGCGATAGCGCCCGGAGTTGGCGTCCACTTCGAAGCGCGCGCCCGGCAGGCCGGCGTGCGGGCGCGGCGGGATCTGTACATCGCCGCCATCGATATAGGCGTGCTGGACGGTCAATTCCGAGATCATCTCACTAATCACGTAATTCAGGTCGGTGCGATGCGCCACGTACGGCAGAAGCTGGCTGTATCGCTGGTGCAAGGCATCCCAATCGTAGCCGTGCATGTTGGGGGCGTAGAAGAAATCGCGATAACGCCGCCAGACTTCGTTGAAGATGTCGTTCCACTCCGCGACCGGGTTCTTCTCCAGCATCAACCCGGCGGTGGAGACCGTTTTCTTGGTGGTGGCACCCGTGGGTGTGGCGTCGTACACGTTCCACGCCTGCTCCTGGCGGACGAGAACCTTCGACCCATCGCGGGAGACTACATATCCGCCAATATCTTCGACCAGCCGGGTCTCTTTCCGGTCCTTGAAAGTGAAGATGCGCAGTGAAGCCTTGGTCGCCGCGGCGCGTGCATAGTAAAACTCCGGCCCGACGCCATAGAGCAGCGCATCGTTGGTTGCCGTCAGACCGAAATAGTTCTCCGCTTCCAGCGGCACACGCGCCACGCGGTCGGCCAGTCCGTCGAAATCGATGCCGCCATCCTTTGGCTCCGGTGGCTTCTTGTCTTTCTCATCCTTGCCTTTATCTTTCTCCTTATCCTTACCGGTGTCCTTGGAATCGGCATCTTTGATAGTTACTTCGTCGCTTTCCGGCGGAAACGGATTCTTGACGTCCTTGCGCAGAGCCATCACGAAGATGCCACGCGACCGATTGGTTGCAAAATCGAATTCGATCCCGGAGATTTGCGGCTGGAACTCGTGGTGGGACATGAAGTACAGATAGTCGCCGCCAGGATGCCAGGCTGGCGTATCGTCGTTGAACATCCCGCTGGTCACGCGATGCAGCTTACTCTCTTTCATGGACCAGATATAGAGCGCCGAAAGCCCCTTGTCATCGTTGATGCTGAACGCCAGGTACCCGCCGCCCGGCGACCAGGCATAGTCGCGAATCTCCCCCTCGGTCGAATGCGCGATCTCCTCGGTGGCGTGGTCCTTCACGGATACCAGCCACAGCCGGCCGTCCTTATCGCTGAACGCGATACGCTCGTTATCCGGAGACCACTTAGGATCGTAGCGGAAGGCGTGGCCGCCGCTAGTAATCTTTTCGGGCGGCGCGGAGCCATCCTGCGCCACCACGTAGATTTCCTCTTCGCCGCTCGCGTCGGATATAAACGCCACCTTGGAGCCATTGGGCGACCAGGCCGGCCACTTATCGTGCGCTCCGGGCGAATGCGTGAGGTTGCGCGTCGGTCCCTTCTCCACGGGCGCGGAAAAGATATCGCCGCGCGCCGCGAACAATACGCGCTCGCCCTTGGGACTGAATTCGACCTGCTCGATGAGGTTGGCCGCGGAGACATAGCTGGGCCGCCGATTGACGCCGTCATCCGGCACGCGCACGTCGATGTGCGCGCTCTTGCCTGTTTTCACATCGAGGACATTCAGCTCGCCGTTGAGTTCGTAAACGATGCGGTTCTGGCGGTCGGTCGAGGGCCAACGCACGTCCCAAAGATTGTACTTGGTGATCTGCCGGGTCTTGCCGCTGGCGGTGTCGTACGCGTAGAAATTGAAATGGCCGTCGCGATCCGAATTGTAATAGATCTCCCTGCCGATCCACATAGGGTCGCGGCTGGCCCGTTCGCCTTCGCTGATGAGCTTGGCGGAGTGCGTTTCCGTGTCGAAGATATAGAGCTTGTTGGCCTCGCCGCCGCTATAGCGTTTTTCGGTGCGGAAGTCGCGCGCTTGCGGCGAATACACGATCTGGTTGCCGCCCGGCGAATACGATCCCGCGCCGGAGACGGGCATGGGCAGCGGCTCGGAAGGGCCGCCATCCATGGGCACGCGAAAGAGGCGTGTCAGCGCGTGCGCGCGGGCATCGCGCATGGAGCGATAGATCACGTAGCGGCCATCGTTCGACCAGCCGTAGACCTGGTTGTCATAGCCCCAGCGCGGCGGCAAAGGGCCCTGCGCCGGATAGAAGGTCAACTGTTTCGGCTCGCCGCCATCCGCGGGCATGACATAGACCTGCTCATCGCCGTCGTACTGGCCGGTGAAGGCGATCCACTTGCCATCGGGCGAGAACTTCGCGAATAGCTCCACGCCGGGGTGCGCGGTCAGGCGCGTGGCCGTGCCGCCTGCCGCGCTGACCAGCCATAAGTCGCCGCCGTGGGTGAAGACGATGCGGCTATCGTGGATATCGGGAAAGCGCAGCAGCTTGGTCTGCGCGGAGAGCGGCACGGCTAGTGCGAGGAATAAAAGCCAGGCGGCGGAGGGCCGCGCAGCATGATCGGGTTTAGATTGAAGGCGCATAGGACTCTGACGTATCGAACTGCGAAAGGATAAGCATAAGCCTAGCAGAGAAATCAGCCGGTGCAACCGGCATGCTGGCTGCTAGAATCGGACGGAGATGTCTCAGACCGGCGCCCTGGACCCCAAGACGGCGCGCGACATGCGATTCGCGATGCGCCTGTCGCTCGCGTTCGGCGTGTTTATGTTGACCGGAAAGGTGGCGGCTTACCTGATCACCGGCTCGGCCGCGATTCTGTCGGATGCTTCGGAATCCGTCGTCCACCTGGTAGCGGTAATCTTCGCCTGGTTCAGCCTGTGGCTGAGCCTGAAGCCGGCCAACCCGCGATACCTCTACGGCTTCGAGCGGATCAGCTTCTTTTCCGCCGGGTTCGAGGGGGCCATGATCGTGCTGGCGGGCTTGTTCATCATCGTGGTGACCATCCGGAAATGGCTGACCGGGCTGGAGTTGGACAACGTTGGCGCGGGCACCCTGTTTACACTGCTGACGGCGGTACTGAACGCCGGGCTGGGGTGGTACCTGGTCCGGACCGGGAAGCGGACGCAGTCGCTGATCCTGGAGGCCGACGGGAAGCATGTCCTGACGGACAGTTGGACCAGCGCCGGGGTGGTGGCCGGACTGGCCCTGGTGATGTGGACCGGGTGGAAGCCTTGGGATGCGATTTGCGCACTGGCGGTGGCGCTGAATATTCTGTGGTCGGGCGGCAATCTGATCTGGCGGTCGGCTACCGGTCTACTGGACACAGCCGACCCGCGGACCGGCAACCTGCTGCGCGAGAAGCTGGACACGCTGTGCGGCGAGTTGGGCATCCAGTATCATGGCGTGCGCTTCCGCAGCACCGGGCAGAGGCTGATGGTGGAAGTACACCTGCTGTTTGCCGGTACCCAGACGGTGGCGGAGGCGCACCGTCTGGCCACGCTGCTGGAAGAGCGGATGGCGGAGACGCTGGGGCAGCCGGCCGAAGTGATCACGCACCTGGAGGCCCGGGACGATCACGAGGCGGTCCACCGAGCTGTGCATTACACGGGGAAACCGGGCGGGCGGTGATGTGTATCGTCGCCGGGTGTGCGACATGTATTACAACTGCTCAGAATCTTCGCAGTCTGGCGCCGATTTTTCGTGGGGCAGGCCCTCGGCCTGCGGCGGCCTCTCAGGCCGCCTCTTTTGGTTGCGGCTGCGCTGCTCTGTGGGGCAGGTTGGCAACACTTGGCAACCTGCAGGCCGATTGGCAATCGGCCTTTCCTTCTTAGCTGCCTGGGCCCCGCTT
>PMVV01000189.1 GCA_003166475.1 Bryobacterales bacterium | reverse complement strand
CAACTTCCAGTAGACTCGATTATAGCACGCAATTAGCTGTGCAGTTCCGGTGCCCGGCGTGGCGCAGACGATCGTTGTTTGTCGTCTGCGCACCGTGCTCGAACTCGGCAGGCCACGAAAAACGATGGCCTGCCCCACAGCTAATCTCCGCGCTCATCCTGACGTATGAGGACTCCGCGGCGCGGCGTCGCCTCGCACCGACTTAGTCCCTCACTGCTTGATGGACAGCGCGATCCCCGCCTGGCTGATCAACGCCGACGAATCCGGGTTGGAAAGATTCACGTCGCCAAGCATCATCCTCACCTCAACCTGTGGCGGCATGGTGAAACCGGCCAGCGTCGGATCCTGGCTGGCGTAAGTGGCCGGATTCGGCACGTAAACGCCGATCTCGTAGACCGGACCGGGCAAGCCTGGGACCTGCCGCATCACTGCGGCGATGCCGTCCGCGTAGAACCCGTCCACGAAGACCGACACGGGCAGATTGGTCACGGCATACGGTCCCACGAAATGCATCGGACCGACGCCGGTGGCCAGAATCGTGATCGGGGAACCCATCGCCACCGGATTCGCGGGCGAATTCACGGTGCCGTCGCCGTTCAGGATATAACCCTGGCCCGCGCCGCTGCCATCGACCGAGTAGATGCCGGGAGAAGCCACCGCCGCCGGCATCCAAACCGCATTGGAAACCGCGCCGCCCGAGGCGACCTTGACTTGCAATGCGCCAGTCGTGTCGATATCGGACGGCACCGAGGCCGCGATGCTTGTCGCCGATTGAGAAAGAACCGTCGCCGGCTCGCCGTTGATGGTCAATTGCGCATTCGGACCGAAGCCCGCGCCCAGCGCCACAATGGTTTCTCCCGGGGACAGAGATCCCGCGATCCGGCTGGCCGGATTGATCACCGAATCGAGGCGCATCGCGGGCGCCGGCGGCAGCGCGATCTTGTTGGCATACACGGTCGTAGCAGTGGATCCCGCCAGCAGGAGATTCCCGTTGCCATCCGGGAGCACGCCCGTCAGAGTGAACGGCCCACCGCCCACGAATGTCGAGAAAAGCAGGTGAGACAGTGTCGGGTCCAACCCGGCTACGTACCCGGATCCGCCCGTGCCGCCGAAGTTTCCCTGAAATGGCGCCAGCGTCGGAAAGGACATGGAACTCGTGTTGCCGCCGGTAATCAAGATGCCCGAGGAATCGAAGGCGATGCTATTGCCTGCGTCACTCGCCTCGCCGCCCAGAAGCGTCGCGCTGAGGATCTGGGAAAAGCCGCTGTCGAGCTTCATCACGAAAGCGGGCTGGCTCCCTGCCTGGGCGCCGGGCAGGCTCGGTATCACCCGTTCTGGCGACGTTTGAAACGCTCCCGCGGTAACCGGAGGATTGCCGGAGCCGGTGACGTACACATTATGGCTGCTGTCGAGGGCCATCGCGTTGATCGTAACCGCTGGCGTCGAATTGGAGGCCAGCAGCGCGCTGCCGCTGCCGTTCATCAGGAAAACGGCTTCGCCGCCCGCGACATAGATGCCGCCAGAGGCCGGGGCCAGCGCGCTGGCAGTCGGGAAGTTGGCGATGTAGGTCGAAAACACCAGTGCCGATCCGCTGGCGTTGAACTTCGTAAGGAATGCGACCGTGATCGTGATGGGCAGAGGGCAGAAGATCGATGGGAAGCCGCAAGGGGGTTGCGGCGGTTGTTGGAATGTGGTCTGGTATGCGCCATCCGTCGTCGGCAGATAGCCGCTCGTGGATCCCGCAAGGTATGGATTGCCCTCGTCGTCGACAGCCAGGGTGCTTACTGTCGTATGGGCNNGCGTACACGATGTTGCCGTTTGTATCCAGCTTGGCGACGAACACGTCGGTCGTCTGCATGGGCACCGCGAACAGGCTGCCCCCCGCCACCACGATCTGACTAACCTGGGGGAGTTGCCGCGCCAGGGTCGTAAACGTGTTGAAGCCGTCCGTGCTCATCAGAATGCCGTTGGGCCATGCGCTCACATACAGCACCGGCTTGCTCGGATCGGCCGCGAGAACCGGCGTATAAGAGTTCAAAGCAGCGTTCGACGGCTGTGTCCACGTCACGCCCGCGTCCGTACTCTGAAAGAGGCCGCCGTAGCCGCCCGCATACAGCGTGCCCCGATGAAATGGATCGGCCATGATTGCAATCGCCTCATTGGAATAACCGGGTAAAGCCGAGAGCGGCGTCCAGGTCTGTCCGTCATCCTTGCTCACAACGATTCCCAGCGGGTAACCACAGGCGTAAATCGTTCCCGCCGTGAATGGATCAAACGCCAGGCCGGAGACGGCACTCTGAACTTGAGTCCAGCTTGCTCCCGCATTAGCGCTGCGCAACAGCCCGGTAGCAGCCGATGCCAACAGCACCGCCGGCGACTTCGAATCCACCCAGATTTGATAAATGTCCAAGGTGCCATCCGAAGCCGGAGGGACGCCTTTGCTAATCGCTGTCCAACTCGCGCCGCCGTCCTTGCTCTTGAACGCACCCAACGGGGGCGTGCTCGCGTAGAGCGTGTTGCTGTTCGTAGGATCGACCGCCACCGACAACACAGTCGGATTCGAAGGGATGGGCGCCAGCCTGGCCCATGTATTCCCGCCATCCCGGCTGTGAAAAACGCCGGCGGAACCGGTTGCGTAAACGCTTTGCGGATTCTCGGGGTCCACGGCTACGCTTTGCACCGTACCCTCGCCGGTCACGCCCTGGAAGTATATGTTCTGGCTTGCCCCCGAGGCCGGGTCGATGCGAACCAGGGGCGACCCTCCAGGGTGCGCTTGCGCGGCCGCCACGGTGGGGAGATCCAGTGAAGTTGTATTTCCCGCGATGTAGAGATTCCCCTGGCTATCTGCGGCCACGGCGGTGGCGGTGCTGGTGCCCGAGCCGCCCAGGGCCGTGAACCACTGCAGAACGGGAGCTTCAGATGACTCCACGCCGCGGCTCAGGGTACCCGGCGCAAGGAACAAAGCGATAAGACACAGGCCGCGCATGTTGCAGCCTCCTGAATATCATTCTAGTCCAGTGGGGTAGGCTCCCAGCCCGGCCTGCGCGGGGCTCTATGCCCAACTCCAGAGCGCCGTGATAGATTAACCTCGTGCATCGCCGAACGTTCTTTCGTTCGCTCGCGGCGGTATCGGCAGCCGGCGCCGTGAGACCTCCGCGGGCATTCGCCGCGGTCCCCAAAACCAAAATCGCCAGGGTGCGCGTCTACGCGCCGCCAGCACCGAATCCGCTCTTCAACCAAAGCGATCTGGTGGTCGCCATCGAGACTGACGCCGGCATCACCGGCATCGGCGAAGGCGGTTCCAAAGAGATGTTGGAACAGTGCGCCGGCCGCCTCATCGGCCAGGACCCGCAGTATATCGAGCGGCTTTGGCAGGACATGTCGCGCGCTTTCTTCTATCCGCCCGGCCGCGAAAAGGAGCACGCCCTGGGCGCGCTCGATCTGGCGCTGTGGGATATCCGCGGCAAAGCGCTGGGCCTGCCGGTTCACGCGCTGCTGGGCGGCATGGTGCGCAACCATTGCGAGTGCTACAACACGGGTGGTGTTATTCCCGGCATTCGCTCCGGCATGAGCGTCAAGGAGCGCGCGCAGCTCACCATCGCCGCGGGCTACCGGGCTTTCCGCATGGACGCCGCCAGCGCGCCCGCCAACACCACCTACAACACCAGCGAACGCCTCAATCGGCTCTACGACGAGTGCGCACAGGCGCGCGAAGGCGTCGGCAAGAGCGGCGATTGGGTCATCGATTTCCACCAGCGCTTCGACCTTCAGGAAGCCGTGCGCGGATGCAATCTCATTGAATCCCTCGCGCCCTTCTTCGTCGAGGATCCCGTGCGCACCGAAGCCTTCCAGGAGGATCTGCCCATCTTGCGGCGCATGGCGAAAGTGCCCATCGCGGCCGGCGAGGAGTGGGGCAATCGCTGGGACTTCAACAAGCTGGTGGAGAATCACGATATCGACTTCGTGCGCGCCACGCTCCCCAACGTCGGCGGCATCACCGAGATGATGAAGATCGCCGCCATCTGCGAAACCCATTTTGTGGGCATCGTGCCGCACTTCACCGGACCCATCTCGACCGCCGCCCTGGTCAATTCCCTGGGCACGTTCTCGGGCCCCGTGTTGATGGAGTACAACTTCCAGGGCCGGCCCTTTACGTATCTGCCCGTGTGCCTGGATTTCAAGGAAGGCAAGCTGTATCCCAACGACCGGCCTGGCTTGGGTGTGGAAGCAGACTTCAAGCCGCTACGGCAGATCGCCGAAATCACCGAGCGCGCCACCAATCGCGCCCAGACTTACTTCCGCCCCGACGGCTCGATTACCAACTGGTAGGACCAAATCTGCCGCTAACTAAAGTAATCGTTGCCCGGTTATTCACCGTATGTTAACTCTGTTGACGAGAACTGGCTGAGCCAGGCAAGATCAGAGCCGGACACGGAGTATAGACACAAATGAGCACCGTCGCAGACGCAACTAGCCCTCTTTTGGAAGTTCGCGCAAGAACATATCGCTCCAGGATGATCACGCCTCTGTCTCGTTTGCTTGCCTTGGCATGCTTCCTCAGCCTGCTTACGCCGGGCTTCATCAGGTTCACGACGCAAATCGGTGTTAGCCAGCCTGACGGATCGTCCCCTATGATGGCCGCCCTGCTGAGGGTTGCCCTATCTGTCCTTGCGGCTGGCGCATCGGCTCTCATCCTATACAACCTAATGAGGAAAGCCGGTCCGTATCTTGACGCCGCCGCCCAACGCCAGTCTGATTTCCTTGGGAGCCTCGATTCTCGCTATGTCAACCTCGCGATCTTCGCATCCGCGGCCCTCAGCCTCTTCCTCGAACTATCTGTAATCCGCTGGCAGTCGACCGTTTTCGAGTTTTTTGCGTTTTATAAGAATTTCGGTCTGCTATCCTGTTTCGCCGGCCTCGGCCTCGGGTATGCTCTCGCTAACCGGGGGTGTATTTTCTTGTTCCTTTCCATCCCCCTGTTGGTTTGGCAGTTCGTCTTCATGTTCGTCCTCCGGTATGCCTGGCATGGAAGCATGCTGCTAGCGGTCCGGGCGCTTCCCTTTCGGGAACAACTGAACATGGGGACTGGGATAACCGACGTGATCGGCGGCTCTGCGGTCTATTTTCTGTTGGCTGTGATCTTTCTGCTCACCGCACTGGCCTTCCTGCCGATCGGACAATTGTGCGGCCGCCTGATGCAACGGAGACCTAACTTGAAGGCCTACGGTCTGAATCTGCTTGGCAGCCTGGCAGGCATCCTGGCGATGCTTTTAGTGAGCTTCCTATGGACTCCGCCCGTGGTGTGGTTTGCAATCTGCTGCATCGTCATTCTGTGGCTGCATTTTCGAAACCCGGCGTGGCTCATCTCCTGCGCCGGATTCGCCCTCGCCGCTATGATCGTTCTGGTCTGGCCCGTGGACCTCGCCTGGCAGCGGATCTATTCGCCATATCAACTCCTTGAGGTTGGGCACAGCGATAACGGCCTGCCATTGTTGAAGGCAGCCGGTGTCTATTTCCAGTTTATAGCCGACCTCCGATCGTCGCGCACCGAGCCGGATCTGCAGGGCACGCGGAACTACTATGAATTGCCGTACGGGCTTCAGGCTTCGCTGAAAGACGTCCTGATTGTGGGCGCGGGAACCGGAAACGATGTAGCCGCCGCTGTCCGGTCCGGCGCGGACAGAATCGATGCCGTCGAGATCGATCCAGCTATCCAGGCTATCGGCCGTGAGGTCCACCCGGAAAAGCCATACAGTAACCCGCGAGTCCATGCCGTCATCAACGATGCGCGGTCCTTCCTGCGCACCACAGATCGTACTTACGACTTGATCGCCTACGCAGTGCTGGACTCACACACGGTTTTGAGCCAGGCATCCAGCGTGCGGCTCGACTCGTTTGTGTACACGCTGGAGGGCTTGCGCGACGCAAGGAAGCGCCTGAAGAGTAACGGGATCGTCTCTCTATCGTTTGCCTTGATGAGCCCGGACCTCGGTCGCAAGCTCTATCTGATGATGCAGGCCGCCTTTGACGGCCGGGCGCCTTATTGCGCCATAGTAAGGAACGGCCCGGCGATCTTCATAGAGTCGAACGATCCAGGCTGGAAGGTTCCTCCGGCTATCTGGGCGAGGCCGGGCATCGAGCATGGCGAGCGCCTTTTCGCTAACCCGTCGCTTCGCGCCGACATCTCCACGGACGACTGGCCCTTCTTCTATATGCCCCGCCGAATCTATCCGGCCTCTTACCTGGTCATGGTCCTGCAGATTCTGCTGCTCTCGTTGCTGGTCACAGGCTCATTCGTCAGCGAGTTGCCCCGGCTTCGCCATGCGCCATTTTTCTTCCTGGGCGCCGGCTTCATGTTGGTTGAGACGAAAGCCGTAACTGAAATGGGTTTGACGTTCGGCAACACGTGGCAGGTAATTGGTATCGTTATCGCTTCCATTCTGATTATGGCCTTCCTTGCCAACTGTGCGGTCCAGTATCTGGGAATCAAGCATTCCTACCTGGCTTTTGTTGTATTGTTGGCTAGCCTTGCTCTCGGCTTGTGGATCGCCAAGGCCGGTGGCTTGCCGTCGACTGCCGTCGGGCGGCTGGAAACCGCCGTTGTACTCACGAGTCCGCTGTTCTTCTCCGGTATCGTTTTCTCGTCGCTGCTGTCCTCTAATAAGGACATGACGGGTATCATGGCCATCAACCTCTTGGGCGCCATCTGCGGGGGACTGTTGGAGTACAACTCCATGTACTTCGGCTTTCAGTTTCTTTACCTGATTGCGTTTGGCTGTTACGCCCTGGCGCTTCTCTCCAGCATTTCAGTGGGACGAGGGCGGCGGGCTTCCGCTTGAACGTGACACTGGGTTAGTCAATTCTCCAGAAACACCGGCGCAGCCCAGGCCACGTAAGTTATCCTCGAAGGAATATATGAGCAAGACCCCTCTGCTGGTCGCACTCGCGCTGGCCCCGCTCCATGCCGAAGAAGCGCCGGCCGCCATCGACCTCCTCTGGGGAGTCAAGATTCCCATGCGCGACGGCATCCGCTTGAACGCCACGGTCTTCAAGCCCAAAGCGATGCCCGCGCCGCTGCCGGTGGTCTTTACCCTCACGCCTTACATCGCCGACAGCTACGAAGATCGGGCGTCCTACTTCGCGCGTCATGGCTACGTCTTCGCGCTGGTGGATGTCCGCGGGCGCGGCAACTCCGAGGGCGGCTTTGAGCCGTTCGCCAACGAAGCGCGCGACGGCTACGACATCGTCGAATGGCTGGCGCGACAGCCGTGGTCGAACGGCAAAGTGGCCATGTGGGGCGGCTCCTACGCGGGCTTCGACCAGTGGGCCACGCTCAAGGAGCATCCGCCGCATCTCGCCACCATCGTCCCCGCCGCCGCGGCGGCCGCGGCCGTGGACTTCCCTTTCTCCAACGGCATGTTCACGCCCTACATTATCCAGTGGCTCACTTACACCAGCGGCAGCACCGGCAACCCAAAACAATTCGGCGATTCCACGTTCTGGACTGAAAAGTTCCGCGAACGCTACACGCGCAATCTGCCGTTCCGCGAACTCGACCGGATGGTGGGCAACACTTCCACCGTTTTTCAAAAGTGGATGGACCATCCGCAGCCCGACGGTTATTGGGACGCCATGTATCCCACGCCGGAACAGTTCGCCCAAATCGACATCCCCATCTTGACCATCACCGGGCATTACGACGGCGACCAGACCGGCGCCCTGCACTACTATCGCGATCACATGCGCTACGGCTCGCCCGCCGCGCGCGGCCGGCACTACCTGATCGCCGGGCCGTGGGATCACGCCGGCACCCGCACGCCCAATCGCGAAGTGGGCGGCTTGAAGTTCGGGGAAGCCAGCCTGCTGACCTGAACAACCTGCACAGGGAATGGTACGACTGGACCATGAAGGACGGCCCCAAGCCCGCGTTCCTCAAGCAGCGCGTGGCCTGGTACGTCGTCGGCCCGGAAGAGTGGGAGTACGCCGCCAGCCTGGAAGCAGTCGCCAACAGAACGCGCACGTTGTACCTGAACTCGACAGACGGCCAAGCCAACGACGCGTTTCATTCCGGCGCTCTCGGTCCGGAGAAACCCGCGGCTTTGCCCGCGGCCAGCGTGCCCGACCGCTACGTCTACGATCCCCTCGATCTGCGTCCCGGCGCACTGGAGACCGCCGACAATCCGAATCCCTTGACCGATCAAACCGAGCCGCTCAACCTGTTCGGCGACGGCCTCATCTATCACAGCGCGCCCTTCGCGGAAGACACTGAGATCAGCGGCGCCGTGCGCCTCGAAGTCTGGATCGCGATGGACGTGCCCGATACGGATTTCGAAGCGATCCTCTATGAAATCCTGCCCAACGGAGGCAGCGTGCTGCTGACCGGCGACGCCATGCGCGCCCGCTACCGCGACTCGCCACGCAAGCCCAGCCCGGTCGAATCCGGCCAGATCGTGAAATACGAATTCCGCGGCTTCACATGGTTCTCGCGGCGCATTGCCAAAGGCAGCCGCCTGCGCCTGATGCTGCGCTCGCCCAACTCCATCCAGGTGGAGAAGAATTACAACTCCGGCGGCGTGGTAGCGAGCGAGTCCGCCGAGGACGCGCGCACTGCGCACGTCGCGCTATATCACGACGCCAGGCACGCCAGTTTCCTGGAGTTGCCCATCGTCAGCGGTGCGCCGTCACGGTGACTTCGATGCGCGCCGTGCCCACCAGTTTCGCGACGCCCACGGTGGTGCGCGCGGGACGCGGCTCCTTGAAGTACGTGGTGTAAACCGCGTTCATGCGCGGGAACAGGCTCATGTCGGTCAGATACACCTGCACCGCGACGGCGTCGTCGAAACTCATGCCCGCCTCTTTCAGAATCAGCCCGATGTTGTCCAGGCATTGCTTCACTTCGGCATCGAAGTCTTCGGGAAGCTGGCCGGTCTTTAGATCCGTGCCGGTCTGTCCGGCGATGTAGAGCGTATCGTCAACCAGGATGCCGGGGCTGAACGGTCTCCCGGTGGGGAAGTCCTTCGGCTGGATGACCTTCTTGGATGCGGCCGTGGCCGAAACGGCTAGTGCCAGGCCCAATAGTGCAACCGCAAATTTGCGCATACTGTGAGCTTACACCAGCGCGGGAGGAAGCGGGCTTCGTCGAAAACACACTGGAGGGCGGCCAATCGTGGCCGCAGCCGCCTTTTAGGCGGCCCTTCAGTTTGGCAGGAACGCTTGGTCCGTGACCTGCTCGAACGCAAACGGGCACTTCGCGGGGAACTCGGCTCGTGGCAATCCCGTTTCGTAAACCGCGTCGTCAACGGCTTTCGAGAACACTGCATCGAGCGATTCACGCGCGTGCCTTGCCAGGCTTGGCGACTGCTCGAAAATGGACTCAAGCTGCGTTCGCTGTTCGCGAATAGTATCCAGCCAACTGGAGGTCCCACTCTCCGCGTACCGCAAACCGGGCTGCGCCGTCCACTTCAACAGGTATACCAGCAGCACTTTCAGCCGGTTGCGTACTTCGCGCCGATCGCGTTTGCCCACGTCCTCAATCTCCTCGGCAAGGTGGCCGGCGTCGACCTCGGCGAACCGGCCCTCGCGCAATAACTGCGCGTTGCGGACTGTCCACTCGAAGAAATCCCGATCGTAAAGCGGAGCCGCTTCCTTCATGGCCATACTCAAATAATACTGGAAAGCCAGCCACGCTTGCGGCAAGGATAGCGCGGAGTTACCATGCTCGCCATGAAAGAAATCAGCAGCATTTCGCGGAGAAGCTTTCTCCATGTGGGCACTGCCGGCGCAATCGGCCTGGCCGGGGCCCGTTACCTGAGCGCCAATCCGCTGGGTTTGCCGATCGGGTGCCAGACGTGGCCGGTGAGAGAGGCCATCGGAAAGGATCTCGACGGTACATTGAAGGAGCTCGCCGGCATGGGTTTCGAACGCATCGAGCTGTGCTCGCCGCCGGGCTATGCCACGATGGGCTTCGGACCGCTGGCACAGATGAAACCCGCCGACCTGCGCGACAAGATCCACGCCGCCGGGCTGGGCTGCGAGAGCTGCCATTTCGGCTTCACCGAATTAAAGGACCATCTGGACGAGCGCCTGGCCTTCGCCAAGGAACTGGGCCTGAAACAAATGATCATCGCCACGTTTGGGGTGCCGAAGGAGGCCAAGATGGCGGACTGGATGCACGCCGTCGACGACGCCAACAAGCTCGGCGAACGGACGCGAAAAGCGGGCATCCAACTCGGCTACCACAACCACGATTTCGAATTCCAGAAGATCGACGGCGAACTCATCTACGACAAGCTGATGGGCGAGTTCGACCCGAAATCAGTGAAGATGCAGTTCCAGGTCAGCGTGATCCGGCTGGGCTACCAGGCCGCGGACTACTTCGAGAAGTATCCGGGCCGGTTCCTTTCCATCCACCTGCAGGACTGGTCGCCAACGGAGAAGAAAGAAGTCGCGCTGGGGCAGGGTGTGGTGGACTGGAAGAGACTGTGGACAGCGGCCAAAAAATCGGGCGCGCGGAACTACTTCGTGGAGACGGACCGCAGCGATCTTAGAGCCAGCGCGCAATTCCTGAAGGGCCTGAGTTGATTCTGCCCGCACTGGCGCTGCTGGCCATCGCGCCGCAGCTCCGTAACGGCAGCTTCGACGAAAACCTGGCGGGCTGGACGGTTCATCGGCACGACGAGCGTGCCGCCCAGCCCGTAGTGCGCGCCGCGAACCACGCGCTTTCGATCGAGACGCGCGGGCCTGGCAGCGCGGGGGTTTCGCAAACCGTTTATCCGACCCCGGGGTCGCTATGGCGCGTGAGCGCCCGGACCAGCGGCAACGCCCTGATCGAGATCGAAACCCCTTCCGGAAACTTCGGCTCCTCATCGGGACCGGAGTTCCTCTTCCGCGCGCCCTCGCCCGGCGAGGCTACCATTCACCTCGATAGCACCGGCGGACCGGTATCGTTCTTCGATCTCCGCTTCGAGCCTGTGCTCGAGCCGGACCCAGGCGAGTTGCGCGTCCATCTGCGGCCCGCCGGGAAGCGCCCGGTAGACGCCAAGCAGCAGGGGCAGTTCATCGAGATGCTGTGCCGGCTGATCCCGTCGATGATCGCGCAGCAGGTGGATAACGACAGCTTCGAAGAGGAGCCGCCGTACCGGTTTTCGTACATCAAGGAGACCGACCACCCCAATCGCCCCTGGTATCCCGATGGCGCAGTGCAGGCGGCGGAGTACGCGCTGGACACTGAGGATGCGTTCAACGGCAAGCGGTCGCAGCGCATCGAGATTCACACACCGCGCGCGCGTGCGGGCATTGCGCAGGATGGTTTCTATACGAAGGCGGGCGTGCGCTACCGGCTGCATCTGCACATGAAGGGAACCGGCGGCGTGCCCGTACGCGCGGTACTGCGGGATGCGCAAGGCACTCTGGCACAAGCGGCGGATCTCGGGCGTGCCATGCCCGGCTGGCAGCCGGCGGAAGCCACCCTGACGGCGGCGCGCGATTCCACGGCCGCCACGCTGGCCATCGATTTCGAAGGGCCCGGAACGCTGTGGCTCGACCGCGTGTACCTCATCGGCGACGATGCTGTCGAGGGTATCTGGCGGGCGGACGTCGTGGAGGCGCTCAAGCAACTCAAGCCCGGCGCGATCCGTTTCGGCGGCACGTCGATTGAAGGCTTGGAGTGGGACCGGACCGTCGGCAATTGGGACACGCGTGCTCCCCTCACGACTTACTGGGGCGGGCTGGAGCCGAACTTCGTGGGCCTGGATGAGTTTGCCGGGTTATGCCGCTTCGTGGGAGCGGAGCCGTTGATCTGTGTCCGGTGGACGGGCAAGCAGGCGGCGGATGCGGCGGCGGAAGTCGAGTACATGAACGGGAGTGCGCAAACCCGCTGGGGCGGCCTGCGCGCGAGGAACGGACATCCCCAGCCATGGGCGGTGAAGTACTGGCAGATCGGCAACGAAGTCGGCGGGCAGGAGTACGAGCGATCCATCGCCGCGTTTGCGCGCGGCATGCGGGCGGCCGATCCTTCCATCAAACTGATGAGTTCCTATCCCAGGCAAGGCGTGCTGGCGGGTGCCGAGGGGCAGCTCGATTACCTGTGCCCGCATCATTACGAAATGGGCGACTTGACCGAGGTGGTGCGCGAGTTCGAATCGCTGCGGGAACGAATTCGAACGCAGGGGCAGGGCCGAGAGGTCCGCATCGCGGTCACTGAGTGGAATACCACCGGCGGCGACTTCGGGCTGAAGCGCGGCATCCTGCAATCGCTGGGCAACGCCCTGGACTGTTCGCGCTACCACAACGTGCTGCAGCGCTACGCGGACCTGGTGGAGATGGGTATCCGGTCGAATTTGATCGATAGCTTCGGGTCGGGCATCATGGTCACCGGACCGGGATGGATGTACCGCGCGCCCACGTATTACGCGGAACAATTGTACGGACGCGCGGCTGGCTCGTATCCGTTGAAGGTGGAGCGGCCGGGCGGTCTCCCCTGGCAATTGCAGCAGCCCGACGTGAGCGCGGTGCTGAGCGCGGATGGGCGGCTGCTGCGGATTTACGCCGTGAACTCGACCGTAGCCCCGCTGCGCCCCACCATTGCGCTGGCCGACGCCGGGCAATTCGCCGCGGGCGCCACGGCGTTTGTGCTCAAGAATCGGGAAGGCCAGCCCAATACCGAAGCGATGAACTCATCGAGCGACCGGGAGGCGGTATCGGTTGAGACGCACAGCCTTGCGGCGGCCGGAAGCCGGTTCGCCTTCACCTTCGAACCGTATAGCCTGACCTTGCTGGAGATCCAATTGGCTGGCCGCTAGCGGCAGGCCACGGAAAACGATGGCCTGCCCCACGGCTAAATTCCGTTCCTGCTATACTTGGACCGCACTCTAACCTAACCAAACCTGGGGAACCGACCGATTATGAAATCCATCGCCATTGCTTTATTCCTTTTCTGTGCAGCCTTCCTCCCACCGCGGGCCTCGGCTGTCACGGCCACCTATACGGACAGCAGCCAAAACGTCACTTTGACGGGTCTCGGCGGCAGCGGCGGTGTAGGGCAGAGCCGGGTCGATTGGGGCACCTGCGCGTACGATGGGACGAATACCAACTGCACGGTGACGGCTCCCTACACGGGCGTCGGCGGCGGCGGGACCATCTCGATCGTGTTCAGTTATCCAGGCAACGGGACATCTCCCTTTTTGGCCAACTCGATCAGCCCGGGCAATAACCAGATCACGTTCGGTATCGCGGCCGGCAATTCCGGCAAGATTGTAGTGAGCCTGCAAGAGAGCATCGGCGCAAACGTTACGTTTCTCTCCAACGATTTCGTGTTTTATTATTCCAATGCCACGTGCACCGGAATCGCCGCCTCGTCGTGCTCCGTCGGACAAGTGGGGCTGACGCCGAACGCTACGATTACGGGACCGGTTCACGGCACATTCGATGCCACGCCTGTGATCCTGGCCGTCATCAGCGCCAGCAGTTTCGGAGGGTTTTCCGCGGTTGCGCCCGGGACATGGATGGAGATCTACGGCACCAATCTTGCCAACGTCGTCTCCCAGACCTGGACCGCCGCCGATTTTATCGGCAACGCGGCGCCCACCGCTCTGGGCGGCGACACGGTCACCATCGGCGGCCAGTCGACATTTGTCGATTTCATCAGCCCCTTACAGGTAAATGCCCAGGCGCCATCCAATGTCGCGACCGGACCGCAGCCGGTGGTGATTACCACGCCGGGTGGAACCAGCGCCCCCTTTACGCCGACGGTGAATGCAACCGAGCCAGGCCTGGACGCGCCCATATCGTTCAACCTCGGCGGAATCCAGTACGCGGTGGCCATGCACGCCGATAACTCGTACGTGCTCCCCAGCGGCGCGATTGCGGGCCTCAATTCCCGGCCAGCCCAGCCGAACGAGGAGATCGTTCTCTATGGGATCGGCTTCGGGCCGGTCACACCAGACATACCGGCGGGCCAGCTTGTGCAAGAGGCGAATGCGATCACATCGTCCTTTGGAATGTCCATTGGCGGCGTGCCCGTTGCCAGCGTGCCCTATGCGGGATTAGCGCCGAATTTCACGGGCTTGTATCAGTTCAATGTCGTGGTGCCGGCCGACGCCGGCAACGGCACCGTGCCGGTGACCTTCACGGTCGACGGCGTGGCCGGAACGCAGACGTTGTTTCTCGCGGTGAGCAACTGACGCTGCGTCTGGCATAGTAGGGCGGACCTCCAGGTCTGCGCGGGTCCTCCAGGACCCGCTCTTCGCGCACGGAATCAGCCATATCCCGGTACGAACAGGCCGACGTGGACGTCGGCCGCAGGACTGGAGTCCTGCCCCACGAGAACACCCACTTCGCCGATGCGGTCAGCCCGCACTTGGCCCGCAGATCGTGTATACTCAAACCCAACGGGTCATGTTTCCATACGACGCGACGCTGCTCGCCGGCGTTCAGACCGCTCCGCAATCTATCGCGGACGTTCTCCAAACCCTCCGCACCATCGACAGCACTTGTATGGATGGGGACGGCCTGAAATGGTTCAATTGGCTGTATCTGCAAGTTACGCAGGCGGTCGAAGCGCGGGTCGCCGGTGGCGGGTTCACCGATCCCGCGTGGCTGGCCCAACTCGACGTAGAATTCGCGCGTCTCTACTTCTCCGCCCTCAAATCCTCGCTCACCGGCGAGCCGACTTCCGCCTGCTGGCAAGTTCTATTCACTAACCGCAACCAGGACGCAATCGCGCGCATCCAGTTCGCGCTGGCAGGCATAAACGCCCATATAAATCACGACTTGTGCGAGGCCATCGTCACCACCTGTCAGGTCACTGCTACCACACCAGATCGTGGTGGAACGCACTATGGCGACTACACCGCACTCAATTCCACGCTGGACAGCCTCGTCGAATCCGCCAAGCAGACACTGAATGTCCGTCTTCCCGGCGGGGCGCTTCCGCCGATCTCTCATCTGGAAGATACGCTGGCGGCCTGGAACGTGAGCGCGGCCCGCGAGTCAGCCTGGCAAAACGCCGAACATCTGTGGCAGCTCGGTAGCATTCCGTTGCTTGCCTCCAGTTTTATGGATGTGTTGGACGGCTTCACGACGGTGATCGGCAAGGCCCTGTTGGTACCGGTGCCGTGACACGCTTCGCGCGAGCTTCGCTCACGAAGGCCGATTAGCAATCGGCCTGCAGGTTGCCAACTGTTGCCAACCTGCCCCACAAAGCAGCGCAGCCGCAACCAAAAGNNCGCCGCAGGCCGAGGGCCTGCCCTACGAAAAATCGGCGCTCGCTAGAGAAGATTCCGACCAGTTGTAATACAGCGCGGAAGTGTGGCAGGAGCACCTTTCAGATCTTGGGTAACTCCCAGCCCTTTCGCCGTGGGCGGTTGACGGCGAGCAGGTTGGCCTCCTCATCGCCGACCACTTGTTCCTCCTGTGGGTCCCACCGGATCTTGCGATTCAGCCTGCGCGCGATGTTGGTGAGGTGGCTGACGCTTACCGAACGGTGGCCGATCTCGACGTCGGCGTTGGGCTGCTCGCGCGTGGGGATGCACCCCAGCCAGAACCCCATGTGGTACTCCGCCTGCCACAGCGCGCGCTTGTCGTGCCACTTCTCGATTTCTTCCTCCGGCGGCAAGTCCAGCGTGACGCCCGGCGCGTCGATCTTGAAATTGTTGCGCCAGATGTCGATCGAACCCTTCTCGCCGATGAAGCGGCCTCCGCCCATCAGGGGTTGGTCGCCGCTATAGGGCAAGTCCAGATGGACTTCGACGCCGTTAGCGTAACGGAACGCCATAGCGCCGCGCGGTTCCTCCATGGGCCAGAATTCCACCGGGCCAGTGCCGTCCATGCCGAGGGCCCACTGGATCTGGTCCAAGCCGTGGGCACCCCAGTTGGTGGTCTCACCGCCCGAATAGTCCTGAAACCCCATCCAGCCGAATCGCAACTTCTTGTTGTAGGCGCGTGCGCGCGCCTGGCCCTGCCACACATTCCAGTCCAGCTCTTGGGGCACGGGCTCCTCCGCCAGATCGGGGATGGGCGCCGAATCGGGATAGTTCACGCCCTGCGCTAGCTTGATTTTGCCCAATCCACCCGTACGCACCAGCTTGCACGCGATCTGATTCATCTCCATCGAGCGCTGCTGGCTGCCCACTTGGAACACGGTCTTGTACTTCCGCGCAGCCTTCACCAGCACAGTTCCTTCACCGGGATAGAGCGTCAACGGTTTCTCGGCGTAGACATCCTTGCCCGCCTGGCAGGCGTGGATACACGGAATCACGCGGACATGGTCCGGTGTCGCTACGATGACGGCATCGATATCCTTGCGATCCAGAATCCTGCGGTAGTCCTGATAGATATCCCAATTGGCGTTGCGCTTGCCGGCGGCCTCTTCACACCGCGACAGGCAGCAATCGGCGAGCGCCACGATCTGTCCCGGTTTGGGTAACTGATCGATCAGGAGGTTGGCGCGCCCACCTACGCCAATGACGCCTATCTGGATGCGATCGTTTGCGCCGGGACGGGCGGGCGCGCCCAGCACATGGCTGGGAATGATAGCGGGGAATGCGGCTCCCGCGGCGGCGGCGAGAGAAGTCCGCGACAGAAACCGGCGTCGAGAGACCTTTAGGCAATTGCTCATTTCACGTTGCTCCTTGGGTAACTCACTGGTGTTTCGCGGGCACGTCGAAGAGATTCTTTTTCAAATCCTCCGGGTTCAATTCACACTTGGCGCCGTTGGCTGGGATATCCAGTCTGGCGGTCCATAGGACGGCATTCACCAGCAATTGGCGAAATTCCGGCACGCCCCAGTTGGCATGCGTGTGCAGCCCGGTGAATCCGAATCCCCTGCCTCCGTCCTGCCGTACCGTGGCCCAGGCCAAAACCTGCGGGCTCGGCGCATCGGTGGGCAGCATGGCGGTCAAGATGGGCGTGACGCGCTTGTCGTCCGGCTGAAATCGGATTCGATAATACCATTCGTCCTTCAGTTGGAAGCTGCTCCAGCCGCGGGAGATGGGATGCTCCGGTGTGGCCTGGACGGCCCGGATGTCATTCACCGGATTCTGCGAATAGGGGCGATCGTAAAAGCCGCCAATCCAGTCGAGGAACTGCGGCCCGCCATGGTCCTTAGGCACCTCCACGGCGTAGTGCAGGCAGGCGAGTCCGACGCCTTTTTGCATGAGTTTGGCCAGGGACTCCAGCCGGTTGCCGATCAAGATGGGATGCCCCGTGCCGCCGTCCATGTACAGCACGACGGCGCGCGCGCCTTCGAAGACCGACTCATCCTCCGGCCACCCTCCGGTTACCACCACCGGGTCCGATACCCGACTCTGTCTCAGAAAGCCGGCTAGAAGCATGCAGCCGGCCTTATATTCATGATCGCCGGGGCCATGACTCTGGTTGCCTGCGATCAGGACGATCTTAGCGGGCGCGGCCGCGAAAGCCAGCACCGCGGAGAATACCAGGCCGGCAAGCATGTTTTGCGCCATTGCTCTCATGCTACTACCATTAAAGCCGTGAGCTGCCGGGATGTGCCATGCTGGAGTTGTTATGCGAGATCCGGAGACCATTGAAACCGAGCTGATGGAAATCGGCGCCATCGCCGACGATACCCTGAAGCTCGAGCGCATCATTGCCTGGTGCGCATCGCATCCCGACGAAGTTCCCTTCGCCCTGCATCAGTTCATGGGCCGGAGCGATAGGCACCCGCGAGCCCCCAAGAGCTAAGCGCGCGCGATGCTGCTGGTCTTCTGATGGACCTGGTGCGTTTCGAGCGGAATCGAGGGAGCGGCGGCGACCCTGCGGGCTGAAGCCGGGCCAGGAACTCGCGCATTTCCAGTCGCGGGAAGGCGGACGGTTTGCCTCTGGGTACACACCGGCCGTGGTGCCGGGGCCTTACCTGGCCGCCGGCGCACTTAACCGTCATCCTGCGGGCATCCAAGGCCGGGCAAAAATAACAGTGCTACGCTCCGGCCGTTAGCTTCTGCTTCTCGCGGTCCCACACGACTCGCTTGCCACTTTGACGATAGGATGCATTTGCCATGTGGCAGGCCACCGCGGTGCCACAGCCAAACTCGACATTCTCGCGCGGTTGCTGGCGGCTGCGTACGCACTCAAACAGGTTCTTAAAGTGATCTTCCGTGCCTTCTCTCTGCTGTGTAAATGCCACCGGCTCGCGCTTGGGTTGCTGCGCCGCCGTGCCAACGTCCGCCAGTGGATCGTTCTTGTGCTCGGCGACGAAGCGATCCTTGGTGTCTTTGGGCCAGCTCTCCAGCGGGTACTCGTAACCCTCCACGGGGTTATAGGGCAACAGCCGCGCGCCTTCCTCCGTAAGTTCGATAGTGCCCTTGTCTCCCATGAAACGAACGATCTCGCCGCCTTCCCAGTTGGAGACCAGGTTGGCGCTCACCTGCACCTGGAACTTTCCGTAGTCGTACAGAGTATTGTGAATGTCCGGCACGTCCCGATCGCCATCCCACTTGTAGATGCCGCCATTAGCCACGGCGCTTAACGGATATTGCACGCCCATGAGGTAATGCACGCGGGAGAGGAGGTGCACATATTCGTCGCCCGCGATGCCGGTGCCATAGTCCCACCAGTTGCGGAACCGGAAGAAGCGCTGCGCATCAAATGGGCGCTTAGGGGCATTGCCCAGGAAGCGCTCCCAATCGACGGTCTGGGGCGAAGCATCGGGCGGAACGGGATAGCGCCATGCGCCGATGGCGCTCGGGCGATAGATCGAGCATTGCACCATGAAGACGCGTCCGATTTCGCCGGCGTCCAACCACTGCTTGCCCTTCGCCGTAGATTCCATACTCAGGCTTTGGCTTCCAACCTGGACCAGGCGGCCCGTTTGCCGCGAGGCGCGCACCATTTCCAGCGCTTCCGGAATGGTGTGGCTCATGGGTTTCTCGCAGTACACATCTTTGCCGGCGTGCATGGCGGCGATGGCTACGGGCGCGTGCCAGTGGTCGGAAGTGGCCACGATTACGGCGTCGATATCGTTGCGGCCGACCACCTCGCGGTAGTCGCGCGTAGTGGGGGTGTTGGGCTGAATCTCCTGCGCGCGGCGGAAGTGGCCGTCGTAGAGATCGCATACGGCCACGATCCGGCCGCCGGCATTCAGGGCGGCCTGCATCAACTCGAGGCCGCGAATACCCGCGCCTACGATGCCCAGCCGCACGGCATCTCCGGCCGGCTGTGAGCTATTCTGCGCTCTCGCGGATAGGGCAGCGCCGGTGGCGCCGGCTATCGAGGTTGCGAGGAAAGCGCGACGAGTGCCTTTTTCGGATGGCATAATACTCCTTTCGAATAGTTATGGTAGCGGTTGTTGAGGGCAGCGATCAAGGAGGGTGCACACTGGAGGGCGGCCAATCTTNNGGGCAGAATTGCCCGCCCTCCGCATGACGGCTATCAGACTTCCAGCTTCCATGGTTCGCGATAGGTGGCGTTCAGGTGCGGCTGCATCTCGCTCTGTGCGCAGGTCCATTTTTCCTGGTCCCAATCGATGCGGGATCTGAAGCGCATCGAAAGATTTGCCAGCAGGCAAACCGTTGACGAGCGCACGCACGTTTCGATTTCACTGATCGGCTTTTGACGAGTGCGGATACATTCCAGGAAATTCCGCCAGTGGGGCACGTTCATATCCGCCATGGCCCGGTCCTTCTCCCACGCCTCCGGCTCCTTGAGTTTATTATTGGGAATCAGGTGGCAGCCGCTGCGGTTCACGGACATGCTGGCTTCCGTCCCGTGAATTACCGTGCCCGCACCCTGGCCGAGCCCAAACATGGGCAGCGGGTTGCACGTGCGGCTTTCGTAACTGGAAAGAAAATCCTGGTAATAGAAGGTTGCCAGCATGGTGTCCGGCGTCTGGGTATTGTCCTGCACGTAGAACTTGTTGCCCATGGCCGAAACCGCCAGCGGCATCGGGTCGCCGAAGCACTGGTGGATCGGATCGATCAGGTGTACGCCCCAGTCGGTCATGGCGCCCCCCGCGTAATCCCAGAAGTATCGGAATGTCGGGAAAGTGGAAGTCTTGACGCCCCAGCGATTGGGATTGAAGGGCACCTTTGGCGCGGGTCCGAGCCACAGATCCCAATCGAGATCCGCCGGTGGATCGCCGTCCGGGGGATTGCCGAAGCCCTTTTGTGGGGTCAGTCCAGTCTGGAAGGCATGACAAAACGTCACAGCGCCGAGCCTGCCGCTCTTGACGATTTCGGCGGCTTTTTGAAAATAGCCGCCGGAACGCTGCATGGTGCCGGCTTGGACGATGCGGTTGTACTTGCGCGCGGCTTCGACCATCTTCTGGCCTTCCTCCACAAACTTGCACGCGGGCTTTTCGACGTAGACATCCTTGCCCGCCTTGCAGGCTTCCACGGTCATATAGGCGTGCCAATGGTCGGGAGCGGAGATGCACACGGCATCGATGGACTTATCCGCCAGGATTTCGCGGAAATCGGCGACCGCTTTCACCTGGAATCCTTTCTGGCGTGCGGCGGCTTCCGCGCGTTCCAGGTGGGGCCTGTAAACATCGCAAACCGCGACGGGCTGGGCTTCGGGAATTTTCATGGCATACTCCAGGTTTCCCGAACCCATGGCCCCGATCCCGATAAAGCCTATCGCGATGCGGTCGTTGGCTCCCTTCATGCGGCCGGTGAAAAGGGAGGTCGTCAGCGCGGCTCCGGCACTCGCCAACGCCGTTCGCCTGGATATTTCGCGTTCCATAGTTGCGTGCTCCTTTGAATGAATCCAATGCATGTGCGATGGAAAGACTATTCTAGCCGCCGGAAGAGTCCAACAGTTGGGAAGCAGTGCGCAAACCGCGAAAGGATATCGTGCCCGGCGGCATTTAAGGGATATGAAACTGATCGAATCTCTCGTTCTACTCGCTATCGGATCATCCATGGGATGGGCCTGCAGTTGCGCTCCCAGTTCGGGGTGCTGGAGCGCTTCCAGCGAAGGCCTCGAATTTGTCGGAAAGGCGACCAGAGTCCATGCTTCCGGCGGCGGTGCCGTAGCCGTGGACTTCGCGGTGTCCGAAGCGTTCGGCAAACTGAGCGGGAAAACTGCTGTCACCGTCTACACCAACACGCAATCCACCGCGTGCGGTTACCATTTCGCATGGGCGTCGAGTATTTTGTTTCCGCGAACTCCGTTGAATCGAGTCTGTGGGCAAATTCCTGCGGCCAAACCCGCCCGGCACTTGTGGCTGCGGCCTTGATCCGCCAGGCCCGCGCAATTCACGCCGGCCAGCGACCTGCAGCGCTCTTCGGATTTATCGGCACCGAACCATACCCGGGCATCTCTCCACTAAGCCGGCTGGAAGCCAAGCCGGCCGCCTCGGTTGCAGTGACCGCGGTGGGGAGGGCCGGTGAGTTCCGGGCCATCACGGCCGCGGATGCTTCATTTGAGTTCTCCCGGCTTCCTGAATCCACCTACCATCTCCGCGTGCAATTGCCCCAAGACTTGTTCATCTGGTGGGCGTCCACTCACCTGAGCAGCGCATACGCGGTGAGTCCCGGCAAGATGTGCGAGGCGGACTTTCCCTTGTATCCGAAAGACGACCCGTTTGCGGCGAATCAGCCGCGATAGCCGCGACACCCGGTGGGGGCTAACCGCAACACTGTTCACTTTGGTGCAGACCATCGCACTTCGTGGTCTGCCGCCCTCGTGGAGCGCTGGCAGACGACATAAAACGATCGTCTGCCCCACCGAAACATCATTAAGTGAACAGCATTGGGGTTAGCCCGCTGGGCGGGCTGGCCTGCCCGGCGAGGACCTCATATTGGCTCGTCCAAAATTGGGCTGAGGTAGCGATAACTTCGTCTCCACGAGGCCGTTTCTTGCGTTGGCGGGGCTTACTGCGCGGGCGTTCCGGCAGACGCGGCAGTTCGGCAAAGATCTCGATCTTCCAACCGCGCCACGGCCCGGTGCCGGCAACAAGAGCCCTCCAACAAGGGTGGTCCCAATGGTCCAGGCAGGCGCCGTGAGCGCAACGTGCGCGCCCCGCGCGCGAACGGTGCGGCAATTTCTTGGATAGGGCGTATGTGTCCCACGGGTGGCCCTGCGGGCCACCAAAGATCAATGAAGCCGGCTAGGCCCAATACTGTTCACTTNNATCATTAAGTGAACAGCATTGCGGCTAGGCCGCCAAAGGCGGCTGCGGCCAAGATTGGCCGCCCTCCAGCGCTCGCAGCCCCATTGAAGCGGTAAAATAACGACACCTATGAGCGATACAGTGACGGTTGCGTTAATAAGCGGCGGTGGTTCGGTAGCGGTTGCCATTACCGCTTTGATTCTGAATTTCCGGCTGTTCAATTCGTTGGAGCGCCGCATTGAAGTCATCGAACGGGACCTGAAGGACTTTTTTCGAACGCTTGCGGAGTACGGCAAACGCATCTCCAAACTGGAAGACAAAGGCTAGAGACATGCTTAACGTCAGAGCCTTCGAAGCGATCCTGCCCTTTTCGCGCTGCATTTGAAAGAGTACGCGCTCGCGGCCTCGTTGAAGCTCTCCGCCCCCCACTCCATTTCGGATTTTCAGGTTCCATCCACTTGAGAACGCCGGTGAATCCGACTACTCTGTCTGTAGGATGGATCGCCGAAGGTTTATCGTCGCAGGTCTGGCCGGCACCGCGGCAGGCTGCGCGCATTCGAAGAGCCCCTGGCGCCACTTCACCGTCGAGGAAGCGCGCACGGTGGGAGCCGCCTGCGCGCACATCATTCCGCAAGACCAGGACCCCGGCGCCGTCCAGGCTGGGGTGGTCGTCTTCATAGATCGTCAGCTTACGTGTTTCTACAAACCCTTGCGGAAAGCCTACCGGCAAGGGATCGCCGCCCTCGACCAGGAAAGCGCGAACTCGGCCGGCCGCGCCTTCGCGGACCTGCCCGCCGCATCCCAACTCGACGTCCTGCGGCGCATCGAGCGCAATCCCGATACCAAGCCCTTCTTCGATATGCTGGTCGCCCACTCCATGCAGGGCTTCTATGGCGATCCGCGGCATGGCGGCAACCGCGAGCGCGCCAGTTGGAAGATGCTCGGGGTGGCGTCGCCGCCGTTGCGGGGGCGGGCATGAACCGCGTCAACGCGGTGGTGGTGGGCGCGGGCGCGGGGGGCGGCATCGTCGCCAAGGAACTCGCCGAAGCCGGACTGAGCGTGGTCCTGCTGGAACGCGGCGAGTGGTATACGGCCTTCGATTGCCGCAAAGACGATCTGCGCAACCAGCGCACCTCCGTGCTCGGCAACGCCTTCGGGCCGGATGACGAGCGCAATCCGCGCGTGGCGGTGGATCTGAAGGGCCGCGCGCGCGTGGTGCGGGCCAGCGGTCCGGGCTACAGCAACAATGCCGCGTGCGTGGGCGGCGGTACGGTCAGCTACGGCGCGATGGCCTGGCGTTACATGGAGCGGGATTTCCGCATGCGCTCCACCTACGGCCAGGTGGCCGGCAGCACGCTCGAAGACTGGCCCATCTCCTACGACGATCTGGAACCTTATTACGAGAAGGCCGAATGGGAGATCGGCGTCTCGGGCGACGATTCCGGCAACCCGTTCCGCGCGCCGCGCCGCAAGCCGCTGCCCATGCCGCCGCTCGCGCCCAATCGCGAGTTCGAGATTCTGCAACCGGCGGCCAAGCGGCTGGGGCTGCATCCGTTCCATATCCCGATGCTGCGCAATAGCGTGCCGTATGGCGGGCGCGGGCCGTGCATGCGCTGCCGCTGGTGCGTGGGCTTCGCCTGCGAAGTGAACGCCAAGTGCGGCACCCAGAATACCGTGATCCCCAAAGCGCTGGCGACGGGCAATTGCGATCTGCGCACGGAGTGCATGACGCGCGAGATCCTGACGGACGAGCGCGGGCGCGCCACCGGCGTCGAATACTTCGATGTCCACGACCGCCTGCAGCGTCAGGACGCCGACCTGGTGGTGGTGTCGAGCGCGGCAGTCGAATCGGCGCGGCTGTTGCTCAATTCCAAGAGCCCTCTGTTCCCGACCGGCCTGGGAAATCGCTACGACTGGGTCGGCCGCAATTTTCAGGGCCATAGCTACACGGGCGCGTTCGGCATCATGCCGGACGATATCTACGACGATCTGGGGCCGGGGGCTTCCATCGCGATATGCGATTACAATCACGGGAACCCGGGCTTGGCGGGCGGAGCCATGTTGGCCAACGAGTTCATCCGGCTGCCGTACCAGTTCGTGGGCATGCTGCCGCCCGACGTGCCCAAGTGGGGCCGCGAGCACAAGGATTTCATGCGCAGTTTCTATCGGCGCGCCATCGCGATTCAGGGTCCCACGCAGGAGATGCCCATGTTCAACGCGCGCGTGGAAGTGGACCCGAAGGTGCCCGACTATTGGGGCATTCCGGTGGCGCGGCTTTCGGGCGACAAGCATCCGCACACCATCGAGATCGGGGCTTTTGCCGCGGCCAAGGCCGAAGCGTGGCTGAAGGAAGCCGGCGCCGTGCGCACCTGGAAGAAACTGGCTGGGCCGGGATTCACGGGCGGCCAGCATCAGGCCGGAACCTGCCGCATGGGCGACGATCCCAAGACGTCGGTGGTGAATCGCTATTGCCAGGTGCACGAGATCGATAACCTGTTCGTGATCGACGGAAGCGTGCAAGTGACCAACGGCGGATTCAACCCGGTGCTGACCATTATGGCCAACGCCTATCGCGCTTCGGACCACTTGATTAAGGGGTGGAAAGGCACCCGTTACCGGTGATGACACGGTGATGCGCAAGCGCCTGTGGTGGATCGCGGCCGCCGTGCCCTGCCTCCTGCTGTTGATGCTGCCGGCATCCAGCATCTATTACAAATCGACGGCGGGCGAGGGCTGCGCGCGCTGCCACGAGATCCGCGCCAACTGGAACGCGTGGCGCGAATCCACGCACCGCGGCGTGGCGTGCTCGGCCTGCCACGGCGGCTCCGTCGCGGACAATTCCCGCCGCCTGATCCGTCACCTGAGCGGCGATGTCCCGGAGCAGATCCGCATCAAAGGCATGGACGTCAACGCCATGATCGAGCGATGCCAGGGTTGCCATCGCCAGGAATTTGCGGACTGGCAAGCAGGGCCGCACGGGGCGACCTTCGCCAAATTCTTCTTGGATCAAAAACAGAATCGCCAGCGCCTGCTGATGGACGATTGCCTGCGCTGCCACGGCATGCAGTATGAAGGCGGCATTCGCGACCTCGTCACGCCCATCGACACCCAGGGGCCGTGGAAGATGACGGACGCGCGGTGGACCAACCTGGCGGCGATTCCGTGTCTGGCATGCCACCAGATGCATCGCCACGGCGAGCCCCTGCACCAGCAACCGGAGCGCATGGCGCGATCGTCGGCGCGCGAACCGATCTACCGGCCTTCGCTGGCGCTATTCGACCGGCGCGAGATGGGCCACGTGGCCGACGCCAACCTCGCGCTTCCGCAAATCCTGGACGGCACGCGGCCCGTGCGCATGAGTCCGGATCAGCGCCAGGGGCTGTGCTACCAATGCCATGCACCGCTCTCCACGCGGCAAGCCGGATCGTCCAGCGACCGCACCGGCAACGGCATTCACGAAGGCATCGGTTGCCTGGCGTGCCATCAAAAGCACGGGCAGCAGACGCGCGCCTCGTGCGCCAATTGCCATCCGCGCCTGTCCAACTGCGGGCTGGATGTGGAGAAGATGGATACCACGTTCCTCTCGCCCAAGAGCAAACATAATATCCACTCCGCCAAGTGCTTGGATTGCCACACCAAGGGCATACCCAAGAAACGGGTCGCGGCGCGGATGTGACATAATCGGGCAACATGGTAACGGTAGAGGAATACCTGCACACTCTGTACCGTCCGGACTGCGACTATGTGGACGGCGTGCTGGTGGACCGGAACGTCGGTCTGCTGACTCACCAGATCGCGATCCGGGAGGTGCTGTTTTACTTTTACGAACGCCGGCATCTGTGGGACATCTTTGTCATCCTGTCGCTGCGCGTGCGAATCTCGCCCTCGCGCTACCGAGTGCCGGATGTCTTGGTGGTCCTCGGCCCGGAACCTGACGAGAACATCCTGACCGCACCTCCGTTCCTTTGCGTCGAGGTTTGGTCGCCCGAGGACCGGATCAGCCTGATGCAGGAAAAGATCGACGACTATCTGCGCTTCGGCGTGCGCTTTGTGTGGCTCATCGATCCCTATGAGCGGCGCGCTTGGATATACACGCAGGATGAAATCCGCGAAGTCCGCGACGGATTGCTGCGCACTTCCGATCCCGAGTGGATCGTTCCGCTCACTGAAATACTCGGCTAATCGCCGTAAATCGCATTGAGCATCGCCGCCAGGCGCACCCCGCCTTTATACAACTGCATGCGCACCACATTCAGCGAACCGGCGCCGTAGGACCGTGGCCCATCCACCTTCACGCTGCGCAAGCTTTCCGGCGCCTCGGTCGAGCAATTGCGCGGCTGCACGTCAACAAACTTGGGGATCACCGGAAGGCGCGGGCGCGCCTTGCCGTACACCTGCGACTTGGCCAGACCGAACGATTCGGCGGCGATCTTGTCGATGCTGCCGTAGTCCTGCCAGCCTCGCATCTTGCCGCGGAAGCGCGACTCCATGCCGGCAATCATGCCCGCGCCGTCCAGCGCCATCAGTTTGTTCACCAGCGTAATGTCCCAAACCGCGTGCAGATTGTGCATGGGATCGAACCCGGTCACGTTCACGCAATTGCCGCCCGCATCGGCATCGCTCACGCAGTGCAGCGGCTGATGAATGTCGCCCGCGAAGTGCATCAGGAAAGCCAGTTCCTTCGATTCGGGCCACGAGCCATCGGCGCGATGCTGTTTCAGATTCACCAGGTACTGGGTCATCTTGGCGACGATGCAATTCCCTTGCGGGCAGCGCTCGGCAATGTGGGAAGGGCCTTCGAACAGCCCGATATCGATGTAGTGCCAGGGGGCGGTAGCGCCCTTGCCGCCCGGTATGTGGTCGGGCCAGATCGCCGCGCGCGCCATGGCGTCGGCGAGTGCATCGCCCGCGCCCGCTGGCGCGGCAAAGGTGGCGTCCTGTTTCAGGAGGTTCGCAACGGCCTGCCGCGCGCGTTCCGTCAAGTGCGCCGCGGCAATACGCGCCACGGTCTGGTGTCCTTCATCGCCCCAGCACCACGCCTGGCCCGGGGCAAGCAACAATAAGGTGACAATCGTTCTGCGCATCGATACAGCCAGTATAATGGCTTCCAGGTGAGTTGGTGAGACATTGCAAATCGGCCAACGCGTAGCGCTTGCCGGGATGGTCGTCAGCGGCCTCCTGGCGGCCATCAAGATTACGGCTGGGTTGATGGGACACTCCACCGCGGTGGTCGCGGATGGACTGGAGTCCGCGGGCGATGTGTTTGCGTCGGGCATCGTGCTGCTGGGGTTGACGCTGGCAGCCAAGCCCGCCGACTGGAATCACCCGTACGGGCACGGCCGCATCGAGACTGTGACGGGCCTGTTCGTCGGCTTCACGTTGGTGATGGCCGGTCTGGCGATCTCGGCAAATGCGCTGCGCACCATTATTGCAATGCCCGGCGCCGCCACCCTGCCGCCCGCGCCGTTCGTGGTTTGGCCGCTCATCGGTTCGGCCGTAGCGAAGAGCCTGCTCTCCGGCGTCAAATTCCACTACGGGAAAAAGATCCGTAGCGCAGCACTCATGGCGGATGCCTGGAACGACTCTGTCGATATCCTCTCGGCCCTGGCGGCCCTGGCAGCCGTCTCGTTCACCATCGTGGCGCCGCATCGATTTGCGTCGGCGGACCATTGGGGCGCCTTCGCGGTGGGACTGATCGTGATCTTTACCGGGATCCGCGTCACGCGCGACACCACCCTGCAACTGATGGACACCATGCCCGACCTGGAAAGCATGGAGAAAGTCCGCAACGCTGCGCTGACGGTGCCCGGCGTGCGCGGCGTCGAGAAGTGTTACGCGCGCAAGACCGGCCTGCAATACCATGTCGACCTGCACCTGGAAGTAGATCCCGCGATCACCGTGCGGCAATCCCACGAGATCGCCACGCATGTGCGGATCGTTATTAAAGAGACACTTCCATGGGTGGCCGACGTCCTGGTGCACGTGGAGCCCGCGCCGTAACGTTTTTCGTGGGGCAGGCCCTCGGGGGTGCCCTCTGGGCCCGGCGGCCTCTCAGGCCGCCTCTCGCCAGCCGGAACGCGCTACGATGGTGTCCGGCTATGGCCGCCTTCGAGTTATCCAAGTGGTACCTGGATTGTGTCACCGATCTGGGTGACGCCTCGATCGCATATACGGGAATGGCCAGTTGGGGACCCGTCCGGTTGCACTACTCGAGCCTTCTCGAAAGCACGGCCGGGGCCGTGACAACCAAACACTCGCTACGCCCGCAAGCTGAGCCGAAGATCGATCGCTGCTCGCTTCGTTGGCGGTCCCGAGCGCTCAAGACAGACGGTGAGTGGCGGGCCGACTCACCGGAGATGCGCGAGACGATTTTCGCTTCCGGCGCCGGCTCGGTAGAATGGCATTGCCTCATGCCGCGTGCGCAGGCCCGGCTTCACGACCGCCTCGGCTTCGGATACGCGGAGCACCTGAACATGACCATCGCTCCATGGAAACTGCCGATTCGAACTCTCCGCTGGGGGCGGTTTGCCACGGCATCCGATTGGATCGTCTGGATCGACTGGCTGGGCGACTTCACGCGCCGTATCGTCTACCGGAACGGCCTGCCAGCTCCCACCGCCGTGCTCGAAGACGGCCAAATCGAATTCCGCGACGGGGCGCGCCTCGCCATGGACCGCTCCCTCGTCCTGCGTGAAGGCCCGCTCGGGGCGACGGCGCTCTCCGTCATCCCTGGAGTGCGGGACACGTTTCCCGCGCGTCTGCTCCGGGTGAACGAATGCAAGTGGCGAAGCCGCGGGCGGTTCGAGCGCCCGGGAGCATCGCCGGTTGAAGGCTGGGCCATCCACGAGAGAGTGGATTGGCCGAAATGATGCTTGGGAAGATCCTTTACGGTGCATTGTTTGTCGCCGTGCTGCCGGGCCTCCTGGTCCTGTGGGCCGATGCTGCGCGACCCAATGTCTCGTTGCCTGCCTACGGCAGTCCCCTCGTTGGCGGCGCGATCGCAGCGTGCGGCCTTGGCCTGATGCTCGCGGCAATGTGGCAACTATGGCGCCTGGGCGGTGGGCTTCCGATGAATGCCTTCCCCCCGGCGAAACTGGTTTCCAGCGGAACCTTTCACTGGCTTTCCGATCCTATCTATACCGGCTTCGTCGCGCTGTGCCTGGGTGTCTCGATGGCTGCTCGATCCGCCGCCGGCCTGTGGCTCGTCACTCCCAGCATCGTCCTTGCATGCACAGGTCTGGTGCTGGGTTATGAACGCCCCGATTTGAGACGGCGTTTCGGCGACGCGCTGCACCTGCTGCCTCCCGATGAGACGCTGCCCCCGTCGAATCGGGACCGCATCCAGTTCTTCCTCCTCGTTCTCATTCCGTGGATGCTGCTCTACATATTCACCGTCGACATGCGTGTCGCCGGCATCGCGTTCCGCCTGAGATTCGAAGACCATTTGCCGATTTTTCCCTGGACTTTTTTCATTTACGAAAGCTCTTACGTCACCGCCGCCCTGGCGCCGTGGTGTGCACGGACGCGGCGCGATCTGCGCCGGCTCATGATATCGGTCTGGGTGGCGTCGGCGGTCGTTTTCCTTTTCTATTGGATAGTGCCGTCGAGCGCTCCGCGCCGTGCGCTGGCCGCAGGCACCTGGGCCGCACGCCTGCTCGGTATGGAGCGCACTGCCTATCCGCCGGCCGCTGCGTTTCCGTCTTTCCATGTTCTCTGGGCAATCTTCGTGGGGCGTCTCTATCGGCCGCGCTGGTTGGGCATCGCCTATCCCGCGGCGGTCGCGGTAAGCTGCATCACCACAGGCATGCACTACATTCCCGACGTGATCGCATCCATCGCGATCGCGCCCCTTTTCCTTGAGCCGCAGCGCGTGTGGAATTGGTTGCTCCGGCTGACGGAAAGGCTCGCCAACTCCTGGCGCGAGTGGCGATTTGGCCCCATCCGCATCATCAACCACGGCTTCTACGCCGCCCTCGCCGCCCTCGTGCAGGTCGCGATCGTGACCGCCGCCCTCGGTCCTGGCCGGGAATGGAAGGTGCTCGTCACCGCGTTCGCCGGCCTCGTCGGCGCTGGAGCGTGGGCGCAGTGGGTCGAAGGCTCCACGCTGCTGCGCCGTCCCTTTGGTTTCTACGGGGGCTTGATCGGCGCCGGCTTGGCTTGCCTTTTCTTCGAAGAGCGGTGGACGCTGCTCGGCGCGCATTGTCTCGGCGCGCCCTGGATGCAAGCGATCGGACGCCTTCGTTGCCTGGTGAACGGCTGTTGTCACGGCGCACCCGCGCCGCCCGGTGCCGGCGTCCGCGTTACGCACGCACGCTCGCGAGTCACTCGGCTGGCGAAACTCGGCGGCGTTGGAATCCACCCTACACAACTCTACTCGATCTTAAGCAATGCCTTCCTGGGACTGGTGCTCTTTCGTCTGTGGTTCTCAGGCTGCCCGCTCTCGCTGATCTGCGGTGTGTATCTGATCGGTAACGGGATTGCTCGCTTCGTCGAAGAAGCGTATCGCGGCGAGCCGCAAACCCCGGTCGTTGGGGGGCTGCGGCTATACCAGTGGATGGCTGTGGGAAGTGTGGTCGCCGGGGCACTGGTGACCACGCTGCGCGCACCTGGAGCGCCGACGCCGATGCCATCGACGCAAGGCATGCTCTGGGCGTTGGCCTTCGCCGCCGTGTCCGGAGCAGCCCTGGGCGTAGACTTTCCCGAGACCAACCGGCCGCTGGCGCGTTTGGCGTAGGGCGGAACAACAGGGCATCCTGGCTCTGTTCATCGCGGGCGTATTCGCTGGACCAGCGACGCTATCAACTGGGCTAAACTAAGGGTGGCGCCCAATGGAAGCTCTCCTTGAAAAGCTGGATACCGGGCTGCGCGAGTGGAGACCGGAGACGGCTACCCGGGTACGGCAGGTCCTGGCGGAGGTGATCGATCTCGCCGACCACGACGCTCTCGACCTCGCGCCCTCGCGGGGTGCTGAGCAAGAAGTGCTGGACATACTCGATGAGCCCACGTCCCGGTGACGTCTGGCTGGGGGATCTGGGGCTGGCCGCGAGAATGCCGCGTCGTGATTGTATCGCGCCATGTCCACGCTTCGCGATGTGTGCTTCGCCTTCATGTCCCGCTGTTCAGATGGAACTGGTGAGGATCACTAATGCGGATTGACGAACTCACGATCAAGAACTTCAACGGATTTGAGCACCGCACATTCAGCTTCAATCCACACTTCAATCTGCTCGTGGGCGACAACGCCACCGGGAAAACTTCGGTGCTTGACGCGCTTGGCGTGGCGGCCGGTAGCTGGTTTCTAGGTCTCCGTGGTTACGAGAATAGTCCGGGAATTCGTTCCGAGGAAGTGCGCGTCGCCGCGCACCCACATTTAGATAGCTACACTTTTGAGAAGCAGTTTCCCTCGCGGATCGAATGCGCGGGTGTTGTGATGGGGCAGCGCATTCGTTGGGCCAGGGAATTGCAGCGTGAAGGCGGCCGGACAACGACTGTAGATGCCAAGTCCATCGCAGAAGTAGCGAGCGATACCGAGCGGCGGGTGAGAACCGGGCAGGAGATCACTCTTCCACTCATCTGTAATTACGGCACTGAGCGGTTGTGGTTTGAAAGGACTCACCACGCTCCAAAGGTTTCACCTAACGGCGCAGCCCGCCATCCGTCGCGATTCGATGGCTATCGCGACTGTTTCAACTTCACCATTCAGGAGACAGCGCTCATCGATTGGATCCGAGATGAGAGTACAGTCTCTCTACAGACGAAAGAAGACACGTTCGCATTGCGCGTGGTCAAGAACGCGGTTATGCGGTGCGTCGAGCGAGCCAGGTCCCTTTATTATGACGGCAGATACAAGGATCTGGTTGTCGTGCTGGAGGGGCACGGACCCCAACTCTTCTCGAACCTGAGCGACGGACAGCGGATCATGCTGACCCTTGTAGGCGACCTGGCGTCCAGAGCCGCCATTTTGAACCCTCATCTAGGCGATACCGCACTGCAGGGCACGCCAGGTATCGTCATTATCGATGAACTGGACTTGCACCTCCATCCAAAGTGGCAACGGCGCGTGATCCGCGACTTGAAGTCCGCTTTTCCATCCGTCCAGTTCATTGCTACGACACACTCGCCACAGTTGGTCGGTGAGGCTCTGCCCGATGAGGTGATGTTATTAGACGGTGGCGAGACAGCGACGCCTCCGCGCTCGTTCGGTGTCGATTCAAGCCGCATTCTGGATGAGGTGATGCGAGGCGGATCCCGCGACCCGTTCGTGGAGGATCTGTTGACGCGGTTGTTCAAATCGATTGACAACGAGGACTTCGACAACGCCAGGGTTGTGCTGGCGGAAGTGGAGTCGAAACTCGGCCCGGATGATCCGGAAGTGACACGAGCCCGCGCCTTGATGACGTTTCTGGAATCGAAAGTATGAGGGCGATTCGGAAAGGCGGAGAGCCCGCCAGTCTGACCGAGCATCGGGCCGCCACTGGCACGGACTACGACGGGTACCGCGACAAAGCTACCCTGAGAGTCTGCCTGGTAAGGGAACAGCGGGGGCTTTGCTGTTACTGCCTCTCGCGGATTCACCCGGAATACAACAAGATGAAGATAGAGCACTGGCACTCCCAGGATCGGTACGAGGGCGAGCGGCTCGATTATTCAAACTTGCTCGGGACGTGCATGGGAAATCAGGGGCTGCCCGGAAAGGATCAGCACTGTGATGCGCGGAAAGGAGATCGCGAGCTCTCGCGAAACCCGGCAAATCCATCACATCGAATCGAAGACGCGATCCAGTGCCTGGGTGATGGAAAAATCGCGTCGAGCGATCCGATCTTTGATCGCGAGATCAACGATGTTCTGAAGCTCAACCTTAAATTCCTGCAAAACAACCGCAAAGCAACGCTCATTGCATTTCAGCGCTTGCTGGGGCGCGGCCAATTGTCTCGACCAAGCCTGGAGAGATTGCTCCGGCAATGGAACGGGGAAGAAGACGCCGGTGAATTGCAGCCGTTCTGCCAAGTGGTCGTTTACTGGCTTCGGAAACGATTGAAGCGGGCTTAGCGCGCGCTTTACGCCGCCGTCGTCTGCTTCTGCGCCGCCGCGTCCAACCGCGCCTGCGCCCGCGCCACAGCCTCCAACGCAAACGCCGGGTCCACGCCCAGCGACGCATTGAACATCTGCTCCTGCGCCCGCTTCATCGCCGCCCTGGCCCGCTCCACGTCGATCTCCTCGGCGCGCTCGGCCGCCGTCGCCAGCACGCGCACGTGGTCGGCCAGGATCTCCAGATAGCCGCCGTGTACCGCCAGGTACCAACGCTTGCCTCCGGCTTCGTAATTCAGGTAGCCGGTGCCCAACTCCGCCAGCAGCGCCGCGTGGCCCGGCAGGACGCCCAGATATCCGTTGGCGGCGGGCACCTGCACGGCAGTGACGTCCTCGCGCACCAGCAGGCGCTCCGGCGTCACGATCTCGAGTGCCAGCACGTCAGCCATGGGTTTCCTGCAGCGCCTTGGCGCGCTCCACTACGTCTTCGATGGTCCCCTGCATGTAGAACGCCTGCTCGGGGATGCCGTCGTGCTTGCCATCCACGATCTCCTTGAAGCCGCGGATGGTGTCGGCCAGCTTCACGTATTTGCCCGGCACGCCGGTGAACTGCTCGGCCACGTTGAAGGGTTGCGACAGGAAGCGCTGGATCTTGCGCGCGCGCGACACGGTCAGCTTGTCTTCATCCGACAACTCGTCGATGCCCAGGATGGCGATGATGTCCTGCAGGTCCTTGTAACGCTGCAGCACGCCCTTCACGCTCTGCGCGCAATCGTAGTGCTCGTCCCCAATGATGCGCGGATCGAGGATGCGCGAGGTGGAAACACGTGGAGCCGGCGCCGTAGAAGAAGCCTCAGCGTTCCGGGTCGCTTACGCGGACCACCCGTCCGGGCGCTACCGATTGAATCAGCCGAACCAGATCCTGCAACACCCTCTCGTAAGAGGGCATCTGGTTGTTGGCTGTCTCCAAGACGACGATCCCGAAGGGCAGCTTCTTCAAGTCATGTTCAAACTCGAAGCCCTTATCGATCGTCAGGAAAACGTCAAACCGGCCTTGTATTTTGGGGACGAGCACATGGTCCTGCTGGCCGGCCCATCCCAAATCTCTGACGGTATCCACCGAACACTCTGGTAGAGCCGCTCGAAGACGGCGTGCGAGTCGAGGATTGATGCACTCGTCGATCAGGAGACGGCGCATTCGGTAACCAGGTCCTGCGCCAGCTCAAGGTACCGCTCCACCTGCTCGCGAGTGACCGTCGGGCATCCTGCAAGGAAGTCGTCTATCGTAAAGCCGGTCCTGAGGTCGTCCAGCAGAAGACGCACCGGAACGCGCGTTCCACGGAAACAGGGGGTTCCGTGCATGAGATGTGGATCAACCGACACAATCTCGCTCATGCGTGTCTTGGTCTCCCCGTTCATGCACTTCCAGGGTACGACGCTTATGAGGCAGCTCGCAAGTGGCCTAGCTCGGAGTGGCCTAGCTCGGAGGATCTTGGCGTTCATAGACCGGCCGCAGGAAAACTCGGGGCCCACACCACCCGGTGAAGGCATGCGTCCGAACAGCGCTGAGACTCTCGAAGGCTTGCGGCAGTTGTCGGCTAAGACTATGCTGGTGCTGGGGAACACCATGGCCGCGCAAAAGAAGAGCTCCATCGAGAAAGAGGGAGCGGTCCAACTCCGACATGCATTCTTCATCAAGTTGGGCAAGGGCGGCAAATGGGAGAAGGACAGCGTCGAACACGGCTTGATGCGGATCGGGTGGCGCCAAATCTCGGTGTCGGACATCAACGCTGGGAACTGGAATGATATCGAGTGTCGGATCCGGAGCGACATGGCCGATTCGGGTGCGGCAAAGCGTGACTTCAACGCCCTCCGAGAAGTGGTCACCTCCACTCAAGAGGACGTCTGGATCACGTTCTACGCCGGCTGCCTCTGGTGGTGCCGATTAGCACCCGGTGCTGTCGAGGAGGACGCGACGTCCAAGTTCCGTCGAACGGCAGGCGACTGGAGCGACCGTGACGTGGGCGGCGGCCTACTCCTTACTGCGAACATCCCCGGCGTTCTTTCGCAGCTGCAAGGATTCCGTGGAACGGTATGCAAGGTTCGAGAAGCCAGCCGCCTAAGGAGTTTGCTGAGTGCTGAACCGAGCGCAGCGCATCAAGCGGTGGCACACGCGCGAGCTGCTCTCATTCACGAAGTTCGGGCCTCCCTGGGAGGATTACACTGGAAGGACTTCGAAACCCTGGTTGATCTCCTTTTCCGCCAAGCGGGTTGGCGCCGGCTTAGCGTGCTGGGCGAGACGATGAAGTTTGCCGACCTGGAGCTTGAGGAACCCATCAACCACGAGCGGTACCAGGTACAGATCAAAGCCACAGCGGATTTGGGCGACTTCACCAAGTACCGGGATCAGTTTGCCGGGAGAGGTTTCAGGAAGTTGTTCTTCGTTGTGCATAGCCCGAGTCCGAACCTGGCGGGCGAACCGAGTAGCGCCGCCGTGGAACTCGTGCTGCCCGAACGCTTGTCCGAGATGGTGGTCGACGGCGGACTCGTTAGTTGGCTTTTGGCCAAAGTGCGCTGAGCGCGCCAGCCGCGAAGAAGATTGGGTCTATGCTGCCGTCGTCTGCTTCTGCGCCGCCGCGTCCAACCGCGCCTGCGCCCGAGCCACAGCCTCCAACGCAAACGCCGGGTCCACCCCCAGCGACGCATTGAACATCTGCTCCTGCGCCCGCTTCATCGCCGCCCTGGCCCGCTCCACGTCGATCTCTTCGGCGCGCTCGGCGGCCGTCGCCAGCACGCGCACGTGGTCCGCCAGGATCTCCAGATAGCCGCCGTGTACCGCCAGGTACCAGCGCTTGCCTCCGGCGTCGTAATTCAGGTAGCCGGTGCCCAGCTCCGCCAGCAGCGCCGCGTGGCCCGGCAGGACGCCCAGATAGCCGTTGGCGGCGGGCACCTGCACGGCGGTGACGTCCTCGCGCACCAGCAGGCGCTCCGGCGTCACGATCTCGAGTGCCAGCACGTCAGCCATGGGTTGCCTGCAGCGCCTTGGCGCGCTCCACTACGTCCTCGATGGTCCCCTGCATGTAGAACGCCTGCTCGGGGATGCCGTCGTGCTTGCCATCCACGATCTCCTTGAAGCCGCGGATGGTGTCGGCCAGCTTCACGTATTTGCCCGGCACGCCGGTGAACTGCTCGGCCACGTTGAAGGGTTGCGAGAGGAAGCGCTGGATCTTGCGCGCGCGCGACACGGTCAGCTTGTCCTCGTCCGACAACTCGTCGATGCCCAGAATAGCGATGATGTCCTGCAGATCCTTGTAACGCTGCAGCACGCCCTTCACGCTCTGCGCGCAATCGTAGTGCTCGTCCCCAATGATGCGTGGATCGAGGATGCGCGAAGTGGAAGCCAGCGGGTCCACGGCCGGATAAATGCCCAGTTCCGAGATAGCGCGGGAGAGGTTCGTGGTGGCGTCCAGATGCGCGAAAGCCGTAGCCGGCGCGGGGTCTGTGTAATCGTCGGCAGGCACGTAAATAGCCTGCACCGAGGTGATCGACCCGGTCTTGGTGGAAGTGATGCGCTCCTGCAACTCGCCCATTTCGCTGGCCAGGTTCGGCTGATATCCTACGGCGGAGGGCATGCGCCCGAGCAGCGCCGAAACTTCCGATCCGGCTTGCGTAAACCGGAATATGTTGTCGATGAACAGCAGCACGTCCTGGTTCTGTTCGTCGCGGAAATACTCGGCGACAGTCAGGCCGGTCAGGCCTACCCGCAGGCGCGCCCCAGGCGGCTCGGTCATCTGGCCATAAACCAGCGCCACTTTCGACTTGTTGAAGTCGTGCGGGTCCACGATGCCGGATTCCTGCATTTCGAGCCACAAGTCGTTGCCTTCGCGCGTCCGCTCGCCCACGCCGGAAAAAACCGAAACGCCGCCATGCTTCATGGCGATGTTGTGAATCAGCTCCTGAATGATGACGGTCTTGCCCACGCCTGCGCCGCCGAACAGGCCGATCTTGCCGCCGCGCAGGTAAGGCTCGATCAGGTCGATCACCTTGATGCCGGTCTCGAACATCTCCTGGCGCGTAGACTGCTCGTCGAACGCAGGCGCGGGGCGATGGATGGGATACAGCTTCTTGGCGTTGATCGGGCCCATCTTGTCCACAGGCTCGCCGATCACGTTCATCACGCGGCCCAACGTCTCGTTGCCGACAGGCACCATCACCGGATGGCCGAGGTTCACCGCGTGCATGCCGCGCACCAGGCCTTCGGTAGGCTGCAGCGCGATGGTGCGCACGCGGCCTTCGCCGATATGCTGCTCCACCTCGCAAATGATATCGATGGGCGCGGGCACATCGAAGCCCTCGCTGGTGATGCGGATGGCCGTATAGACCAAAGGAATCTGGCCCTCGGGGAACTGGCAGTCCACGGCGGGGCCGGCTACCTGGACGACTTTGCCGATTGCGTTAGCGTTCATCTAAACCTCAAAACGAAGTTCTTGTGTTACTCCGCGGCGGCGGCGCCGCTGACTACTTCTATGATTTCCTTGGTGATGCTGGCNNTCGATGATTTCCTTGGTGATGCTGGCCTGCCGCACGCGGTTCATGTACAGCGTCAGGGTGTCGATCATTTCCGCGGCGTTGGAAGTGGCCGCATCCATGGCGGTCATGCGCGCGGCGTGCTCGGCCGCGGCCGATTCCACCAGCGCGCGGTACAGTTCGATTTCCACGTAGCGCGGCAGCAGGCTCGCCAGCATTTCCACCGCCGGCGTCTCGAAGATGAAGTCCACCGGTTCGGCTTGCTTGGGCAACTCCATCGGCAGCACCTGCGCGAACGCGACCCTCTGGGCCATCACCGATTTGAATTCGTTGTACAGCAGGTAGACCGCATCGATCTCTTCGTTGCGGAACCGTTCCACCAGCTTCCGCGCAATGGCCACCGCGTCTTCATGCTGCACCTTGGCCATGCCGAGGTACTCGCCGGTGATGGGTACGCCGCGCTTGCGGAAGAAGTCGCGGCCCTTGCGTCCGATCAGCAGGAACTCGGTGGTGGCGGGCTTGTGTTCCTCGGCGAAGCGCTGCGCGGCTTTGATCAGGTTGGCGTTGAATGCCCCGGCCAGCCCTTTGTCGGAGGTGACCAGGACCAGTTGTACGTGCTGCTCCGGGCGGCGCGCCAGCAGCGGATTCGCGGCGACACGCTCATCCGCGCCGGCCGCCGCGGCCAAATCGGCCAGCAGGCTGCGCAGAGCGGCGCCATACGGGCGGGAGGCGATCACGCGATCCTGGGCGCGGCGCAGCTTGGCGGCCGAGACCATCTTCATGGCCTTGGTGATCTGCTGCGTGTTGCGCACCGATTTGATGCGCCGGCGAATATCGATCAGGCTAGGCATGCGCGGTGGCCGCGGGCAGCTCGGCGACGAAGCGGTCCTTGAATTCCTTGATCACCGCGGCAATTTCCGCGCGGAGAGCGTCGTCCAGGATTTTCTTTTCGACGATCTTGGCCAGCATCGCGCGATGCGCGTTGTCCACGAAGCGGTACAGCTCCGCTTCGAACTTGCGCACCTGCTCCACGGGGAGATCGTCCAGATAGCCCTGTGTGCCGGCGAAAATGATGAGGACCTGCTTTTCGATGGGTAGCGGCTGGAACTGTCCCTGCTTCAGAACTTCGATCAGGTGCTTGCCGCGATTGATCTGCGCGAGCGAAGCTTTGTCCAGGTCGGACCCGAACTGCGCAAAGGCCGCCAGGTCGCGGAACTGCGCCATGTCCAGGCGCAGCGTCCCGGCTACCTGCCGCATGGCCTTGATCTGCGCGCTGCCTCCCACGCGGCTCACGGAGATGCCCACGTCGATGGCCGGCCGGATATTGGAGTTGAACAGATCGGAGAGCAGGTAGATCTGGCCGTCGGTGATGGAGATGACGTTAGTCGGGATGTAGGCCGACACGTCGCCGGCCTGCGTTTCGATGAACGGCAGCGCGGTCAGCGAGCCCCCGCCGTTCTCGTCGTTGAGCTTGGCGGCGCGCTCCAGCAGGCGGCTGTGCAGATAGAAGACATCGCCCGGATACGCTTCGCGGCCGGGTGGGCGCCGCAGCAGCAGCGAGATCTCGCGATAGGCCGCGGCGTGCTTGGAAAGATCGTCGTAGATGCACAGCGCGTGGCGCTTGGTATCGCGGAAGTACTCGCCGATGGCGCAGCCGGCGTAGGGCGCGATGTACTGCATGGGCGCCGGATCGGAAGCCGAAGCCAGCACCACGATGGTGTATTCCATGGCGCCCGCATCGGAGAGCGTCTTCACCACCTGCGCCACCGTGGAGCGCTTCTGGCCGATCGCCACGTAAATGCAGATGACGTCGCCGCCCTTCTGATTGATGATGGTGTCGAGCGCGATGGCCGTCTTGCCGGTCTGCCGGTCGCCAATGATCAATTCGCGCTGGCCGCGCCCGATGGGGATCATGGCGTCGATGGCCTTGATGCCGGTCTGCAGCGGCTCCTTCACGGGCCGCCGGTCGACCACGCCGGGCGCCAGCCGCTCGATGGGGTTGAACTGCGTAGTCTGGATGGGGCCTTTGTCGTCGATGGGCTTGCCCAGGGCGTCGACCACTCGGCCGATCATGGCCTCGCCCACCGGCACGGACATGATGCGGCCGGTGCGCCGCACTTCGTCGCCTTCCTTGATTTCGTGAGCTTCGCCCAACAGCACCGCGCCCACCTGGTCTTCTTCCAGGTTCATGGCGATGCCCGCGACGTCGTGCGGGAACTCGATCAATTCCCCGGCCATCACCTTTTCGAGGCCGTGGATACGGGCGATGCCATCCCCAACCGAGATCACCGATCCGGTTTCGGAGACGTCGATCGCGCCTTCGTAGTTTTCAATCTCCTGACGGAGAAGGGTCGTAATTTCGTCCGCTCGAATCTGAGCCATTCAAACCTCTAACTGAATTCTGTTACTCCGCGGCCATGCGCTTGCCCAGCGCATGCAGTTGGCCCCGCACGGAGCCGTCGTAAACGGTGGAACCGATACGGGCCACCAACCCGCCGAGCAGCCCGCCATCCACCGCGTAGCGCATGCGCACTTTCTTTCCGGTGAGCCGCTCCAACTCATGCGACACGGCGTCGCGCTGCCGCCCATCCAGTTCCCGGGCCGAGCTGACTTCGGCGCGGGTGAAGCCCAGGCGCTCGTCCGACAGCAGGTCGAACGCTTCCAGAACTTCGGCCAGCATCGCGATGCGGCGATGATCCGTGAGCACGAACAAAAAGTTGCGCGCCACGCGCGAGACGCCCAGCTTCTCGCCGATTCTCCCCACCACAGCACGCTTGCGGGCGGGCGGCACGGAGGGCGAAGTGAGCGCCGCGCGCAGCTCCGCCGATCCGGCCAGCACTTCCTCGAAACCGCGCAACTCGCCCAGCAACTGGTGCGGGTCCACCGCTGACTTGGAGCCCATGGCCACATCCACCAGGGCGCTGGCGTATCGGGAGGCGAGAGCGGAGTGCGTCATATTCTAATTGCGGCCGATGCCGGAAGGGGCGTGCGCCATGCTCGCCACAAAACGTCCGACCAGGCGGCCCTGCATTTCCGGCGACAGGCGCGCCGCGATCTTCTGCTCGGCCAAGCCTAGGGCGAGTTCCGCCGAATAGCGGCGGAGTTCCAGGGTCGCCGATTTGGTAGCCGATGCGATCTCCTCGGCGATGTGCGATTGAACCTTGGCCATTTCGGCGGCGGCCTCGCGCCGGACGCGTTGCGCGTCGGCTTCGGCTTCCTGTTGCGCGCTGCGCCGCAGCGCCTCGATTTCGGCTGCGAGATTGGCGAGGCGGCGATCCACGTCCGCGACTTTCGCGTCCGAGGCCGCGCGCGCGGCTTCGGCCTCGGCCATGCCTTTGCGAATCTCCACCGACCGCTGGGCGAAGTAGGGGCCGGCGTTCTTCTTGATCACGTAACCCAAACCGCCGGCCAACAGCGCGAAGTTGGCCCATTCCCAAAAGATATTGGGCCCCTTTTCGGTCTTGCCCGACGATTCGCCGTGCTCCTCGGCGCGCGCCGGCAAGTTCACGAATAGCAGCAAAACCAGCGCGGCCACGCTGCAACCTGCCAGGCGCTTCATGCCGCCGCACCTCGATTGAGGATAACGTCTGCGATCTGGCCCGCCAGCGCATCGCTCTCGGCGGCGAGCCCTGTCTTGGCTTGCTCGATTTCGGCGGCGAGCTGCGCCTTGGCATCGCGTACGGCGGCCTCGGCCTGCTCGCGGGCAGTTTGCAACTGGGCGGCATGCTCTTCCTGCTGGCGGCGATGCAACTGCTCCTGCGTCTGATACACTTCGGCGCGCGCGGCGCGCATGGCAACTTCGTACTCGGTGGTCTTGGCGGCGGCCTTTTCCAGGCTCTCGGCGGCGCGCAGGCGGGCGCCCTCGGTGGCTTCGTAGCGGGCGTGCAGCACCTTGTCGAGAGGTTTGAAGAACATGTACTTCAGATAGAAGTGCAGGAAGACGACAAGCAGAAAAGTAGGGATCGCCCGCAGCAAAATCCCACTCAAGGCGTGCAAGGTTGCTTCCATTTGGATTGACTGAGAAAGGCCTGGAAAAGATGCAGCTTTAAGAGAGGTTAGCTTAACACTCGCCGCGCGGTTGCGTCAACCGCGGGAGGGGGGCTGTGTTGGAGGGTCTTTCAGGGTCGTTCAGAAGCCCGCGAACGCATCGTTGACTATGCCCTCGATCGAAATAACTTCCCCATCGTGCAGTTTCCGAAACTCGCCTTCACGACGCTTCTTGGACAGACTTCCATCATTCTGTCTGATGAACAGCACCAGGTTTTCGGCGACCCGGTCCGGCATTTCGACCGCATCCATGATGCGGCGGATGGCTTCGTCGTGACGGCGCAGATAGTCGATCTCGCGCGGCAGATCCCGCTCCACGGTGCGTCTCACGCACGCATACAGAAACTCCGCCTCCGCCGTGCAGTCGAAATAACGGTAGAGATCGGCGGTCTCGTTGAGCACCTCGACGTTACGCTCGGGTGTCGGCCGCCATTCGATGAAGGGCATCAGCGGGCGGGAATGGGCCTGTAAGGTTGCGCGGTAATCGTCAATGCGGTCCAACATCACCGACGAAACCGGGAAGACCATCCCCGGCGGCGTAAACTTCCGTTCGGCGAGGACGTGGTGGATCAGGCAGCGGTGCACACGGCCATTCCCATCCTGAAACGGATGGACGTAGACGAACCCAAAGGCGGTTGCCGCTGCCTTCAGCACAGGGTCGACGCCATCGTCGCGCATGCGGTCGTTGGCCTCCACCAGGCCGCCCATTAGATCTTCCAAATTGTCGGGACGCGCTCCGATGAATTCCGGGAGCGGGTCGCCATAGCGGCCCCGTTCGCCTACGAAGACGCCATCGGGACGCAGGCCCGCGCTTACGAACCGCGTGTCCTCAATGAGGACGCGCTGCAGGCGGACGATTTCATCCAGCGTGAGCCGGTTCTTGCCGGCTTCCAGGACCGCGCGGCCCCATCTCTCCAGCCGGTTGCGCGGCGGACGCTCTCCCTCAATCTCGAAGCTGGCCCGGCTGTCAGCCAGCAGCATAAAGCTGGCGGCGCGCGCAACCAGATGGGCACCTGTGCGCCCCACGGTTTCGCGTGCCTTGGCGGCCAAGTCGAGCGCCAGGAACTCCCTGAGCGCTTGGGTGCGCCGGATGACTGGACAGAAACGGCCCGTGCCCAAGAGATTATCGCGCACACGATGGCGTTTTGAAAGGCGCGGCTTGCCCGTAAAGTACGCCTCGGGGTCGAGCAGATCGATGGCCGCGGCGCCGGGCGCGTCATCCACGTCGAGAGCACGGCCAGTCAGGATTTCGTAGAGATACCACGCGCGCCGCGCCGGAATGCCTGTGGGGGCGGCCCGCACCATGGCCTCCACCTCCGCCTGGGACACGGCTTCGAAGACCCGCTTCAAGATCGGGAGATCCATGTCTTCGTGGCGGAGCGCAAACGTCAGGTGATCGGCAAAGGTGTCGCCGGGCCAGTAACGTTTATCGAAGACGGTCCAGGCTTCCTCTTCCCGATGGCTGCCGCGAACATGCTGTTCCGAGACGCAACTCGGCCGCCGCACCGGTCCCCGAATGGCGAACGATTGAACAAGCGCCGCCCAGCCGGCCAGTCTCGCGCCTCCGGGGACGGTCTTCTCCTGGAAGACGGGCATAAGGTCGAAAATCCTTTAAGCTGGTCGAAAAGGACTCCAAAACGACTTGCCTAGTCGAAAACTACTGTATCATGGCCAACGGTCGAAAATCCAATTGATTGATGTCGAAAACTATCTAACAGCGCACACGATGACAGCTACCGCGCAACTCAACGAAGTTTCTTCTCCCAAATCATGGCTCTTCTCGCGCCATTACCGAGCCGCGACTGTCAGGGAGCGGTTCCGATGCGAAGCACACCGGCAAAACACCCATCGCGCCGGACGGAGACGGGCGAGCGCACGTGCATCCCGTTGGCGAACAGGATACCATGGCAGGTTCGATATGTACCGCCGCGAATTCCTCCGCTCGGCCACGCTGGCGCCCGCCGCTTTCGGCATCTCCCGCGGCGCGGCGGCGCGCGTAAGCGTCCGCATCGAAGAAGTTCGCTTCTCCTACGAAGACTTCCGCTACCGCACTCCGTACCGCTTCGGCGCGCAAACGGTGGACCGCGTCACGCTGCTGAACGTCGATTGCATGCTCCGCACCGGCGCCGGCGATATCGCGCGCGGCTTCGGATCGATGACCATGGGCAACGCCTGGTCCTTCCCATCGAAGACCATGTCGTACGATACCACCCTCGGCGCCATGAAGGCCCTGGCGGCGCGCATCGCCCAAATCACCAACGGCTATCGCGATCCCGGCCATCCGGTGGATATCAACTGCGCGCTGGAGCCCGCCTACCTCGACGCCGCCCGCGCGGTGTCGCAAGAGTTGCGCCTTGCCGAACCGATTCCGAAGCTATGCACGCTGGTAACCGCCAGCCCCTTCGATGCGGCCATCCACGACGCCTACGGCAAGGCGCTGGGCTTGAGCAGCTATCTGACTTACGGCAGCGATTGCATGCCCTACGATCTATCGCACTACCTGGGCGCGGATTACAAGGGCGAGTACTTGAGCCGCTATGTGCTGCCGCAGCCCGCGCCGCGCATGGCCTTGTACCATTCCGTGGGAGCTTCGGACCCGATTGTGGCATCCGACATTCACACCCGCATCGGCGACGGGCTGCCGGAAACGCTTCCCGAGTGGATCCGCTACAACGGACTGCGCCGCATCAAGATCAAGCTGGCGGGCAACGATCTCGCCTGGGATCTCGCGCGCGTCATCGACATCGACCGCGCCACCACGGAAACCCAGCGGGAACGCGGTGTCGCCGAGTGGTTCTATTCGCTCGATTTCAACGAGCAGTGTCCCAACGTGGAGTACCTGCTGGAATTTCTGCGCCGCCTCAAGGAGCGGACCGCGTCCGGCTTCGCGCGCATACAATATGTGGAGCAGCCCACCGCGCGCGACCTGAAGGCGGACCGTGCCAACGTGATGCATGCCGCCGCCAAGCTGCGGCCGGTGGTCATCGATGAATCGCTTACCGATATCGAGAGCCTCATGCTGGCCCGCGAGATGGGTTATTCGGGCGCGGCGCTTAAAGCCTGTAAAGGGCAGAGCCAGGTGCTGCTGATGGCCGCGGCGGCCGAGAAGCACAAGATGTTCCTGTGCGTGCAGGATCTGACTTGCCCCGGCGCGTCGCTGATCCATTCGGCCGGCCTTGCGGCTCACATTCCGGGAGTCGCCGCCATCGAAGCCAACGCGCGCGAATATGTGCCGGCGGCGAACAAACCGTGGGAGGACAAGTTCCCCGGCATCTTCAAAGTGCGCGACGGCATGATGGACACCTCCACGCTTCACCGGCCCGGACTCGGGGCAGTCTAACCCGCAATGGGGGGCGGGATTTATCCCGCGCGGGGCTTCAGCCCCGCACCTCCAGCCGCGCTGATGCATCATTAAGGTATGGGCTTTCAAACCGTCAAAATCCCCGTGAGTGGCATGACCTGCGGCAATTGCGCCCGCAGCGTGGAACGGAAGCTGTCGAACAGTCCCGGCGTGTCCAGCGCCCGCGTGGACTTGGCGGGCGGTACGGCGACCGTCGAGTTTGACGCCGACCGCACCAAGCTGCCCGACCTGCGGCAAGCCATCGAGCAGCTCGGCTACACCGTGCAGCAATGAGCGCCGCACCCACCGCCGGCGCCGGCGAGCGCGTGGACTTGCCGGTTTCCGGGATGTCCTGCGCCGCCTGCGCACGCACCATCGAGAATCAGCTTACGGCCACCGCCGGCGTCACGCGCGCGCATGTGAACTTCGCCACGTCCACCGCGACCGTGGAGTTCGATCCCGCGCGCGCCACAGTGCGCAACCTGGTGGGCGCTATCGAAGAACTGGGCTATGGAGTGCCGCAGCCCCCGGCCGGTGAAGATACCGGCGAGGATGTCGAGGAACAGGCGCGCCAACGCGAATACGCCGCGCTGAAGCGGCGGCTGTGGCTGGCGGCGGCCTTTGCGGCGCCGGTGGTGGTGCTGGGCATGTGGCCGGGGCTAATGCATCTCGCCGCGATCGCCTGGATCCAACTCGCGCTCACTACCCCGGTGCTCTTTTATGCGGGCGCGCCTTTTTACCAGGGCGCCTGGACCGCGCTGCGGCATCGCTCCGCGAACATGAACACGCTGATCGCGTTGGGGACCGGCGCTGCGTTCCTTTATTCGTTTGCGCAGACGCTGCTCGGCCGACATGAGGTGTATTACGAAGCCGCCGCCGTGATCGTCACCCTGATTCTGCTGGGGCGGGTGCTGGAGGCGCGCGCCCGCGGCAAGGCTTCCGACGCCATCCGCCACTTGCGCGAGTTGCAGCCGAAGACCGCGCGCGTGGTGCGCGGCGGCGTCGAACAGGATGTCCCCATCGAACAGGTGCGCGTAGGCGACATGGTGGTGGTGCGTCCTGGCGAGAAGGTCCCCGTGGATGGCGTGGTACGCGAAGGAGATTCCGCGGTCGACGAATCCATGCTCACCGGCGAAAGCATGCCGCTCGATAAGAAGTCCGGCGACGCGGTTTATGGCGGCACCATCAATCGTTCCGGAAGCCTGCGTTTTGAGGCGCGCCAGGTGGGGGGAGCCACGGCGCTCCAGCAGATGATCGAGCTGGTACGGCAAGCGCAAGGCTCGCGCGCGCCCGTGGCCCGCTTGGCGGACGTCGTGAGCGGCTACTTCACCGTGGGCGTGCTGGCCATCGCCGTGGTGACGTTCCTGGTGTGGCTGGCGTTTAAGCCGTTCCCGTTCGCGCTGGTGAATTTCGTGGCCGTACTGATTATCGCCTGCCCCTGCGCGCTGGGCTTAGCCACGCCCACCGCCATCATGGTAGGCACGGGGCGCGGCGCCCAGCGCGGCATCCTGATCAAGGGCGGCGAGGCGCTGGAGGCCGCGTACCGCATCGACACCGTCATCCTGGATAAGACCGGCACCATCACGCGCGGCCAACCGCGAGTGACCGATGTGCTCCCGCTGAACGGGCACGCCGTGTCTGAAGTGCTGCGCATGGCGGCATCGGCCGAGCGCTACTCCGAGCATCCTTTGGGACGAGCGATCGTCGAGCATGCGCAAGCGCTGGCCATCGCGCTGGAGGATCCCGCCGGCTTCCGCGCGGTTGCGGGCCACGGCGTCCAAGCGCGCGTGGATGGCCACCATGTCACGGTGGGCGCCGTCACGGGTCCGCGTGAGTTGCCCGAAATCGAGCGGCTCGCCGCGGAAGGCAAGACTGCCGTGGCCGTGTCCGTGGATGGCCAGCCTGTGGGTGCAATCGGCATCGCCGACACCGTGAAACCGGAAGCCGTGGCCGCCGTGCGGCGTCTCGTGGGGATGGGCATCGAAGTCTGGATGATCACCGGCGACAATCGCCGCACTGCCGAAAACGTCGCGCGGCAGGTTGGCATCGAGCGCGTGCTCGCCGAAGTGCTGCCGGATGGCAAGGTGGCCGAGGTGCGGAAGTTGCAAGCCTCCGGGAAGAAGGTGGCCATGGTGGGCGACGGTATCAACGACGCGCCCGCGCTGGCGCAGGCCGATGTGGGCATCGCCATCGGAACCGGAACGGACATCGCCAAGGAGGCTGCCTCCATCACGCTGATGCGCGGCGATCTGAACGGCGTGGCCGATGCGCTGGAGCTGGCGCGGCGGACGATGCGCGTGATCCGGCAGAATCTGTTCTGGGCGTTCGCCTACAACACCATCGGCATCCCCATCGCCGCGGGCGTCTTGTACCCATTCACCGGCTGGCTGCTGTCGCCGGTGCTGGCGTCGGCGGCCATGGCGCTGTCCAGCGTGACGGTGGTGACCAACAGTTTGCGCTTAAAGCGCGGGTGAGTGGATCGGAATTATCGACGGACGCGCTTCACCTTAGCAATTCTTCGACGTTTTTGGCGTCCAGCAGCCGCTCGCTCAGATCTTCAAGCCCGGACGTCGGCAGTGCCGCCAGTTTCTCGCTGGCCCACCTCGGCAGGGTGCCGAAGCGGTTCTCAATCAGCCGGCGAAGGACGGCCAGTTCGCCTTCCTGCCGACCCTTCTGCTCCGCTTCTATGAACATTGGACCCAAGGTCTCATGATCCCGAATATCCAAATCAATCGGCATTTTCCGTGTCTCCTGCTCCACAGTTCTCGCCAGGTGTCTCAATCCAGCCAGGATCGTCAACTGGGCCAGGGCGGTTTCCTTTTCCGCCGTCGTCAGGCCGGCGATCCGCCCTACGATCTTGTGCACCGCTTCCTTATCGTCCCGCAATTGCGCCAGGATCGCAATCACGTTATCGCCGACATCCGCGCTCTCCAGCAGCCGGTCGCCATTCAGCGTGCGGATGTCGATCAAGCGGTACTGAAACGACAGATCCGGGCCGTGCAACTCGCTCTCCATACGCATGGGCGCTTCACCCACGTACAGCAGAATCTGCCGCGGGAATTGCCCGAACAGCCGACGCACGCCGAGGCAGTACTCGATCATCCGGCATGGCATGGCCGCGTCGTTGCTGCTTTGCAGTTCCAGGTGAACCAAACCGCCGTCTACAGTCTCGCCGAGAAGGTCCAACCGCAGGTTCTGCACCTTGGGCAGTTCCACATCCAGCCACTTCGTGATCGCCGTGCCCGTCAATTCACGCATGGTGAGCGTGGCTCGACCCTGCAATAGCAACTTCAGAGCTACGTCGTAACTGCCGGAGCCGCTCATCGCTTGTGCTTACAGATAAGGGTGGATTGCGCGCGGTCTTTCTCTCATCCGCGAGCGAACCGGGAGGTGTGTTCACTTTGGTGGGGCAGACCATCGCACTTTGTGGTCTGCCGTCTTCGGGGAGCGCTTGGCAGGCGACATAAAACGATCGTCTGCCCCACCGAAACATCGTTAAGTGAAACAGTATAGAGGCTAAGTGGGCAGCCGGATGCCGGTTTCTTCGTACAGCGGCAGGGCGGCCGTGCCCTGCGTGCGGAATTCGTAGCGTTCGATGGCCAGAGCCGAGCCGTCCTGGTCGCTGCGCACCACGCATCCGTAGATCATCAGTTTCATCGGACACACGTCGTTCAGCCGGGCAGGCCAACTCATCGACAGCTCAACCGGCAACCCGGTGCTCAGGACGGCGTCGGTCCTAAACCAGACGCCGCTGCTGCTGATATTTACCGTCCGTCCGCTCCCGGCTTCGGCCACGCGGCTTCCGTAGAGAAGCTTATATCGCAGCCCTTGTTCGATACCAAAACGGCGCTTGATCCGCCGATCGACATCCTCGTCTTGCTTCTTTCGTTTTGCCATAGTTGGTGCGCCCTGCGCGTAGGCCTTTCGGATTTAGAAATAGCACCACGAGCACCGCCACCTCAATTATGTCTTTGGATAGGCAACATTAACTAACACCTTTGGCTACCGGTACTTGTAGCCCGAACGGGATAGGCCAACCCCTACCGGAGCACGCGCCAGGATGTGCTCGTCCGGACATTAGCCTAGCCCAAACTCAGCCCGCCACGCTTTTTTTGCCGGGTACCCCGTCCTGAGACGCCAGACCAACCCCATTCTTCTTCGCCATGTGTTCGCCTTGAAATCAAGATGTTGTGGTGTCGGGCGGTGCCGGTGGATCGTCTAGTATCTCACTAACCCAAATCCAATCAACACTTTCTTAAAGATTTCTCTTGCAATGGACTAAGCGTTCGTGCCACAATTTGTTGTGGCCTGAAAATGGTCAGAAAGTAGCTTAAAAGTGGCCGACGAAACACCTCAAGGCGCGGTACCGGTGGAACCACCCCGAGGAATGTACCCTGCCCGCCTGGACGAAAAAGGCCGCCTCAAGCTACCCGAAAGGTTCCAGAGGTACCTGGGGGATTTGCCCGAGAAGAAACTCTTCGTGACCAGTCTGGATCGCCACATGGCCACAGTATATCCGATCGCCATCTGGAGAGACAACGAAAACTTGTTCGCCAGCCACCGCGAAAATCCGAAGGTGGTGAAGAATGTCTGGTTCACAGCTCAGGAACTGGGGTCGGAGGCGGAAATGGACGCGCAGGGCCGGGTGCTATTCTCGCCCGAACTGCGCCGCGAGCTGCGCATGGAGAATCAGCCGGTGAAGGTGCTGGTGGTGAACGGCGCCATCCAGGTCATGAGCGAAGAGCGGTTCAAAGCGCGGCAGGCGGAAGCCGTGCAATCTTCCGAAGAAGATGTGGAAACGCTGCAACGGGCTGGGCTCAAGTAATGGCTTATGCATTTTGCCGTGATGGCGGCCGAAGCGATCGAATGGCTGGCGGTGCGGCCGGAAGGCACGTATCTGGATGCCACCGCGGGACTGGGCGGCCACACCGCGGAGATCGCGCGGCGCTTAACCACGGGCCGCGTGATCGCCAACGACCGCGACGCCGAGTCGCTCGCCATGGCGCGGCGCAACACGGCCGCGTGGGCCGATCGGATTTGTTATCGCCAGGGGGCCTTCTCCAGGCTTGCCGCGGCGTTGCCGGAGTGCGGAGCCGGGCAGGTGAATGGGCTGCTGGCCGACCTCGGCGTGAGCCGGTATCAACTGACCGAGCCGGACAGGGGATTTTCGTTTATGGCCGACGGGCCGCTGGACATGCGCATGGATCAATCCACGGGCATCACTGCGGCGGACGTGGTCAATCAGTACGCCGAAAAGGCGATCGCCGACCTGATCTATCAGCTAGGCGAAGAAAGGAGGGCGCGGAAGATAGCCAGAGCCATCGTTCGAGGACGGCCCATACGGAGCACACTACACCTGGCCGGGTTAGTGGAGCGGGCCGTCTTTCGAACGAATCGTCTGCATCCCGCGACCCAAACCTTTATGGCCTTACGCATGTTTGTGAACGACGAGCAGGGCGAACTCGACCGGCTGCTCGAAATCGGACCGGAGTTGCTGGTGAGCGGCGGCCGCATGGTGGCGATCTCTTTCATGTCGCTCGAAGACCGCAAAGTGAAGCAGCGCTTCCGGGACCTTGCACAGGAGGGCCGCGCCACCGTCCTCACCAGGCATCCGGTGACGCCCACGGAAGAGGAAACGGGCTTGAATCCAGCGTCGCGCAGCGCCAAGCTGCGCGCGCTGCAGATGAATTAGAGAGGTAACCACCCATGGCAACGCTGGCAATGTTTTTTCGGAGGCCCCTGGCCGCGCCTGCCGCCGCAAGCGGCGCCGCCCAATCCACATTCGTCCCGGTAGACGGCCGCTATTCGTTGCGGGCGCTACCCAACGAGCACATTTTCCTGTACTCCAAGCCCATCGACAACAGCCGTGTGGTCCGCGAGCCGCATCCCACCGCGCGCGGCGAATGGCGCATGATCGGTACCGCTTGTGCCCTGGCCGTTCTCCTCATGGGCCTGCTGACGCCCCGCGTGGCCAACATCTTCGCGGGTTATCAGTTGGAGTCGCTGAAGGCCGAACAACAAAACTTGCTCGATGAACAGCGCGATCTGGATATCTCCGAAGCGCGGCTGTCGCGCCAGGAGAATCTCGAAGTCCTCGCCAAGCGGCGCGACCTCAGCGCGCCTACGGCCGGACAGATCGTGCACCTCGAACCCAAGGGCGATAGCAAGCTGGCTCTGAACCGCCGCTGATCTCATACCCCGCAAGGTTGGACGTTATGGAATCCGTCGCCAGAAACAGAGCCGGCAAACGTCTGATGTGGTTCGGCGGCGCCATCCTACTTTGGGGATCGCTGATCCTGATTCAGTTGTTCCGCCTGCAGGTCGTCCATCACGCCGATTACGTGCGCGCGGCCCACAGGCAGCAGGAAGAGACCGTCGAAATTGCCGCGCCGCGCGGCTCGATCTTCGACCGATCCGGACAGTTGCTGGCCGGCAGCGTGAAGCGGGATTCCGTCTCCATCAATCCTCTACAGGTGCCGGATTTGAAGATGGCGTCCGATATCTTGTCGGGCGTGCTCCAACTTGATCGGGCTTCGCTTTACGGCCGCATGCAGTGGTACGCCGCCAACCAGAAAGGCTTCATGTGGGTCGCCCACACCATCGAGCCGGCGCAATACGAACAACTGCGCAGTCTTCCCTTCAATTGGATTCAATTCGCCCAGGAAAGCCGGCGGAACTACCCGCGGTCGACGCTGGCCGCGCACGCGATCGGAGCCGTGGATAGCGAGGAGACCGGTCAGTGGGGCCTGGAAAAGAGCCTGGAGACGGATTTGCGCGGCTTGCCGGGCAGTGTTCGCGTGCTCACCGACGCCAAAAGGCGCGGCATCGATTCTAAAATGGAAACCGAACCGCGGGCCGGCGCCGACGTGACGCTCACGATCGACGAGCGCATCCAGTTGCCGGCCCAGGACGCCATCGCGCGCGCGGTCCAGGATGCCCAGGCCGAAAGCGGCAGCGTGGTGGTGATGGACCCTTATCATGGCGATATCCTGGCCATCGCCAGTTATCCGCCGTTCGATCCCAACCAGCCGCCCGGGCGCGGCGAAAGTCCCACCGCGCGGTTCAATCACGCGCTTTCCGTGCCCTTCGAGCCGGGATCCGTTTTCAAGGTGATCACGCTCTCGGCCGCGCTCGAAACCACGACGTTGAAGCCATCCAGTATGATCAACTGCCACAACGGCAGCTTCACCCTGGCCGGCCGTACCGTGCACGAAGCTCACCACGGCTACGGCATCATGCCCATGGAGATGGTGCTCGCCAAATCCAGCAACATCGGTGCAATCCAGGTTGGGTTAACCGTCGGTTCGACCAAGCTGTATGAGTATGTCCGGCGTTTCGGACTCGGCGCGCGCACCGGTATCCCCCTGCCGGCGGAGTCTCCCGGCATGGTGCGCAAGCTTTCGAAATGGCGCACCACCTCGCTGATGTCGGTGTCCATGGGCCACGAAGTGGGCGTCACCACTCTACAGCTCGCGCAGGCCTGTTCCGCGGTGGCCAACGGCGGTCTGCTGGTGCCGCCGCGCTTGCTTCTGAAGAAGGGGGCCGAAGCCGTGCCGGTGGCCGCTCCGCACCGCATTCTGAAGCCGGAAACCGCCATCACCATGCGTCAGATGATGGAAGGCGTGGTGCTGAATGGCACGGGAAAGAAAGCCAGGCTAAGCGGCTATTCGACCGCCGGCAAGACCGGATCCGCCCAGATCTTCGATTACGCCACCGGCCGTTATACCCACAGTTACAACGCCTCGTTCATGGGTTTTGCGCCCGTGACGAATCCGGCAATTGTGGTCGTCGTCACGCTGAATGGCACGCACGGAACCGCCGGCTTCGGGGGCGCAGTCGCGGCCCCGGTTTTCCACGAAGTGGCGGGGGAGGCGTTGCGTGTGCTGGACGTGCCCAGAGACTTGCCCGACAACACGCCGGACCCGCCGGCGACTCGGATCGCCGACTTGAATGACGCGCCGATCATGGACGGACCTGTCGAACCGCCAGTCTTGGAAGAGGCCGAAGCGCAAGTGCCCGCAATGCCAGCAGCCAGCCCGGTGTTCGGTCCGCAGCCGCCACCAGCGCCACCCGCGCCGCGAGTGCCGAGCGGCCCTAAGGCGCCCAACTTCATGGGATTGTCGATGCGGTCCGTAGTCACGCTGGCGCAAGCCCAAGGTTTGCCCGTGGTGCTGGCCGGCACCGGCATCGTCCGCAGGCAGGACCCGCCCCCCGGCGCCGTTCTGCATGGCGGAGAAAGGATTCGAGTCGATCTTGCCAGATGACCCTGGGCGAGATATTGGCGGGAGTTCGGCTGCACGCGCCACTCTCGCCGCCTCTCGCCCAACTGGACGTCGAAGGCCTCGAATACGACTCGCGCCGCGTGCAACCCGGCTTCCTCTTCTTCGCTTTCCCCGGCAGCCGGACGGACGGCCGCCAGTTCGCGCAAGATGCGGTCAGCCGCGGAGCCGTGGCTGTGGCCTCCGAATCCCCCGCCCCGGATGCCTTCCCCGCCCCCTGGATTGAAGTCGAGCACGGCCGTCACGCGCTGGCGTTGGCCGCCCGCAATTTCTATCGTCATCCCGACGAGCGCATCGCGCTCACCGGCATCACCGGCACCAACGGCAAAACCACGACATCCTATTTGATCGATGCCATCCTGCGCGCCGCGGGCAAGACCACCGCGCTCATCGGGACCATCGAGTACCATCTTGCCGGGCGTGTTCTGCCGGCCGTCAACACCACGCCGGAATCGCTCGACCTGCTGCGCCTCTTCGCCGAACTGGAAGCCGCGGGCGGCTCGCACGCCGTCATGGAAGTGTCGTCGCACGCGCTGGCCTTGGGTCGCGTTTACGGCCTGGCGTTTCACACCGCCATCTTCACCAATCTGACGCGCGACCATCTGGATTTCCATGGCACCATGGAGGATTATTTCGCCGCCAAGCAAATGCTTTTCTCCGGCGCCGGCGCGCCGCCGCCCGCCTGGGCCGTGCTGAACCGCGACGACGAATGGTGCCGCCGCCTGCCGGTTTCGCGCCACAGCGAAGTGCTGTGGTTCGGCCTCGGCCAAAGCGCCACCGTGCGCGCGCGGCACATCTCCTCCAACCTGCAAGGGCTGCGCTTCGAGGTGCAAAACCGCAAGTCGCGCTTCATGGTGGAATCGCCCCTGTTGGGCAAGATCAACGTGTACAATATCCTGGCGGCCTGCTGCGCCGGACTGAGTTACGGCTTCCCGCCGGAGACCATCGCGGCCGGCATCGCCCAATGCCGCGCCGTGCCGGGACGCTTCGAGCGCATCGACGAAGGCCAGCCGTTTGGCGTGGTGGTGGACTACGCGCATACCGACGACGCGCTCAAGAATACCATCGCGGTGGCGCGCGGCCTGGATCCCAAACGCATCATCACATTATTCGGATGCGGCGGCGACCGCGACCGCGCCAAGCGTCCGCTCATGGGGCAGGCGGCCGCGGAATCGAGCGATTTCGTAGTGCTCACCAGCGATAATCCGCGCTCGGAAGATCCGCTGGCCATCATGAACGACGCGCTGGTGGGCATCCGTCGCACCGACGTGCCGCACGTCGTCGAGCCGGACCGCGCCACCGCCATCGCCCGCGCCATCAAGGAAGCGCGCCCCGGCGACATCGTAATTCTAGCCGGCAAGGGACACGAAACTTACCAGGTCCTGAAAGAAAAGACCATCGCCTTCGACGATCGTGAGGTGGCCCGCGGAGTGCTGCGCGGTTTCGGTTACCACAAGGAGCCGAAATGATCCTGGAACTAAGTGACGTGGGGCAGGCCCTCGGCCTGCGGCGGCCTCTCAGCCCGCCCGGCTGTGTCACCGGCTGGTCCGTAGACACCCGAACCCTATCCCCCGGCGACGCCTTCTTCGCCCTGCGAGGCCCAAATCAAGATGGCCACGCCTACGTCGCCCTTGCCCTGGAGAAAGGCGCGGCAGCACTAGTAGTCGAGCACCCCACACCCGGCCCCAATGTCCTAGTCGTCCCCGACTCCCTAGCCGCCCTGCAGAATCTAGCCGCCTGGGCGCGCCAGCGCTGGGGAGGCCGCATCGTAGCAATCACCGGCAGCGCGGGCAAAACCACCGCCAAAGACGCCATAGCCCACATGTTGGCCGTCGAATTGCCAGTTGGCAAGACGGTAGGCAACTTGAACAACCATGTCGGAGTCCCGCTCTCCATCCTGCGCCTGCCCGGCGAATCAAGCGTAGGCGTACTCGAAATGGGCATGAATCACGCAGGCGAAATCCGCGCGCTAGCGGCCATCGCCAAACCGGATATCGCCGTGGTCACCAACGTAGGATACGCGCACGTAGAAGCCTTCGCATCGATCGAAGAAGTGGCGCTCGCCAAGCGCGAGTTGATCGAAGCGCTCGACCCGCAATCGGGCATCGCCGTACTCAATGCCGACCATCCACGCGTACTGCGCTTCCGTGAAATTCACCCCGGCCGCACCATCACCTTCGGCCTCTCGTCCGGAGCGGATGTGCAAGCCACCGGCGTCGCCCTTACGCCCGAAGGCACGCAATTCCAAGTGGATGGCATCGATTTCCACACAACCCTGGCCGGCCGTCACGGCGTGCTCAACATGCTGGCCGGCATGGCCGTAGCCCGCGCCTTCGAGATCCCGCTGGACCGCCTGCGCGACGCCGTCGCCACCTTCACCATCGGCAAGATGCGCGGTGAGCGGCTGGAGCGCAACGGCGTAACCATTTGGAACGATTGCTACAATTCCAATCCCGAGGCCGTNNCTGGGCGAGATGCTTGAACTGGGACATGCCGCCGAATTCCTGCACAGGCAGGTGGGACGCTGCGCGGCGGAAAGCGGCCTCGACGCGCTCATCACCGTACAAGGCGCGGCCCAATTCATGGCCGAGGAAGCCGTGCGCGCGGGCATGCCGCCACACTCCGTGCACTTTTTTGAACGTTCCGGCGGCGCCGCCGGCGAATTCGTCTGGCAACTGCTTCAGCCCGGCGACGCCGTTCTGTTCAAGGGCTCGCGCGGCGTCCAAATCGAACAGGCGATGGAGAAAGCCCTGGCTTAATCATGCTGTATTTCCTGCTCTACGAAAAGTTGTCGCCGCTGATCTCGGGGTTCCGCGTTTTCCGCTACGTCACCTCACGCACCGCGTTTGCCAGCCTGACCGCACTGTTTCTCTGCATCGCGCTGGGCCCCTGGTTGATCGGCAAGCTGCGCCAGTTTCAGATCGGCCAGTACATCCGCGAAGACGGACCCCAGTCGCACCAAAAAAAAGCCGGCACCCCCACCATGGGCGGTGTGCTGATCATTGTCTCGATCGTGATTCCCACCCTGCTCTGGGCGGACCTGCGCAACTCCTATGTGTGGATCGCGGTCCTGACGCTGCTGGCCTACGGCGCCATCGGTTTCGTGGATGATTATTCCAAAGTCGCCAGGCACCGCAACCTGGGGCTGACCGCGCGGCGCAAGATGCTGTATCAGGTCGGCCTTGCCTTTGTAGTGGCGGCGGTGCTGATGTACATGCGCACCTTCGGCGGCTATTCCACGGTGATGAACGTTCCGTTCCTGAAGCGCTTCAAACCGACGCTGCTGATCGCCTCGCTGCTGGCAAGTCCGTGGACTTACGTGCTGGCCGTGCTGCCGTTCTTTATCTTCGTAGCGTTGGTGATCGTGGGTTCGTCGAATGGCGTGAACCTCACCGATGGCCTGGATGGCCTGGCGATCGGCTTGATGGTGGTCGCCTCAGGCGCGCTGACCGTGCTGACCTACGCCGGCGGCCACGCCACCCTGGCCGAATATCTGCAGATCGCCCGCAACGCCCGCACCTCGGAGCTGACCATCTTCTGCGGCTCCATGACCGGCGCCAGCCTGGGCTTTCTCTGGTACAACGCCCACCCGGCGGAAATCTTCATGGGCGATGTCGGCTCGCTGGGACTGGGCGCCGCGCTGGCCATCGTGGCCATCCTGATCAAGCAGGAGATTCTGCTGCTCTTCATCGGCGGCATTTTCGTGCTGGAAACGCTCTCGGTGATCCTGCAAGTGGGCAGCTTCAAGCTGCGCGGCAAGCGTATTTTCAAAATGGCCCCGCTGCATCATCACTTCGAGGCGCTGGGCTGGACGGAATCGAAAATCATAGCCCGCTTCTGGATCGCGGGACTGGTGTTGGCGCTGTTCGCGCTTACGACGTTGAAACTAAGGTGAGGGGCTGGCGCATGGCGACTGACATGATTCGACTCGGTACCGGACTGGACTATCTTGAAACTAGAGAGCATCTCTATGGCATCCTCGAATCTCAGCACGTCTACCAAGCCGCCCAGGGAACTGACTATCGACGAGCGGGGCGGTCAACTGGTCCAGCAGGCCCTGCGCAACCTGCGGCGAGCCGCCCAGCGGAAGCAGGCACAAGTAGTCCGCAACAGCAAGCGACCCCAGACGGCGAAGCCTCTTTTCGTTTACGTGCACTTGTAGTCGGGATGGAGAAGTCTGGGCTGGCATCGATCCAACTGCTTCTGCAGCAAGGTGCGAGCGTCCGCGCCACTGACGTGAAGCCACTCTCGCAAATGCCGGAGGCCGAGGCAACGCTGGAACGTCTGTGCGTTCCCTTTGCTCAACAGTCGGATGAGGTCTTTGACGGTTGCGATCTGATCGTCATCTCTCCAGGCGTGCCCGCTGACCTTTCGCCGCTGAATGCCGCACGCGCACGCGGAGTGCGCGTCATCGGCGAAGTCGAGCTAGCCGCGCCGCTTCTCCAGGGCCGCACCATCGGAATCACCGGCACCAACGGCAAGACCACCACCACCGCGCTGGTCGGACACATCCTGCACGAGTCCGGCATCGCCGCCCAAGTTGGCGGCAATATCGGCACGCCCGTCACCGCCATGGTCGAAACCTCGCGGCCGGACCAGTGGAACGTGCTGGAACTCTCCAGTTTCCAGCTTGAAACCATCGCCGAGTTTCACGCCGATATCGCCGTAGCCCTCAACGTCACCCAGAACCATCTCGACCGCCATCACACCTTCGCCAACTACGCCGCCGCCAAGGGACGCCTGTTCGAAACCGAGCGCCCCGGCGCGTTCGCCATTCTCAACGCGGACGACGCCACTTGCGTAGCCTACGCTTCGCTTACCGCCGCATCGCCGCTCTGGTTCAGTTCCACGCACGCGGTGACGCCGGGCCTTTGGCTGGCCGATGACAAAATCTGGTTCGACGGCGAACTCCTGATGGACGCGCGCGAGCTTCCCATCCGCGGCCGCCACAATATCGAAGACACCATGGCCGCCGCCGCCGCTGCCCGTCTGGCCGGCGCGCCGCTCGCCTCCATCGCCGCCGCCGTACGCACCTTCAAAGCGGTCGAGCACCGTCTCGAATTTGTGCGCAATCTCAATGGCGTCGACTTCTATAACGATTCGAAAGCCACCAGCGTGGACGCCACCCTCAAAGCGCTGGACGCCTTCTCCGGCGGCCTTTGGGTGATCCTGGGCGGCAAGGACAAAGGCCTGGACTACACGGCCCTGCGCGCGCCGCTCGCCGCCAAAGCGTACGCCGCCCTGCTGATTGGCGCAGCCGCCCCCAAGATCGCCGCCGAGCTTCACGGCGCCGTGCCGCTGGAGCGTTCCGAAACGCTGGAGAACGCCGTGCGCTTCGCGCATGCGCACGCCCATCCCGGCGATACAGTCCTGCTGGCGCCGGCCTGCGCCAGCTTCGATCAATTCACCAGCTACGAGCATCGCGGCCAGGTCTTCAAACGTCTCGTACAACAACTGGAGCCCGCACACTAACATGGCGCAAAGACTCAAGACCGATTGGACCCTCTTTGGAACCACCATTGGCATGGTGGCCTTCGGCGCGGTGATCCTCTATAGCGCGTCGTCCGTGATCGCCGAGATGAAGTTCCACTCTTCCTGGCACTTCGTCTTGCGGCAAGGAATGTGGCTGGTGCCCTCGCTGCTGTTGATGATGTTCCTCAAGCGGACGCACTATCAGAAGCTGCAGAATCCCATGGTCGCCTTCGCCGCCATCGGGCTGGTGCTGATGCTGCTCGGCATCGTGTTCTTCGTGGATTCGGCGCACCATCGCTGGCTGCGCATGGGTCCCTTCGGTTTGCAGCCCTCCGAACTGGCCAAGCCTGCGCTGGTCGTCTTTCTGGCGTTCTTCGTCGCCTGGCGCGCACCGGCCATCAACACGCGCTTTACGCTCTACCCGGCCGCGCTGGCCAGTGGGCTGGTGATCTTGGCGGTGGTCGTGGCGGACCTCGGCACCGCCGTGGTGCTGGGTGTCACCGCCACCGTAGTCTTTTTTGTGGCGGGCCTGCGCTGGCGCTTCTGCGCGATCGCCGGCGGGGTCGCGTTGCTGGGCCTGGTGTTCTTCGTCGCCCTCAAGCCTTACCGCTTGGCGCGCGTCGTCGCCTTTGTGGACCCCGGATTCAAGATCGTCTCGCGCATCGACCCGGCGGGCCGCCTGGAGCAATACCTGCACCAATCGCTCACCTCGCGCGACACCAACTATCAGTTGGAGCAATCCAAGATCGCCGTGGGGACTGGCGGCGTGGTGGGCGCGGGTCTCATGCAAGGCAAGCAGAAGCTGCTCTATCTGCCCGAAGCGCATACCGATTTCATCTATGCGGTAGTCAGCGAGGAACTGGGCTTGGTGGGATCGGTGGGGCTGCTGCTGGCTTTCGGCGTGATTCTCTGGCGCGGCCTGCGCGCCGCCATGCGCATGCCCGACGATTTCGGCCGCTATCTGGCGCTGGGCATCACCACCGTGGTGGTGGTGCAAGGCTTGATGAATATCAGCGTGGTGCTGGGCATGATACCGACCAAAGGAATCCCGCTCCCGCTCATCAGTTCGGGAGGCAGTTCGCTGCTGTCCACGCTGGCCTCGCTGGGAATCCTGATGAACGTCTCTGAACACGCGGGGTGAGGCGCCTGAGGCGCCTTCGGCGCCGTGGATGGTGGCTGGTGGCTGGTGGCTGGTGGTTGTGACGGAAACGGTTCGGAATTATAAGGAGCTTCGCGTCTGGCAAGGGGCCATGGATTTGGTCGAGAAGTTGTATGGGTTGTCTGCGTCATTTCCTCCGGAAGAGAACTACGGGCTGAGGTCGCAGATACGCCGGGCTGCCGTCTCAATTCCGTCAAACATCGCGGAAGGTCAGTCCCGCGCGTCGACGAAGGAATTCCTAAACCACCTATCGATCGCACAGGCTTCCCTGGCCGAGGTCGAGACCCAGCTCGAAATCTCGGTCCGGCTCAAGTACCTCACCGCGGAACAAGTGACCGCCGCCGTTACGGCCATCCAAAAACTAGGCAAGCAGATCCACGCTCTGCGCAACGCTCTGGAGGCGCGCAAATGACCGAGCGCAGCGAGCTAAACACCAGCCACCAGCCACCAACCACCAGCCACGGCGCCGAAGGCGCCCGCGCCCGCGCCTTCCTCTTCGCCGGCGGAGGTACCGGCGGCCACATCATCCCCGCCCTCGCCGTGGCAAGCGAACTCCGCCGTCGCGGACACAACGCCTTCTTCGTCGGCACCGAGCGCGGCCTCGAAAGCCACCTGGTGCCCCGCGCAGGCTTCCCCCTGGAGCTAATCCAAATCGGCGGCCTCAAGCGCGTCGGTTTTCGTCAACGGATCGCAACCTTGATGCAACTGCCGATCAGCACCCTTTACGCCGGGCGGCTCTTGAGAAGCCGGCGCGTGGCGGCGGTCTTCAGCATGGGCGGCTACGTCGCCGGACCCCCGGTGCTCGCCGCGCTGGTCCGCAGGGTGCCGGTGGTCGTCATGGAGCCCAACGCCGTACCCGGTTTCACCAATCGCCGTATCGCCAGGTATGTGCGCCGTGCGTTCATCAGCTTCCCCGAGACGGCCCGCTACTTCCCGCGCGGCCGCACCGAACTCACGGGACTGCCGGTGCGCGAGGAGTTCTTTGCCATCCCGCCCAAGCCGCGCGGCGAGTGCTTCACCGTGCTGATCACCGGCGGCAGCCAGGGATCGCGCACGCTCAACCAAGCCGCACGCCAAAGCTGGCCGCTGTTTCGCGCGGCGGCGCTGCCGGTGCGCATCGTCCATCAGAGCGGCCCCGCCGCGTGCGACGAGTTGCGCGCGGCCTTCGCGCAATCCGGCATCGAGGGCGAAGTCCTGCCGTTCATCGCGGACATGCCCGCCGCTTTCGCCCAGGCCGACCTGGTGGTGTGCCGGTCCGGCGCGGGAGCCGTCGCCGAACTCGCGGCCGCGGGCAAGCCGTCGATTCTTTCGCCGTTTCCGTTTGCCGCCGACCAGCATCAGTTGCGCAACGCGGAAGCCTTCGTGCGCGCTGGCGCGGCGCGCCTGGTGGTGGATCGCCAGATGACCGCCGAAAAACTCTTTGCAACCGTCGCGGAACTGGCCGCCGATCCCGACGGCCTGGCCCGCATGGGAGCCGCCGCGCATTCGCTCGCCCATCCCGGAGCCGCCCGCCGCGCCGCCGACGTGCTGGAAGAGGTGGCGCGTGCCTAGTACGGTTTCTCGTGGGGCAGGCCCTCGGCCTGNNAGGCCGCCTCTTTTGGTTGCGGCCATGCTGCTCTGTGGGGCAGGTTGGCAACCTGCAGGCCGATTGTCAATCGGCCTTCTGTATTTTTTCATTGACACAAGCCCCAAAAACCCGAAACAATATGAGGAGATAATGTTTTTTAGACGGCAGCACCTGCACTTCACGGGGATCGGCGGCATCGGCATGAGCGGCATCGCCGAGGTGCTCCTCAATCTCGGCTACACCATCAGCGGATCGGACCTCAAGCTGACCCCCATCACCGAGCGTCTGTCCGCCATGGGCGCAGCCATCCACGAAGGCCATGCCGCGGCCAACGTTGCCGGAGCGCGCGCCCTGGTGGTCAGTTCCGCGATCGACGAACAGAACCCCGAAGTCCAGGAAGCCCGCCGCCTGCAAATCCCGGTGATCCCGCGCGGCGAGCTCCTGGCCGAGCTGATGCGCCTCAAGTACGGCATCGCCATCGCCGGCAGCCACGGCAAAACCACCACCACCTCCCTCACCGCCACCATCCTGAATCATGCCGGCCTGGACCCCACCGTCATGGTGGGCGGCCGCGTCGCCACCATGGGCGGCTCCAACGCGCGCGTCGGCCACAGCGATTTTCTGGTAGTCGAATCCGACGAAAGCGACGGCTCTTTCCTCAAGCTCGCGCCCATCCTCGCCATCGTCACCAACATCGATCGCGAACACCTCGATCACTACGCCTCGCTCGACGAAATCCGCGCCGCCTTCATCGAGTTCGTCAACAAGGTTCCCTTTTACGGCGCCGCCATCGTCTGCGTGGACGACGATAACGTGAAGACCATCCTGCCCTCCATCCGCCGCCGCACCATCACCTACGGCGCCAGCACCCAGGCCGATCTGGAGGCCGGCGAAATCTGCTGCGGCCCGTTCGCCAGCGATTTCAGCCTGCGCTACCGCCAAACCGCGCTGGGCCGTTTCCACCTGCGCATCCCCGGCCGGCACAACGTGCTGAATGCCACCGCTGCGGCCGCCGTGGCCCTGGAACTGGAAGTCGCACCCGATAAAATTCGCGAGGCCCTGGCCAGCTTCAGCGGCGTGGACCGCCGTTTCCAGACGCGCGGCCAGGAGCGCGGCATCACCGTCATCGACGACTACGGACATCACCCCACCGAGATCCGCGCCACCCTCGCCGCGGCGCGCCTGTGCGGCTTCCGGCGCATCCACGCCCTGTTTCAACCGCACCGCTACACGCGCACCTTCCACCTGCTCGATGAATTTGGCGGCGCGTTCCACGACGCGGACACCGTGCTGATCCTGGACATTTACGCCGCCTCCGAGCGTCCCATCGAAGGAGTGAATGCCGAGGCCGTGGCGGAGCGTATCCGGCAGTTTGGACATCGCGGCGTGGAATACGTGGGTACCATCGATCGCGGCGTCGAAGCCCTGCTGCGGGTGGCCGAGGAAGGCGACCTGGTAATGACCCTGGGCGCCGGCAACGTCTGGCAGGCCGGCGATCTGCTGCTGGCACGCCTGAAACAGCAGGAAGGGGGGCCAAACTGATGCCGCGCGAAAAAGCGCGTCCCCCATTTCGCTGGCGCTTTTGGCTGACCGCCTGCGCCTGGTGCGCCGTCTTCGTCTCCAGCGCGCTGGCCGCTCGCCAGGCGCATCGTTACGTGCTCCGCGATCCGCAATTCATCTTCTCCAGCGAAGACCGCGCCGCGCTGACCCTCCAGGGCGTCACCTACGCCGCGCGTGCCAAACTGCTGCGCGTCTTCGCCGGCGATTATGGCCGCAGCATCTTCGCCGTGCCGCTCGACGAGCGCCGCCGCCGCCTGCTGGCGGTCGACTGGGTGGAAGACGCCGCCGTCTCGCGCGTCTGGCCGAACCGCCTCCTGGTGCGCATCACCGAGCGCCAGCCGGTGGCCTTCGTCAGTCTGCCGTTGCATCGCAGCTCCGGCTCGGCCGCGCGCTTCCTGCTGGTGGATGCGCAGGGCGTCCTGCTCGATCCGCCCCTGCGCGCGCAGTTCGCTTTTCCCGTAATGACCGGCCTGAGCGACGATCAAACCGATACCGAGCGCCGCGTCCGCGTACGCGCCATGCAGACCCTCATGGACGACCTCGGCCCTGCCGGACAAAACGTTTCCGAAATCAACGCCGCCGTTCCCGACGACCTCACGGTAGTTGCCCAGGTGGAGGGCCGCCCGCTCGAACTCAAGCTCGGCGACGGTAATTACGCAAAACGTCTGCAGAATTTCCTGCTCCACTATCCGGAAATCCGCAAGCACGCGGCCAATGTCACGACCTTCGATTTGCGTCTGGACGACCGCATTACCGCCAAGGAGCAGTCCAAACAATGAGCACGCCCAAAACATACAACGCCGTGGGGCTGGACGCCGGGAGCGCCTGGACCCGCTGCGTCATTTGCCTCCTCGAAGATAACTGCATGCGCTTTTTGGGGTGCGGATCGGTCCCCTCCCGGGGCTGGGCGAAGGGACTGATCGCCGACCAGTCCGCGGTCTCGGAATGCATGCTGGCCGCGCTGCGGGTGGCCGAGACCGACGCCCAGGTCTCCGTGGAGAGCGCTGTGGTGGGAGTCGGCGCGACCGTCCGCGGAGCCAATTGCCGCGGCCTGCACGATCTCGGGCGTTCGCGTAGCGTCGAACAGCGCGACGTCAACCGCGCCGTCCAACGCGCCACGCGCGTGCGCCTGCCGGAAGGCGCAATGATCCTGCAGATGTTCCCGCAGGACTTCCTGGTGGACGGCCATCCCGGCCACCGCGATCCCCGCAAAATGATCGCCGACCAGATTGAAGCCAACGTCCACCTGGTGATGACCTCGCAAAGGGAGCACGAATCGCTGGTCACCGCCGTGAACCTCGCGCATCTGGCCGTGGAGGACACCGTTTGCGAAGGCCTGGCCGCCTGCTACGCTGCGGTGCTGCCGGAGGACCGCCGCGAAGGCGCCGCCGTACTCAACATCGGCGCGCAGTCCTCCGAATTGGTGGTTTACTACGGGGACGCCCTTCAATTGGCTGTGAGCCTGCCCATCTCCGGCGACCACTTCTCGCGCGATGTGGCGCGCGGGTTGTGCATCGGTTTCGAGGATGCCGTGACCATCAAGCACGAATTCGGCAGCGCCAGGGCCGATGTCACGGCCGAAAACAGTTTCGTCGAAGTGGCCTCCCGCGAGGATCGCGATGTGTCGCGGCGCACGTTGAATTGCATCCTGGAATCCCGCGCCCTGGATCTGTTCCAGATGGTGCAGCGGGAACTGGCCCGCGTGAGCATGGAAGGAGCGCTGATGGGCGGCATGTTCTTGTGCGGCGGCGGCGCACGCCTGGAAGGCCTCTGCGAAGTTGCCGAGGAGGTGCTCCAATGCCAGGTCTCGAATGCGCTGCCCGTAGGTATCCGGAATTGGCCGGACGAACTCTCCGACCCGGCCTGGACGACGGTGGCTGGGCTAGCCATGTACTCGGCCAAGCTGAAATCGCAGCACGAGTTGCAAAGGCAGTCCTATGGGCTGCTGGGAAAAATCTTGAAATGAAGCAAGAAGACAGAAGTAAGAAGTCAGAAGTAAGAAGCCGCATTCCGTCTTCTGACTTCTGTCTTCTGTCTTCTGTCTTCTTCCGAAAGGGGCCTTTATGGCATTGATCGACTCCGATTTGAAATACGAGATTCAAGAAGAAGCCGCCGGTGGTGCGCGCATTAAGGTCATCGGCGTGGGTGGTGGCGGCTGCAACGCCGTGGCGCGTCTGCATCGCGAAGGCATGCCCGGCGTCGAGTTCTGCGCCATGAACACCGACGCTCAGGCCTTGGCCGCATGCGAGGTGCCCAGTAAGCTGCAGCTTGGCCCGAAGATCACCAACGGGCTCGGTGCAGGCTGCAACCCCGAGATCGGCCGCCAGGCCGCGCTCGAAAACACCGACAAAATCGTCGAGCTGCTGCAAGGCGCAGACATGGTCTTCGTCAGCGCCGGACTGGGCGGCGGCACCGGCACTGGCGCTGCGCCCGTCATCGCCTCGCTGGCCAAGGAGCTGGAGGCGCTCACCATCGCCGTGGTCACCAAGCCCTTCTCGTTCGAAGGCGCTCGCCGCATGCGCCTGGCCGACCATGGCCTGGCGAAGCTCGCCTCCACGGTGGACACCGTCATCGCCATTCCCAACGACCGGCTGCTGAAACTGGTGCCCCGCGGCACCAGCTTCTTCGAAGCCTTCAAACTGGCCGACGATCTGCTGCGCCAGGCCGTGCAAGGCATCAGCGACATCATCAACACGCCCGGCATCATCAACCGCGATTTCGCCGACGTCAAGTCCACCATGCTCGGCATGGGCTACGCCATGATGGGCACCGCCGTGGGACGCGGCGAAAATGCCGCCGTGGACGCCGCCCGCCAGGCCATCAATTCGCCGCTGCTCGAAGACTCGCGCATCAGCGGCGCGCGCGGTGTGCTGATCAATATCACGGGATCCAGCCGCCTGGGCCTGCACGAGGTCAATGAAGCCTGCTCCATCATCCGCGAAGCCGCCGATTGCGAGGACGGCCAGATCAACTTCGGCGTGACGATGAATGAGTCCATGGCCGACGCCGTGAAGATCACCGTGATCGCCACCGGCTTCCAGCCGCAGTACGCGCCTGCCGCGGAAGCGCCGCCCGCGCCGCCGCCGCAGGCATTCTGGTCCGAGCCGGTAGCGGCCGTGGCAGCCCCACCCGAGCCAGCACCGGAGCCGCTGGTGAATGGCGAACCGGAGCCGGCCTTCGATCCTGACGACCTCGACACGCCGGCCTACATGCGCCAGGGCCGCCTCCTCAATTAACGCCCTGGAGGGCGGGCAATCATGCCCGCAGCCGCCTTTCAGGCGGCGGTTTTTCATCATGCGCCCAAAGCCATCATCTGCGGCGCCCTCTGTACCAGCCGGGGCGCACGAAAGGGCTGAAACCGGTACCCCACGCTGAAAATCGTCTCGATATACGTGCCGCTGTGCTCGCCCAATTTCTTGCGCAGCCGGCGGATGTGTACGTCCAACGTCCGCGTGCGGATCTGGTTGCTGTAACCCCACACGCGCAACAGCAGCGCTTCGCGGGTGACCACCTCGCCTGCATTCTGAATCAGCAGGGCCAGCAGGTCGTACTCCTTGCGGGTCAGTCCCAGCGGTTTGGCATCCAGCAATGTGGTTTTGTGCTCGAAATCCATGTCCAGGTGCTGGTCATGGTAGCGGTGCTCCTGCGTTGCAGTATTCTGAAACGGTCCCATCCAAAGTCTCCTTTAAGCGTTTCGCCTATACTGATGCTACGAGCGAGTAAGCTGGGAGGTGGTTCGGGTCTTGTAAAAGTTCTGTAAAAAGTGTAACGTGGGGCAGGCCCTCGGCCTGCGGCGGCCTCTCAGGCCGCCTCTTTTTGCGGATCGCCGCTAACTCCGCCCCACACTCTCCATCTGCAACAACTTGCGCTTGCGGCCGGCGCCCCACCGATAGCCGCCCACCTCGCCGTCGCTCCGCACCACCCGATGGCATGGGATCGCCACGGCCACCGGGTTCGATGCGCAGGCCCGCGCCACGGCCCGCGCCGCGCGCGGTTGCCGGATTCCCCGGGCGATCTCGCCGTACGATTGCGTGCTGCCGTAAGGGATCGTTTGCAGATACTCCCAGACGCGCCGCTGAAAAGCGGTCGCCTGTATGTCGAGCGGCACATCCAGCTTCTGCAATCGCCCGCCGAGGTGCGCGCGCAACTGGCCGGCCCATACGCTCAGAAACGCCGCATCCCGCTGCACGTCGGCGGCCGGAAACTCCGCGCGTACGGCCTCTTCGAGCTTCTTCGCCGAGCCGCCAAACTGGATCGCGCAAACGCCCTTGCCGGTGGCCCCCACCAACAGCATGCCGGCGGGCGTATCCAGAATGTCGTAGCGGATGGTAAGGCCAGCGCCGCCGCGCCGGTAGGCGGTGGGCGTCATGCCGAGCTGCGACGCCGCCCGTTCGTAAATCCGGCTGCTGGACCCGTAACCAGCGTCATAGAGCGAAGTAGTGACCGAGCGGCCCTCGCGCAAGCCGCCTTTGAACGACTCCAGCCGGCAGAAATCGGCGTAGGCGCGCGGCGTGATTCCGGTGGCTGCCTTGAACGTCCGTTGCAGGTGGAACGGGCTGAGATGCAATTGGCGGCTGAGTCCGTCCAGCGTGACGGCTTTGTCCAGATGCCCCTCCAGGTACCGGCAGATCTTCTCGACCATCTCCGACTGCGCGTCGCGCGCCCGCTCGCGATCGGGGGTGCAGCGCAGGCAGGGCCGGAAGCCGGCGCGCTCGGCGGCATCCCGCCGTTGGAAAAAGATCACGTTCTCGCGCCGCGGCCGCCGCGACGGGCACGACGGACGGCAGTACACGCCGGTAGTGATCACGGCGAAAAAGAAAACGCCGTCCATGTGCGTGTCGCGGGTCAACAGCGCCTCCCAGAAATTCGCTTCGAGCAAGGTAGCCATAGTTCGAGGTTACCCGCTGTGGCGCTGGAAAACTATCCGTTCCTTGCGCCCAAAGCAAAATGTGGCGGGCTTGAGCCCCGCTCTTGCTAAAATAGCTGTCTGCCGCGAAACCAAACCAAAATCCTGATCCGCGCAACCAACTGGCTGGGCGACGCCGTGATGTCGCTGCCGGCCATCCGTGCCGTGCGCGAAGCCTTCCCAGGCGCGCATGTAACCGTCGCCGCGCGCCCCGTGGTCGCCGATCTGTACGCCCGCGAACCGGCCGTCGACGCCGTGATACTCTGCGCGGGCAGCCGCCAGGCCGCCGCCGCCCTGCGCCGCGAGAATTTCGATAGCGCCATCCTGCTGCCCAATTCCTTCGACGCCGCGCTGGCAGCATGGATGGCGCGCATTCCCCGCCGCATCGGCTACCGGCGCGACGGGCGCGGCTGGCTGCTCACCGACGCGATTCCGCCGCCCGAGCCCGGCGAGATCCCGCGCCACCAGCGCTTCTATTACCTGGAACTGCTGCGCCGCGCCGGCCTTATCCACGAATATCCGCAGTGTGTGGACATCCGGCTGGATAGCCGCGAGGCGGCGCGCGCAGCCGGTCTGGATGCCTTGCGCGCCGCGGGCGTACCGGCGCCGGTGGTGGGAGTCAGCCCCGGCGCTGCCTATGGCGATGCCAAGCGCTGGCTGCCGGAGCGCTTCGCCGAAACAGCGGTGCTGGCAGCCCGCGCGCATGGCGCGTCAGTGGCGCTGTTCGGCTCCGCGGCTGAGCGTCCGCTATGCGAGTCGCTGGCTGCGGCGATCCGCGCCGCCGGCATCGCCGCGCGCAACTTCGCCGGCGAGACCACCCTGCGCCAGTTCATCGACCTGGCCGCCGCGTGCCGCTTGTTCCTGACCAACGATTCCGGAGCCATGCACATTGCGTCCGCGCTGGGCGTGCCCACCGTCACCGTATTCGGCGCCACCGACGACACCACCACCGGACCCACAGGCGCCTGGGCGCGCGTCGTGCGCGAACAGGTGGAGTGCGGCCCCTGCCTGCTGCGCGCGTGTCCCATCGATCACCGTTGCATGACCCGCGTCACCGCTGATCGCGTCGCCGCCGTAGCACTCGACCTGGTAGCACAGGCTTCAGCCTGTGAGGATGCTAGACTACTGGGGTGAGAAATCCCCGAAACAGCGGCCGTATCCTGGTGGTGCGGCTGGGCGCAATGGGAGACATTATCCACGCGCTGCCGGCCGCCGCTTCGCTCAAGCTCGGCTTCCCCGGATGGCAGGTGACCTGGGTAGTCGAGCCGCGCTGGGCGCCGCTGCTCCAAGCCAACCCGTTCGTAGACCGCGTGGTGCATCTGGACCGGCGCACCGGCGCCGGCCTGGCGCGTGCCTGGCGCGAACTGCGCGCCGAACGCTTCGACTTCGCCGTCGATTTCCAGGGGTTGATCAAATCCGCGTTGGTCGCCTGCGCCGCCCGCACCGAACGGATCTACGGCTTCGATCGATCGCTGGCGCGGGAGCCCCTGGCCGCCATGTTCTATTCCGATCGAGTGCCGGCCCGATCCGCCCACCGCGTGGATCGGAATCTGGAACTGGCGGCGGCCGCCGGCGCATCGACCGCTCTGCATTCGTTCCCCTTGCCGCCAGGCCGTGCGGAGGGTGATTTGCCGGCCGGCCCGTTCGTCCTGGCCAGTCCGCTAAGCGGCTGGCGGGCCAAGCAGTGGCCGTTGGAATACTATGCGCGCCTGGCCGATCGTCTGCGCCGCGAGGCCGATGTCCCGCTAGTGCTCAACGGTCCGCCGGGCGAGCGCGACGAGCTGGCCGGTGTCGCTGGCGCCGTGCTCCATCTGTCGTCGATCGAAGGGCTCATCGACGCGACCCGCCGCGCCGCCGCGGTGGTGGGCGTCGATAGCGGACCTCTGCATGTAGCCGCCGCCCTGGCCAAACCCGGCGTCGCAATCTTCGGGCCGACCGATCCCGCGCAGACCGGCCCCTACGGCGGCAGCTTCACGGTGCTGCGCAGCCCCAGCGCCGTCACGTCCTACAAGCGCCGCACCGAGATCGATCCCAGCATGCGCGCCGTGACTCCCGATGCGGTGTTCGACGCGCTTCAGCCGCGGCTCGCGCGGCGAACCCATCCGGCGGATTGTCTGGCTTGAGACTGCTCTTTCCCAAACCCTACGCCGATTTCGTCGCCCGCCTGCGCGTGCCGAGCGGCTTCGCTCTGGTGGCCGCGTTTGCCTGGTTCTCGCACCCGGATGCGCGCTCGCTCGCTTACGGCCTGCCCATTTCGTTGATCGGGCTGGCAGTGCGCGCCTGGGCCGCCGGCCACCTGGCG